>CAJXYI010000003.1 GCA_913063435.1 uncultured Actinomycetales bacterium | reverse complement strand
CGCATCGTGGGCTCATCGCCAGTAGCCCGCCGCCCGTCGCCTGCAGGGCTCGGGTCCCACAGTAGTCGCCGACCCACCAACCACCCCCCGTCCCACTCGTCTGAGTTACCTGAATGGTCGCTAACTGAGGCAGTTAGCGACCATTCAGGTAACTCAGACGAGAAGGGGTAGGAGAAGGGGTAGGAGAAGGGGGGAGGAGGGGCAGCAGACTAGTCGTCGAAGGTGACGCTCAAGGGTGCGTGGTCACTCCACCGTTCGGCGTAGGTCGGCGCCTTGCCCACCACGGCTTCGCGGGCGCGTCCGGCCAGCCCGGGTGTGGTGACGACGTAATCGATCCGCCAGCCGCCGTCGGTGTCGAAACCCTTCCCCCGCCACGACCACCAGGTATAGGGCCCTGGACCCGGCCCACCCAGTGCGCGGCCGAGGTCAACCCACGGTCCCTTACCGCTGCCGGCAGGTCCGAACCACCTGTCCAGATAGGCCCGTTCCTCGGGCAGGAATCCCGCGTTCTTCAGGTTGCCCTTCCAATTCTTGATGTCCACCTCGGCATGGGCGATGTTGAAATCCCCCGCAACGAGCACGTGGCCTTTTCGTCGGCTCGCTCGACGCTTCAGGCTCGCCAAGCGTGCATCGACAGCATCGAGGAAGCGGTACTTATCATCCTGGCGCGGGGTACCGACCTCGCCGGAATGGATATACGCGCTGACGACGGTCAGCGGCTCACCTTGCGCATCGATGTCGACCTCGATCCACCGACCAGAGTCGGCGAAATACTCCTCGCCCACACCGATGCGAATATCGGTCGGTTCGGTGCGGGTCAGCACCGCCACCCCGTTGCGGCCCTTCTCCGCCGATTCGGCGTACGCCAGGTGCCACGCCGTCAATCCGGTGTCGGCGATCTCGGCCTGCACCTGCTCGGGCGTGGCCCGGACTTCCTGCAGGCAGATCACGTCGGCAGCGTCAGTGGCCAGCCACTCGAGGCCACCGCGACGGTTGGCCGCGCGAATACCGTTGACATTCGCCGTCGTAACCCGCATCGACCCTCCTACTTCCATGTCCGGGTGATTCTTCGGGTGAAAAGTGCCCCAAAAGGGCCTGATCTACCCGGAGAAGGGCTACGCCATCGCCTGCTGCAGGTTCTCGTCGATCGCGGCGAGGAAGTCCTGGGAGGTCAGGTGCGGCTGATCAGGGCCGATGAGCAGGGCGAGGTCCTTGGTCATCTTGCCCGACTCGACTGTCTCGATGCACACGCGCTCGAGAGTCTGGGCGAACTGCGAGACCTCCGGGGTGCCGTCGAGCTTGCCGCGATGCTCCAACCCGCGAGTCCAGGCGAAGATCGACGCAATGGGGTTGGTCGAGGTCGGCTTACCCTGCTGATGCTGGCGGTAATGCCGGGTGACCGTGCCGTGCGCGGCCTCGGCTTCGACGGTCTTGCCATCCGGGGTCATCAAAACGCTGGTCATCAATCCGAGCGATCCGAATCCTTGTGCGACGGTGTCCGACTGCACGTCTCCGTCGTAGTTCTTGCAGGCCCAGACGTAGCCGCCCTCCCACTTCAAGGCTGCAGCGACCATGTCGTCGATGAGTCGATGCTCATAGGTGATACCGGCTGCGTCGAAGTCGGCTTTGAACTCGGCATCGAATACCTCGGCGAAGATGTCCTTGAACCGACCGTCGTAGGCCTTCAAGATCGTGTTCTTCGTCGACATGTAGACGGGGTAGTTGCGGGCGAGTCCGTAGCGGAACGAAGCGCGCGCGAAGTCACGGATCGACTCGTCGAGGTTGTACATTCCCATGGCCACACCACCTGCCGGGAAGTCGAAGATATTGAATTCCATCGGCTCGGATCCATCGGCCGGGGTGAAGGTCATCGTCAGCGTGCCTGCCTGCTCGACCTTGAAATCCGTCGCCCGGTACTGGTCACCGAAGGCATGCCGGCCGACGATGATCGGCTTGGTCCACGTCGGCACGAGGCGGGGAATGTTGTTGATGATGATCGGCTCACGGAAGATGACGCCGCCGAGAATGTTGCGGATCGTGCCGTTGGGCGAACGCCACATCTTCTTCAACCCGAATTCCTCGACGCGAGCCTCGTCGGGTGTGATCGTCGCGCACTTCACCCCCACCCCGTACTCCTGGATGGCGTGGGCTGCGTCGACTGTCACCTGATCATCGGTGGCGTCGCGGTATTCGATCCCGAGGTCGTAGTACTTCAGGTCGACATCGAGATAGGGAAGAATCAACTGGTCCTTGATGAACTGCCAGATGATGCGGGTCATCTCGTCGCCATCGAGTTCGACGACGGGGTTGTCTACCTTGATCTTCGCCACGCTGGTGTCCTTCGCTCTCTCGACCTACTGGATGTTCAGGATTCGGAAATTCGGGATTCGAGTACCGGTTTTACGCTTCGATTTCGTACTGCTCCCGGCTATAGGAGCCCGAGGGATGCCACGGCGTCGCGCTCCTCGATGAGTTCATTCACCGAGGCATCGATGCGAGCGCGCGACTCCGCATCGATGTCGATGCCTTCCACACGCTTCCACTGCCCGCCTTCGCTGGTGCATGGGACTCCGGCGATGATTCCCTCGGGGATGCCATAGGAGCCATCGGACATCAAACCCACCGATACCCAGTCGCCCGCGGGAGTGCCCAACACCCAGTCATGGACGTGATCGATCGCCGCATTCGCTGCCGATGCCGCCGATGACGCTCCGCGCGCCTCGATGATGGCTGCGCCACGCTTGGCGACAGTCGGAATGAACGTGTCGGTGACCCAGGCGGGATCATCGATGACCGCCGGGGCAGGACGCCCGGCAACCTCGGCGTGGGTCAGATCGGGGTACTGCGACGCGGAGTGGTTGCCCCACACGATCATCCGGGTCACATCGGACACCGGCGCTGCGACCTTCTGCGCCACCTGGGTCATCGCTCGGTTGTGATCCAGGCGCATCATCGCGGTGAACCGCTCACCCGGAATGTCAGGTGCATGCGCCGACGCAATGAGAGCGTTGGTATTCGCGGGATTACCGACGACCAGGATGCGCACATCGTCCGCCGCACCTGAATTGAGCGCCTCACCCTGGGGTTTGAAAATTCCACCGTTGGCCTCGAGCAGATCGCGACGCTCCATCCCCGGTCCGCGCGGACGGGCCCCGACCAGCAGCGCGACATTGACTCCGTCGAATGCGATTCGCGGGTCATCGGTGATGTCGATGCCGTCCAGCAGCGGGAAGGCGCAGTCGTCGAGTTCCATCGCCGTTCCCTCCGCGGCACCGAGCGCCGGCGTGATCTCCAGCAACCGCAACCGCACGGGAGTGTCCGGACCCAGCAGGGCACCGGAGGCGATGCGGAACAGCAGGGCGTAGCCGATCTGACCGGCCGCACCGGTGACGGCGACGTTGACGGGGGCTGGGGACATGCGGATCCACCTCGCAAGACGAAAAAATTCCGACGACCACGGTTGTTGCAGGATTTCCCTTCGCTCGAGCATCCCTCAGTCGCGGCGAACTCCGATCGAGGAGATGTCTTGACATCGAGATATCCCGCTGGGTTGAGGTTATCCAGCGCGGCTGCGGCTAGGACGGCGGGGGCACCCAGAGGGCGAACACCAGCAGCGCGCCACCGAGTGAGCCCAGCACGATGAGATCCATGGAGCGTCCGCGCACGGCAAGCATGCCGACCTGCGCCGCAGGCAGGACGAGCCGCAGCACGAAGGCGGCGAGCACACCGACTGCGAGCAGGATCGAACCGACCCGGAACTGATCCAGCGCGACGAATCCCACAGCGATACCCATGATCACCAGCACGAGGATCAGCGGCCACTGCCGAAGCAGGTCGAGGGATCGACGCGATCGCGGGTGCAAAGGCGTTACGGGCGCGAGAGCAGGCTTCGCCGACTCATCTCTTGGATTTGCACCGGAGCCGGATTCACCCACGTCGGTCAGCCTACGCTTGCGCTGTGGCCCGCTCAGCCGCAGCGACAACGTTGGCCAGCAGCATCGCGCGGGTCATCGGCCCCACGCCGCCGGGCATCGGGGCGACGAAGCCCGCGACCTCGACCACGCCAGGGTCGACATCACCGACGAGTCCCGCTTCCGTCCGCGTGATACCGACATCGAGCACCGCGGCACCCGGACGCACCCAGTCAGCGGCCACGAGCCCGGGCACACCGGCAGCGGCCACGATGATGTCCGCCCGGCGGCAATGATCGGCAATGTCACGCGTCCCGGTGTGACACAGCGTGACGGTGGCGTTCTCGCTTCGGCGGGTGAGCAGCAGCCCCAGCGGACGACCCACGGTCACTCCTCGCCCGATGACCACGACCTCTGCACCCGAGAGCGGTACGTCATAGGCGCGCAGCAGGGTGATGATCCCGTGCGGCGTGCAGGGCAGGGGTGCGTCCACGCCGAGGACGAGGCGGCCCAGATTCGTCGGATGCAGGCCATCGGCATCCTTGCTCGGATCCATCAACTCGAGCACGCGATTTGCATCGAGGCCTTTCGGGAGCGGCAACTGCACGATGTAGCCGGTGACCGCAGGATCGGCGTTGAGCTCCTCGACGGCTCGCTCGACCTCGTCCTGGGTCGAATCAGCAGGCATGTCGACGCGGATCGAGGCGATGCCCACCTCGGCACAATCGCGGTGCTTGCCCGCGACGTAGGAGTGGCTGCCCGGGTCGTCGCCGACGAGCACCGTTGCCAGGCCCGGCGTTCGACCGGCCGTAGCCAAACGGGTGACTCTCTCCGTCAGGTCATGCTTCACAGCAGACGCTGTCGCCTTGCCGTCCAAGATCGTCGCGCTCATAGGCGATGAACCTAGTACTCCAGCGTCAGGTGTTTCGCGCGCGGGGCAACTCGTGTGAAGATGTGCTGCGTGGCCGGTTCCACCACTGCGGTAGGGATCCGACCGCGACCGCGACTCCCGCAACCACCACCCCGATGATCAACGTCAACTCGACCGTCGCGCCGGGTGTCGGCGCCACGATGTCCAAGATCAAGGCCCCGAGGAGTTGACCGGTGACCGACAGCAGCACGAACAGCAGCACACCGAGGCGCTGGACCACCCAGGCTGCGGTCGCGATGAAGGCGACACCCACTGCGCCACCGGTGTAGATCCACCAGGGACCGGCTGGCAGGGGGCCCGGGTCGAAATCACTGAGTCCCCATGCGATACCCAGCGCTGCACCAAGAACGACGAAACCGAGTGTGAAGTTGATGAATGCCGCGGAAATCGGTTGATGCGCCACGGCTCCGACACGACCGTTGATCGCCTGCTGGAAGGCGATCAGCAAACCTGCGGTGACCGCGATCGCGATCGGCCAGATTTCAGCCACACTGAATGCCTCGATGCGATTCGACACCGCGATTCCCACGGCCAGCACAGCGAGAACAGCGGAGACGATACGCGCAAGAGAAATCGGTTGCCGACCCGCCGGGCCGAAACCCGCACGATCGACGATCAAGCTGCTGCCACTTTGACCGGCGACGACGGCCACGGTGAACACGGCAACACCGATGAGCGGGACGGTGATGCTCTGCACACCGACGAAGAATCCCCCGAAGACCCCGCCGGTGATCTGCCACCAGGGCATCCGGCCTTCGCGGACAGCACGGACCACCCGGCGGAGACCATCGCGATACCGGGCCGCGACTAGCAGCATCACGGTGAGAATGAGCCATCCCGAGCCGAAACTCACTACCGCTGCTTGGACACCGTTGCCTGTCGCCACGGACAACTCACCGTTGACCCGCGACTGATAGGCGGTCAGGGCCCCGACCACGACTGCTGCCGAACCGATGGCAGCGCGCGCGTTCCACCACCTCACCGGTGCGACAGGAGTGGCCCGTCTTGCTGATACGGCCGATGCTGACTCTGCGGAGCCATCCGGCTCAGTGGAAGAAATGTCGCGTCCCCGTCAGGTACATCGTCGCACCGGCGGCATCGGCGGCCGCGATCACTTCCGCATCGCGCACCGACCCCCCCGGTTGCACGACTGCGCGAACACTCGCGTCAAGCAGCACTTCGAGCCCATCGGGGAACGGGAAGAACGCATCGGAAGCAGCGACTGCCCCACGCACCCGCTCTTCACCTGCGCGCGCGACAGCCAGTCGGGCCGAATCGACACGATTCACCTGTCCCATGCCGACACCGACGGCTGCTTGATCAGCGGCGAGCAGGATCGCATTGGATTTCACCGAACGCACTGCACGCCATGCGAAAACCAGGTCGGCGAGAGTGGCTGCATCGGCGGGTTGACCACACACCAGCTGCCAATTCGACGGGTCGTCCCCGGGTGCGTCGATCGCGTCAAGGGTCTGCACCAGCAGTCCCCCACTGATCGCTCGCCACTCATCAGTTGAACGCCGTGCCAGATCGACGACGAGGACACGCAGGTTCTTCTTCTCAGCGAGGACCGCGAGCGCTTCCGGGGTATAGCCGGGTGCAATGACGACCTCGGTGAACACCTCGGCCATCGCCTGTGCCATCTCCACGGTCACCTCGCGATTGGCTGCCACAACGCCGCCGAACGCCGACACCGGATCGGTTGCGAACGCTTTGGCATAGGCCGTGGAGATGTCCGTACCGACGGCTATCCCACACGGATTAGCGTGCTTGATGATCGCCACAGTCGGTTCGTCGTGATCGCGTGCTGCCCGCAGTGCAGCATCCGCGTCGACGTAGTTGTTGTACGACATCTCCTTGCCCTGCAATTGCCGGGCCTGGGCGAGCCCGGCCGGCGCACCCTGCTGGGTGTAGACCGCTGCCTCCTGGTGCGGGTTCTCGCCGTATCGAAGTCCATCGAGGAGGGAGAAGGTTGCGCCACGCCACGACGGCTGATCCTGATCGCGCAGCATCCACGTCGCAACGGCAGTGTCATAGGAAGCGGTATGCGCGAAGGCGTCAGCGGCCAGTTCGCGGCGCTGATCGAGAGTGAAACCACCATCAGCGACCGCCTCGATGATCTGGCCGTATCGAGCAGGCGACACCACGACGGCGACACTGGCGTGGTTCTTCGCCGATGCGCGCACCATCGCCGGGCCGCCGATATCGATCTGTTCCACACACTCATCATCATCGGCACCCGAGGCCACGGTGTCCGAGAATGGATAGAGGTTGACCACCACCAGGTCGAAGGGCTCGATACCCAGGTCCGCGAGTTGAGCGGCGTGGTCATCGCGTCGCAGATCAGCGAGCAGTCCGGCATGGATATGCGGATGGAGGGTCTTCACTCGACCATCGAGGCACTCGGGGAACCCGGTGACCTCGGACACGGGCGTGACCGGCACCCCTGCACCTTCGATGCGAGCTGCCGTCGACCCGGTGGACACGATCACCACACCGGCATCGGCGAGCGCGCGCGCCAGTTCCTCCAGCCCGGTCTTGTCGTACACCGAGATCAGGGCACGGCGAATCGGTCGTCGTGATTCCATCAGGGGATCGTCACCTTTCTTCCATCGACCGTGCAGCCATAGCGGCACAGATCACTCACGACATCGACGAGCAGGCGGCGCTCGACGACCTTGATCCGCTCGTGCACGTCGGTCTCATCGTCGCCCGGCTCCACGGCCACCGCCTCCTGAGCCAGGATCGGGCCGGTGTCCACTCCGGCATCGACCAGGTGGATGGTGCATCCGGTGACCCGGACGCCATAGGCGAGGGCATCGCGAACCCCGTGCGCTCCGGCGAAGGATGGGAGCAGGGCCGGGTGCGAGTTGACGATGCGCCCGGCGAAACGGTCGAGGACCGCATCGCCGAGGATGCGCATGAATCCGGCGCACACGATCCATGCGGGTGCGAAATCCTCGATCGCTTGAGCCAGTCGGGTATTCCACTGCATTCGGTCCAGATGATCGACCGGGCTGATCACGACCGATGGGATACCAGCCCTGTCCGCACGAACGATCGCCGGTGCATCCGCGCGATCGGTGACCATCCCGACCACGCGGTAGGGGGTATCGGGATCTTCCTGTGCATCGATCAGGGCCTGCATAAGCGTGCCCGATCCGGAAGCGAGGACGACGATCCGGACGGTCACGGGCGCACAGCCTACGCGGGTGCCTTTCCGCGGTCGTACCCACGAGACCGCTCAGCGGTCGTACCCGCGAGACCGCTCAGCGGTCGTACCCATGACACCGCTCAGCGGTCGTACCCACGAGACCGCTCAGCGGTCGTACCCACGAGACCGCTCAGCGGTCGTAGACCACCAGATCGCCGGCAGCCCGATCATGGATGCCCTGCATCCGACCGCTCCGGTCGGCCAGCGGGGTGACAGCGACGACGAGCGTGAGCAGCCACGCCCACGAACCGATCACCGGAAGCAAGCCGATAACCGCCGGGATCCCCAGGATCACCAACCAGCGACGAGTCGAGGCTGACCACCCAGGCCGCCCACCCGTGTCAGCGCGGATGCATCGAATACCCACTGCCCAACCACCGGGCGTGCGTCCCGCGACGGCAAGGAAGACGATGAAATAGACCGCCGCGACCGCGAAGGTCAGCACGCTCAGCCAATCGGGATTGAACAGGGATTGCCCGATGATGATGCGCTCACCAGTCTGGGCATCGATGCGCACCTGGACCGGAGCCCCCGAGGGTGCGACCTGGGACCACACCAGCGCCACGAGCGCCAGGATGAGGAGGCCGTCGACGAAGGCACCCGCCAATCGCCGGGGCATGGACGCGGGCACCACCTCGACCACTTCGGGCAGCGCGCGGGGTGCACCGGCAGCACGCCCGACCGGCGCGCTACGGGTGGTGCTCGCCATGGAGGCGTCCTTCCTGCTGATGCTGCGAACCGACCTGGTCGTTGTTTCCGGCCAGATCGTCAGTACCGAAACGGGCCGCCGGTGTTGTCGATCTGTCCACCGCGACGAAATCGGGATCGGCCGGGCCCGCGGCAAGGACCGGAATGACGATGATGAGCGATCCGACCCCCCACAGCAGTGCCGCCACGCCGAGGGTGGGTCCGATGATCGGCCCGATGTTCGCCAGCAGGCCCGTTCCCAGGGATCCCGAACTAGCTGCCAGCAGGGCCCACAGCGCTGCGGTGGCGACCCCGACCATGCCCGCGACCTCCGCCAGGAACGACCAGCCACCGGCCCCACGCCGCTTGAGGGTGTAGCCACCCAGCACTCCGGCGATCAGGCCGATCACGGGCAGCGCGGCGGCTCCCACGGGTGGTGATTCGGGTATGGCGCCCAGCAGCGGGAACACCGGCAGCGCTGTTTCGCTGGCACTGCTGAACGGGCTGATGGTCGCGCCACTGGACACGATGAACCCGATGCCCAGCAGATACGACACCGCCCAGCCGATGAGAACGGGCAGATACCCCAGGCTCAACACGATGATCGCGATGAAACCGGCGAGGTCCGGTGCCAAGGACATCAGCAGTCGATGTGTCTGCTCGGCATGTGCGATCAGCGAAACCCCGACGGCGGTCGCCGCAGCCGCGATGAGCACACCGACGCAGACCACCGCCCCGGAGATCACGCGGGTGAACCAGCCCGGCAGTGCCGAGGTGACAGAGGAGGTCAATCCCGCCCCGGTCATCGAGCCCACGCCGAAGGCGACGAGCGTCAAGACGCCCGTCGTCGCGATGACACGGCCGAGGCCCGCTGAGGGGTCGTCGATCCAGATGGCAACTCCCACGGCAAGGCCCGCATAGACGACCACTGCAGCAAGCGTCACGATCACCAGGTGGACCGGGCGGGTCAGATCACCGACCCGCGATGTCCATCGACCTGCGAGGAACAGCAGCAGCGCGGGGATCACCGCCAGCCCCCAGGGCAGCAGCGACACGGTGAGACCCCCGATGGAAACCGGCAGACCCTGTCCGGCCAGCCAGGCCGTGCCGGTGATCGCGGCGACCTCCGTCCAGGTGTCCCAAGCGGGGCCGACCTCGGCTGCGGTCAGCCACAGGGCGAAGACCGGGATGGCGAAGACGATGGCGCTGAGCGCGAAGGCGGCGAGCGCCGCGATCACGCCGGCAAGCAGCGGCGGCCAGGTGCGCTGGTCGGGGTCGATGGCCGATGAAGCAGCCGAACTGGGGACGCCGGAGACGATGACCGGATTCGCCTCGTCGCGATCATGTTCCACCAGACGGGCCACGCCCACAAGGGTCGCAGGTCACGCCCGGTGAACCCGGCAACGGCGCGCGGGTCGCGGAGCTAACGCGAGAGAATCTCGCGCATCAATTGCGCGGTGGCGCTGGGCGTCTTACCCACGCGCACCCCAACCGCCTCGAGAGCCTCTGCCTTCGCCGCCGCAGTGCCTGAGGAGCCGGAGACGATCGCACCGGCGTGCCCCATCGTCTTGCCCTCGGGGGCGGTGAACCCGGCGACGTAGCCAACCACAGGCTTGGTGACGTTGTCGGCGATGAACGCCGCCGCGCGTTCCTCAGCGTCGCCACCGATCTCACCGATCATCACGATGGCCTCGGTTTCGGGATCAGCCTCGAATGCGGCGAGGCAGTCAATATGCGTCGTGCCGATGATCGGGTCACCGCCGATGCCGACACAGGTCGAGAAACCGATATCTCGCAACTCATACATCATCTGATAGGTCAGCGTCCCCGACTTGGAGACGAGGCCGATGCGCCCGGGGCCGGTGATGTCGGCGGGGATGATGCCGGCGTTGGACTGTCCGGGCGAGATGATGCCGGGGCAGTTCGGTCCGATGATGCGCGTGGTTCCGGCGTTCTGGGCGTACTGGAAGAACTGCGCGGTGTCGAACACGGGCACGCCTTCGGTGATGACAACGCACAGGGGCACGCCGGCATCGACGGATTCTTCCACCGCACCTTTGGTGAAACGAGGAGGCACGAACACCACGGACACATTCGCTCCGGTCTGCGCCATCGCGGAGGCGACATCGTCGAACACCGGTATTCCGTCGACATCGCTGCCGCCCTTTCCCGGAGTGACGCCGGCGACGACCTGCGCGCCGCTGGCCACCATGCGACGGGTGTGCTTGGTTCCTTCGGAGCCGGTCATGCCCTGCACCACAATGCGGCTGTCGGAGTTCAACCAGATCGACATGATGTGTTCGTCACTTCCCTTCGAGGCGGGCGGCGGCTCGCTGCGCAACTCGGCGGGCAGCGTCGTCCATGGTGTCGACGATCTCGATGAGCGGGTGGTCGAACTCGTTGAGAATCCGACGTCCCTCTTCGGCGTTATTTCCATCGATTCGACAGACGATGGGCTTCGTCGGTGCATCTCCGCGATCGGTGAGCATGCCGATGGCTTGGATGATGCCACTGGCGACCGCATCGCATGACGTGATTCCCCCGAAGACGTTGACGAACACTGCCTGCACATCCGGATCGCCCAGCACGATGTCGAGGCCGTTACTCATCACCTGGGCCGATGCGCCACCGCCGATGTCGAGGAAGTTGGCGGGACGAACCCCACCGAACTCTTCACCGGCGTAGGCAACGACGTCGAGGGTGCTCATCACCAAACCTGCGCCGTTACCGATGATGCCGACCTGGCCATCGAGTTTGACGTAGTTCAAGTCGAGTTCGGCCGCCTTCAATTCCAGCGGGTCGGTGGCGTCGCGGTCGACGAGTTCCTCATGGTGGGGGTGGCGGTATTGAGCATTGGCGTCCAGGGTGACCTTGCCGTCCAGTGCCAGCACAGCGCCGTCGTCGGCGAGAACGAGCGGGTTCACTTCGACCAGCGTCGCATCCTCACCGGTGAGCACCCGCCACAACCCGACCAGGACCCCAGCGACCTCACCGCGGATAGCGTCGGGGAACCGGGCATCCGCGGCGATCTGCGCCGCCAACTCCGGGGTCATCCCCTCCAGTGCGTCGACCCGCTCTCGAATGAGCGCCTCGGGCCGGGTCGCTGCGACCTCCTCGATATCGACCCCGCCTTCGACACTGGCCATCGCCAGGTAGGCGCGGTTCGCCCGATCGAGCAGGATCGACACGTAGTACTCCTCGGCGATGTCAGTCGCCGGGGTGATGAGGATGCGCCGGACGATGTGGCCCTTGATGTCGAGTCCGAGGATGTCCTCGGCACGCGCTCGGGCCTCTGCGGCGTCGGCGGCGAGCTTGACTCCGCCGGCCTTGCCCCGCCCACCTGTCTTGACCTGCGCCTTGACGACGACGGGACCACCGATTGATTCGGCAGCGGACTGCGCCGCCTCGACGGTCGTGCACACCTCCCCCGAGGTGACCGGCACGTCATGGCGGCCGAAGAGTTCCTTCGCCTGGTACTCGTACAGATCCACGTCCTGCGCGCTCCTCCCGGGGAGATCCCCCCGCGAAGTCAGGTCGGGCAGCACATGGTGAAGAAGCCCCGCGGTGGGATGTCATTGCATTACGGCTGAAGGTTAGCGACACGCGATCGCACACTCCGGGTCGGGTCACGACCGCTTCGATCCTCCGCGTTGGTTACCGTGGGGTAGTGACCGATGAGGCGATCGGTGGCGGAAGCGGCGATCTCGTCGACTCCACCGTCCCGGATGAGGATCTCGCCACCCGCTCGCGCGGCGTGTGGAGTTCCATGGATCGCGCCCGCCGTTCACTACTGTCACCCCGCGGAATGCGCGGCGTCGGTGTCGAAACAGCGTGGGTTGCCGCGCATCTCGCGCTGTATCCGCTGGGATTCATCGAAGAGCGCGCGCGGTTGCAACTCGAGCACACGTCACTGGAAGGGCTCCCGCCAACGCAGCGCGGACTACTCGTCGGGGACGTCGTCGCGGCAGGCACGCCCATCGTTCTCGTGCACGGCCTCGTCGACAACCGATCGATCTTCGCCATGATGCGCCGCGGACTACGCCGTCGCGGGTTCGGCTCCACTTATGCACTGAACTATTCGCCACTGACCGATGACATCCGATCCGTCGCCGTGCGACTCGGCGAACTGGTCACCGATGTGCTCGCCGAAACCGGACATGACAAGGTCCACATCATCGGTCACTCGATGGGCGGACTCATCGGACGCTACCTGGTGCAGCGCCTCGGTGGCGATGACCAGGTGCACACGCTGGTCACGTTGGGTACCCCCCATTCGGGCACCCTGCCGGCGCGTTTCATCCCGCACCCGGTGGTGCGCCAGATGCGCATCGGATCCGATGTCATCACCGAGTTGGCCGAGCCCGCCCCTGGCTGCACCACCCGGATGCTCGCTGTCTGGTCGGACCTCGATCAACTCGTCATCCCCCAGCGCAACGCGCGGATCAGCCACCCGGATCTGGCGGCCCGGAATCTGTTCACCCCGGGCATCGGCCACATGTCGCTCCCGGTCGATAGCCGCGTGATCCACGAGATCGGCTCCACGCTGGCCACCCTCGATCCGCCGACCTGATCGGCTGACCTGAAACGCCGACCGTTATCCCTAGGCGACCCGAATCGTCACTTATTCGGCCGATAACCGACGTTGTGAGTCGCGCAGGAGCGAGCAGCGGGAGGGCTGGCCGGCTATGCGACCCAAAGTGTCGCTTAGGGCACCGATAAACGATGATTTCCGTCGCATCGGCGTGTAGTTATGACACTTATGTCACAGAGTTTTGCACCTGTCACAGACCATCTGCTAGGCATGTCGAATGAACCCCCGCCGCAGCCTCGTGCTGCTGGGCCTGGCCGCATTGGTGATGGCCGGCCCAGCGCAGGCCTCGCCGGCGCCGGCCAGACAGCCCGCGCTAGGTCTGGCGACATCATCTCCGGCGGCAGTCCTCACCAACGCCGACGTCACAGCCTTTCGGGCCGGGACCGCTGCGGATCGATCCAAGAAGCGCACTCGCCCCTGGGCTTATCCGGTCAAGAAGGGCACCCCGATCAGCGGAACCTTCGGTGAGATCGGCCCCTATTGGCCCACCGGCCACGCCGGCATCGATTTCGATGGCGAGCTCGGCGACCCGGTCTTCGCCGCGCTTTCGGGTCGGGTGACCACCGCGGAATTCAACGGCGGCGGCTACGGCAAACTGGTCGTCATACGCCGTGGTGATGGCACCGAGATTCGCTATGCCCACCTCAACCGCATCCTGGTTTCCGTCGGGGATCGCGTCACCGCCGGCACACGCATCGGGCGGATGGGCACCACGGGGCAATCCACCGGCGTCCACCTGCACCTGGAAGTGCGCGTCAATAACGGACGAACGCCCACCGACCCCACCTCGATCTGGTCAGGGCGTCGTCCGGGCATCCCAGCCGCTCCACCGGCATGGTCGTGCGCGAAATACGGCGGGTGCGTCAACTGAGTCGTTCGACCGGGGCATAACGCAGCAGCAGCCGTTTCGTGCCTTCGGAGCCGAAGTCGATGGTGGCCTGGGCGCGTTCACCGGCTCCTTCGACACCGACAACCGTGCCCATCCCGTATTTCGGGTGCAGCACCCGTTCGCCCGGCGCGAGGTCCAAGACCGCCACACCACCGGGGGCTGGTGTGCCCCCGGGACCGAAACTCGGACGGGTCGCTGCGGCCGAACCTGTTGTCGCGCGACCGCCAAAGGACGAACTCGGCACTGTCGTGGGCGATCGCACCGGCTCATCGCGTCGGACATCGACCAGGGTCGGTGGGATGTCATCGAGAAACCGTGACGGTGGATTCGACACCGGCGAGCCCCAGGCCGAGCGCATCAGCGATCGGGTGAGGATCAATCGCTGGCGTGCCCGAGTGATGCCGACGTACGCCAGTCGGCGTTCCTCCGCGATCTCGCCGGAATCGGCGAGTGAACGCTGATGCGGAAAGACCCCGTCCTCCAAACCGGTGATGAACACAACGGGGAATTCCAGCCCCTTGGCCGTGTGCAGGGTCATCAACGTGACGACACCGCTTCCGTCATCGGCACTGTCGGGGATCTCGTCGGCATCGGCGACCAACGAGATCCGCTCGAGGAAACTGATCAGATCCGCATCATCGGTGTCACGCTCGTATTCCACCGCGACCGATTCCAATTCGGCGAGGTTTTCCACGCGGGTCTCATCCTGTGGGTCGTGGGAGTTCGTGAGTTCCGCGAGGTATCCCGACTGCTCGAGCACCGCTTGCAACACCACGGCCGGCCCTGCTCCCGAATCGGCCACCGTACGCAGATCGTTCATCATCGACGCGAACGCCCGCACCTGCGTCAACGACCGTGTCGCCAGGCCGGGCACATCATCGGCCCGGTCGAGTGCTTCGGCGAAGGTGGTGCGCTCACGTTCGGCGAACGCGGCCAGCATCGACTCTGCGCGATCACCGATACCTCGCTTGGGAACATTGAGGATTCTGCGCAGCGACACATCATCGGCTGGGTTGGCCACCGCCCGCAGATACGCGATCGCGTCCTTGATCTCGCGCCGCTCATAGAACCGCGTTCCCCCGACGACGGTGTAGGGGATCCCCAGGCGGATGAAGATCTCCTCGATCGATCGGGATTGGGCGTTGGTGCGATAGAACACTGCGACGTCTCCGGGGCGAATGCCTTCGGTGTCAGCGAGTCGGTCGATTTCCTCAGCGACGAAATTCGCCTCGTCATGCTCGTCATCAGCGACGTAAGTGACGATCGGTGCACCGGGCCCCGATTCGGTCCACAGATGTTTATCCCGGCGCTGCGGATTGCGCGAAATGACCGCGTTCGCCGCATCGAGCACCGTCTGCGTCGAGCGGTAGTTCTGTTCGAGCAGGATCGTCCGGGCATCGGGGTAATCCTGCTCGAACTGCTCGATATTGCGGATCGTCGCTCCGCGGAATGCGTAAATCGACTGATCTGCGTCCCCGACTACGCACAGCTGCCCGGGCGGCACTCCGTCGTCTCCACGTCCGACGAGTTCACGGACGAGCACATACTGCGCATGGTTGGTGTCCTGGTACTCATCGACCAGGATGTGGCGGAACTTGCGGTGATAGTGCTCGGCCACGTCGGGATACAACTGCAGGAGTGCAACGGTGGCACCGATCAGGTCGTCGAAATCGAAAGCGTTGGCTCTGCGGAGGCGACGTTGATAATCCGCGTAGGCATCCGCCAGGATCAACTCATCTGGTTGCTCGGCACCAGATCGGTAGGTCTCCTCATCGATGAGCTCGTTCTTCAGGTTCGAGACTCGGGCCAGCATGGACCTCGGCGGATAACGCTTGGGATCCATATCCATATCCCGCAGAACCATTCCCATGAGGCGCTGGGAATCAGCGGCATCGTAGATCGAGAACGACGTCGTCATGCCCAATCGTTTGGCTTCGCGGCGCAGAATGCGCACACAGGCGGAATGGAAGGTCGATACCCACATCGCACGTGCCGCACCGCCGACCTGAGCTGACACTCGGTCGGCCATCTCGCGAGCAGCCTTGTTCGTGAAGGTGATGGCGAGGATCTCCCCCGGTTGCGCGTCACCTGTGCGGATCAGTTCGGCGATGCGCTGGGTGAGGACTCGAGTCTTCCCCGAACCGGCGCCGGCCACGATGAGTAGTGGGGTACCCCGATGCTCGACCGCTGCCTGCTGGGCGGGGTTCAACTCGAGCACCACTCGATCGTACGGGTCAGCTCGGACAGACTCTCCGCGCAGGGCGAGATCAGCGGAGGTAGGCCACGATGCGTGCCCTGACATCGACATCCCCGCCGACGATCTCGCGCATGATGAGCGCCGAGTCGGTCAACGGGACCACGATCAGCGACGACTGCGCGGACTTCCGGCCGACATGCACCACCGTGGGCGTCGCAGTTCCCGACCAGTACCGGATGGACGCAGACTTGGACGTCGTTGCGGCATCAACCTGCAATACGACACCCGCAGATCCCTTCGCGTCCCGCAGCACTCGACGCAGTGATGTCTGTCGACCATCGATATCCGTGGGCGCAACCGGCACCACGAGCGAACCTGGCGCGCTCGAGGGCAACGAAGCGGCTTCGACGACGACCTTCAGATCGACCGCCCCGCGGCTTCTGTTGACCACGATGATCTCGCCCTGATCGTTGACTTTGGTCAACAACGTCTGCGTCGAGATGTCCGCTCGGCGGTAGGACAGCACCGGTGTCGCCGTCGTCCGCTTGGTGCCGGCCGGTCGCACGATGAGTTTTCCGGACCGTTCACCGCCACTGATCGTGAGCGAGATAAGAGCACCGCGGGGAATGTCGCCGTCGACGTTCAGGCTGATGACGCGCTTTTCACGAGGTCCGAGAACCGTGTCATCTGCAGTGTCGTACACCACTGCGCCGTCGCTGAGTGTCAATCCGGTGCCGGCCGCCGTCACCGATGCCGGTGCGACGAAGTAGCCGAGCACATCGACGAGCAGGTGGGTGGCTCCCGAATCGGTGGTGAAGGCGATCGTGCCGTCTTCGCCCACCGGGATCACCGTGGTGGCCTCGGTGCGTCCGCCGATCTTCACGGGTGCGATCGGTTCCCCCGCGAAGGTCAGCGCGCGCAGGGCAGCCGGTGAGTTGGAGCCGATGGTGATGGTGCGCACGGCCACAGCGCGGATGTCACCGCGCGGTGCCCCGCGAAGATCGGCGACCTTCAGCGCGACGGATGCCCCCGGGCCTCCACCGGATTTCTGCGTCAATCGACACGGATCGCCCGATGCCAGACCCGACCCCGTTCGGGTATCGAGAACCCGTCGAGGGGTTGTCGCCACGAAGTCCAGCCCCCGGCCCATCGACATGGGCTCACTCGACGGAATCGGATAGGTCGTGGGACAGAACGGCACGGGTGTCGGCGACCCACCCCAGAAACTCGTCCGAGCAGCAGCACCGTCCCACGACAGCGAGATGTGAATGTGGTTGCGGTGGCAGTAGTTGTCATAGGCGGGTTCGGGGGTGGAGTAGCAGCCTTTCAGCTCGCTCCAACCCTGGCGGTAGGACTCCCAGATCTCATCGCCCCAGCCGATGTACATCACACCGAGCCGGCGGGCCATCGCGAACTGGTTGCCGTTCTCGTCCGGAGCCAGCAGCCAATCGATGAACGCCTCGGCCGCCTGGTCCTGCACCGGGATCCGCTGGTTGATCATCCAATCGACCGCGCGACCCTCCTTGTGCTCGCTGCGACCGCCGATGCTGCAATCCCGCGGGATCCACACACTCGTCGCGAGCGAGCCGTAGGTGTCCTTGATCAACTGGGCTAAGGCCAGTGAACCTGACTTGGGCGTGGGATCGCAGATCCCCTGACCCTGATATCCCGGAAGCGGGTCCACGACGGCGGGGAGATCGGCGGGAACCGCGGGGACGGGGGCCGGCGGGAGCTCAGGCTCGTCGGCCTTGGCCACCCGATCCTGCTCGGCTCGCTTCTTGTCGGATCTCTTCTTGTCAGACTTCTTCTTGTCGGCCCGCTTCTCGTCGGCTGCCGTTTCGTCGGCTTCCGCTTCGTCAGCCTGTGCCTCCTCGGCAGTGGGCTCGACGACCGGGGTGGACTCCTGCGAGAGGGGCTGGACCGCAGGGACGGAGTCGGAGGACTCGCTGGCGGTCGCCGCCGCGGGGGCGAGGAGCCCGGCCGCCAGCGCCAGCGTTGCACCCAGGGCAATACCGATGGGGGTTCCGGCCGCACGCAGGCGCCCGGAACGCGTGAGGGAACGCCGCGCACCGATCATGGTGGGTCGACGGTAGCCGCTGATCGAGGCCGGTCACCCGCCGACACCCGGATGTTCACCCGATT
This sequence comes from uncultured Actinomycetales bacterium, assembly GCA_913063435.1. GTDB lineage: Bacteria > Actinomycetota > Actinomycetes > S36-B12 > S36-B12 > M55B157. Next base: position 70,605 of record CAJXYI010000003.1, on the reverse strand, counting down.
CCGGCCCGATTCCCAGACCCGCAGCGTCGACCACCAGCCCACCCGCTCCCCGTCAGCCCAGCCGAGCCCCTAGGGGATACTTGGCCGCTATGGCAGCCGAGCCGAACCTCTCGATCGAACCCGTTCCCCCCGTCGAGCGGGCCCTGGTCGTCACCGCCCACCCCGACGATGTGGATTTCGGCGCCGGCGGCACCGTGGCCCACTGGGTCAGCCAGGGCACCGCGGTCACCTACTGCGTGATCACCGACGGCGATGCCGGGGGGTTCGACCCCGATGTCCCCCGCTCGCAGATTCCGGAGATCCGGCGAGCCGAGCAGATCGCGGCCGGCGAAAGCCTGGGTGTCGCCGATGTGCGCTTCCTCGGCTATCGCGACGGTTCACTGACGGTCACCATGGGCCTGCGCCGCGACATCAGCCGGGTGATCCGACAGGTTCGGCCCGAGCGGATGCTCATCCAGTCCCCCGAGCGCAACTGGCAGCGGATTCAGGCCTCGCATCCTGATCACCTCGCCGCAGGTGAGGCGGCTCTCTGTGCGATCTACCCCGATGCGCGCAATCCCTTCGCCCACACCGAGTTGCTCGCCGATGAGGGCCTCGTCGACTGGGTCGTGCCCGAGGTGTGGATCATGGCGGGACCGCAACCTACGCATGCAGTCGATGTCACCGACTTCGTCGACGCGAAACTCACCGCGCTACGCGCCCATGCCAGTCAGACGGCGCACATGAACGATCTCGATGAGCGCATCCGCGGCTGGCTGTCGGGGGCAGCGGCACAGGCGGGGTTGCCCGAAGGACGCTACGCCGAGACGTTCCAGCTCATCCACATCAGTTGACCCCACCGAACTCCGTCTGAGTTACCTGAGTGGTCGTTAATCGGCGGAGTTAACGACCACTCAGGTAACTCAGACGGGAAAGGGGTTGCCGGTCGTGGCTACCAGAGGACTGCGATGAAGATGTTGGCGATCGACAGTGCGCCGATCGCACCCCACAGCCCGACCTGCGGCAGCGGCTTGCGTCGACCGACGAACGCCAGGACCGTGATGACAACCGTCAGGGCCAGTTTCACGCCGATCTTGACGTGATCCCAGCTCTCCCAGCCGGGGAACGGCGTCGCCACACCCATCTCGGGCAGGCCCACCAGGAGCAACCCGGTCACCAGCTGAGTCAGCGCTCCATGGAGCATCGCCGGGTTGACGCCCTTCTGACTGGAGCGCATCTGCACCAAGAAACCGCCGACCACACTGGCCAGGCCGATGAAATGCAGTATGAGGATCAGGTTGTAGACGACGTCCATACCCCCACCCTAGCCAGCCATCTCGGGATCACTCCCATTCCCAGGTCGGTGTCGAATACGACGTCACTCCCACTCGCGTGCCGATGTCGAGCGGGATCACTCCCACTCGTGTGCCGATGTCGAGCGGGATCACTCCCACTCGATGGTTCCGGGCGGCTTGCTCGTTACATCCAACACCACCCGGTTCACTGCAGGGACCTCGTTGGTGATGCGTGTCGAGATCGCCGCGATGACCTCATGCGGCAGGCGCGACCAATCCGCGGTCATCGCGTCTTCACTGGATACCGGCCGCAGCACGATCGGATGGCCGTAGGTGCGTCCATCACCCTGCACGCCGACCGACCGGACATCGGCTAACAGAACCACCGGGAACTGCCACACGTCACGATCGAGCCCCGCAGCAGTCAGTTCCTCCCGTGCGATGGCATCGGCCGCGCGAAGGATGGCTAACCGTTCAGCATCAACCGCCCCCACGATGCGGATCGCCAGGCCCGGCCCCGGGAACGGGTGCCGCCAGACGATCTCCGGCGGCAGCCCCAACTGCTCTCCCACCGCCCGAACCTCGTCTTTGAACAGGGTGCGCAGGGGCTCGACGAGCCGGAACGTCAAGTCTTCGGGAAGGCCACCGACGTTGTGGTGGCTCTTGATATTCGCCGTCCCCGTGCCGCCACCGGATTCGACGACGTCGGGGTAGAGAGTGCCCTGAACGAGGTAATCCACGCTGCGTCCGGATTCACCCGCCTCTGCGACGATGTCGCGTGCAGCCTGCTCGAAGACGCGGATGAACTCCCGCCCGATGATCTTGCGCTTGGTTTCGGGATCCTCCACACCGGCGAGTGCCTCCAGGAATCGGTCGGCGGCATCCACGACGACGAGACGCACGTCGGTGGCCGCGACGAAATCCCGTTCCACCTGCTCAGCCTCGCCTTCACGCAGCAGCCCATGATCGACGAAAACACATACCAATTGCTCTCCCACAGCACGCTGCACGAGTGCCGCGGCAACAGCAGAATCCACGCCCCCCGACAATCCGCAGATCACGAGACCATCACCGACCTGCTCGCGAATCCGAGCGGCCTGTTCGTCGATGACTCCAGCGGTCGTCCATTCCCTCACGCAGCCGGCGATGTCGTGCAGAAAACGTTCGAGCATCGTCTGACCGTGGTCGGTATGCATCACCTCGGGGTGGAACTGAACCCCCGCGAGGCGGCGCTCGATGTTCTCGAAGGCAGCGACCGGTGCACCGGCACTCGATGCCGTGACGGAAAAGCCCTCCGGTGCACGGGTAACCGAGTCTCCGTGGGACATCCACACCGACTGCGTCGCAGGCAGTCCGGTGAGCAGGACGGCATCGGGGTTCGTCACCTCGAGCGGGGTGCCGCCGTATTCGCGCACCCCGGTCTGCTCCACCGTGCCACCGAGTGCCGAAGCCATCGCCTGGAACCCGTAGCAGATGCCGAACACCGGGATTCCAGCGTCGAAGAGGGCGGCGTCGATGCGTGGAGCACCCTCGGCGTACACGCTCGCCGGCCCCCCGGACAGGATCACCGCTGTCGGGCGTCGTGCCACCATCTCAGCCACCGGCATCGTGTGCGGCACGATCTCGGAATACACCTGCGCCTCGCGCACGCGGCGGGCGATCAGTTGGGCGTATTGAGCCCCGAAGTCCACGACGAGGACGACCTCGCGATCAGCGGCAGCAGACGACGACGGCACGGCAGCGAGCGTAGTCACTCGCGCCGTGCCGTCGTCGATGGGCTGTGGCTGCCCACAGCCAGAAGTCGGTTCAGGCAGCCGTTCTACTGATTGACGATGTCCGGATCGTTGGCCACGACCGCAACCACCACGATGATGTAGATGATCGCGATGACCGCCCACAGGACCAGCGAGATGATGCCGATGATGAAGCCGGCCCGGGCCTGTCCGTAGTTCGTCGCCCGGCCTTCCTCAGCGTTCTTCATGCCCATCTTGCCGAACACGATGCCGAGGATGCCGCCGATGAACGGGATGCAGCCGATGACACCGAGGATCGACAGAATGAGAGCCGCGGTGCCCATGCCGTTCTGGGGAGCGGCACTGTAGGGCTGCTGACCAGGAGGCGGCGGGGTCGGGGGACCCGGGGGCGGTGGCGGTGGCGGTGCTTGGGTCATGGATCTTCCTTCCTCAAAGGGATGAGCGCCGGCAGCCTATGCCACGCGATTGACGGAGTCATCGTCTTCGGGGTGCGACACGTCGTGGGTCAGTTCCCTGTGAGGGCCCCGAAGGCTCCCGCGATGATGCCGATGACGATATAGCCGAAGCCGAGCACGAGGCCGATGATGCCCAGGATGAAGCCGGCCTTCGCCATGCCACCGTTGTTCGCCGTGCCGCGCTCCGCGGCAGCCATACCCTGCCGGCCGAAGACGATGGCGATAATCGAGAAGATGATCGGGCAGATGACTAGGCCGATGATGCCGGTCACCAGGGCGGTCGTCCCCTTGCTGTTGTCGGCGAAGTCGGCACCGCCAGCGGCGGGAGGTGGGGGCATGGTCATGGGAAATTCCTCCTGGTCACAGGCATTGTCTGTCGGTCCGTCCTCGATCGCGGCGACCCTGCGGCGCTCCCCGATCGGCCCAGAACCTACCGGGTGTGCCACTCATCGGTCAGGTGTTTGCGCGAAACCGCCCCCATCGGCGACCGATCTCCCCTAACGTCGGAGATAAGCCCCCGGTGTGACCGAGGTCACCTCACTTCGGCCCTCCGACGGGCGGATTCCCACACATCCACCTTCGGTACTGATTCGGGGAGAGATATGACCCACGTTCCCATCAGCGTGACCGTCGACGGCACCGTCTATGACGGTGAAGTCGAGCCACGCACGCTCCTGGTCCACTGGCTGCGCGACTCACTCGGGCGCGTCGGCACAGTCGTGGGCTGCGATACCTCCAGCTGCGGCGCCTGCACGGTGCTGCTCGATGGACGCAGCGTGAAATCCTGCAGCGTCCTGGCCGTGCAAGCCGACGGCCATTCGATCACCACGATCCAGGGACTCGCCGAAGGCGAGGACAACTGGCACCCGGTCCAGACGGCCTTGAAGGAGTGCCACGGCCTGCAGTGCGGCTACTGCACTCCCGGCATGGTGATGTCCACCGTTGACCTGCTCAGCGAAAACCCGAATCCGACCGAGGAGGAGATTCGCGAAGGGCTGCACGGCAACCTGTGCCGCTGCACCGGCTATCACAACATCGTGAAGTCCGTCCAGCACGCGGCCGAAGCGATGGGAGGTGCGAAATGACCGAGGTCCTCGATACCAGCACCCCCATGGGCCGTCCGCTCAAGCGCAAGGAGGACGCCCGCCTACTGCACGGCCAGACCAACTGGACCGACAACATCCAGTTGCCCGGGACCGTGCACATGGCCATCTTGCGCAGCCCGATGGCACACGCGAAGATCACCAAGCTCGACGTTTCAGGGGCGCTCGATCAACCGCATGTGGTCGCCGCCTACGGCGCTGCCGAACTCGGTGACCTCAACGGTGCGATTCCCTGCGTGTGGCCGGTCACCGACGACATCCAAATGCCGCCCTTCCCCGCACTCGCTGTTGACAAGGTGCGACATGTCGGTGACGCCGTCGCGGTCGTCCTCGCCACCGACAAGACCGCGGCATATGACGCCCTCGAGGCGATCGACGTCGACTACGAGCCACTGCCCGCGGTGGTCGACATGGAAGCAGCCCTGCAGCCCGGTGCGCCGCTTGTGCACGACGGCGAAGGCGCCCCGATGTCGAATGAGTGCTACACGTTCCCGCTACCCGGCACGGGTATCCCGTATGACGAGGCCAAGGCAAAGGCAGATGTCGTGGTCAAGCGCCGCTTCGTCAACCAGCGCATCATCGCCGGATACATGGAACCGCGCGCCGTCGTCGCGTCGCCGATGGGCATGAGCAATGAGATGACCGTGTGGTCGGCCACGCAGATTCCTCACATCCTGCGGGTGCTGCTGTCGCTGGTCACCGGTCTTCCCGAGAATGCTCTGCGCGTGGTGGCTCCTGACGTCGGCGGTGGATTCGGTGGCAAGTTGCAGCTGTACCGCGAGGAGATCCTTGCCGTGCAGCTCGCGCGCCATCTCGGCCGACCGGTGAAGTGGACCGAGACCCGAAGCGAGGACATGGTGGCCAGCCACCACGGCCGCGACCAGATCCAGGACATCGAGATCTGCGCAACCAAGGACGGCAAGTTGCTCGGCCTGAAGGTCGATCTGCTCGCCGACATGGGTGCCTATCTGCAGATCATCACCCCGGGAATCCCGCTGCTGGGCATGTTCATGTTCCCCGCGATTTACAAGATGGAGTCCTATGACTTCAACTGCGTGGGCGTGTTCACCAACAAGACGCCAACCGACGCGATCCGCGGTGCAGGTCGACCGGAGGCGACCTTCGCGATCGAGCGGATCATGGATGAACTCGCCGCCGAGTTGAACATGGATCCGATGAAGCTGCGTGAGATGAACTGGATCCAGCACGAGGAGTTCCCGTACGCCACGATCGCCGGGCTGACCTACGACACCGGCAATTACGAGGCGGCCACCGCCAAGGCGATGGATCTGTTCGGCTACGACGAGCTGCGTGCCGAGCAGGAGGCACGTCGGGCATCGGGTGATCCCGTGCAATTGGGCCTGGGTATCTCCACCTTCACCGAGATGTGCGGCCTGGCGCCTTCGCGCACCCTGGGTGCCTTGAAATACGTCGCCGGCGGCTGGGAGCACTGCACGATCCGCGCCCTGCCCACCGGCAAGATCGAGTTGATCACCGGCACCTCACCGCATGGACAGGGTCACGAGACGGCGTGGAGCCAGATCGCGGCCAGCATCCTCGGTGTGGAGGTCGAGGACATCGAGGTCGTGCACGGCGACACCGGTCGCGCTCCCTATGGCATGGACACCTATGGCTCGCGATCGCTGGCCGTCGGTGGTCAAGCCATCAAGAAGGCCGCCGAGCGACTCGTCGAGAAGGCCAAGGTCATCGCCGCGCACCAGTTGGAATGCTCGGTGGATGATCTGGAATTCGTCGACGGCGCGTTCCGCGTCAAGGGTGATCCGGAGAAGGCTCAGCCGCTTGCTGCGGTGGCCTTCGAGGCGTTCAGCGCGCATAACCTGCCCGATGGGGTCGAGCCGACCCTGCAGGCAGAGGCCACCGTCGATCCGGATGACTTCTCCTATCCGCACGGAACCCACCTGTGCGCGATCGAGGTCGACACCGAGACCGGCAAGTCCACGATCCGCAAGTACGTGTGCGTCGACGACGTCGGTGTGCAGGTCAATCCGCTGATCGTGGAAGGCCAGGTGCACGGCGGACTCGCCCAGGGCATCGCCCAGGCGCTGTACGAGGGCGTGGAATACGACGAGGACGGCAACCTGCTCACCGCCAGCTTCGCCGACTACCTCATCCCGAGTGCTGCGGATCTGCCATCGTTCGTCACCGGTACGACGGTGACACCATCGACGACGAACCCGCTGGGCACCAAGGGTGTGGGCGAAGCAGGTGCGATCGCCTCGACTCCCGCGGTGATCAACGCCATCGTCGATGCGCTCCGCCCGATGGGGGTGACCGACGTGCTCATGCCGGCATCGCCGCAGAACGTGTGGCGGGCCATCGAGGACGCGAAGGGCGGTGCGGCATGATTCCCGTCGCATTCGACTACACGAAGGTCAACACTGTCGACGAGGCGGTCGCCGCACTTGTTTCCGGTGGTGAGGACGCCAAGATCATCGCGGGTGGCCAATCGCTAATGCCGGTGCTTCGGCTGCGGATGGCCGCGCCCGAGGTCGTGATCGACATCAGTGACGTCGCCGAGATGCAGGGGGTGTCTGACGCCGGTGATGCGATCGTCATCGGTGCAGGCACCACCCACCATGCGGTGATGAACGATCCGTTGGTGAAGACGCACGCACCACTGATCGCGATGACGACCGAGACGGTCGCCGATCCGCAGATCCGCCATCGCGGCACCTTCGGCGGGGCACTAGCCCACGCCGATCCCGCAGGCGATCTGCCAGCGGCCGCGGTGGCACTCGACGCGGTGATGACGGTGGCCGGACCCGATGGCCGTCGCGATATCCCGGCGAAGGACTTCTTCGTCGACTACTTCACCACGTCGCTGGAACCCGAGGACATCCTCGTGTCCATCCGCATTCCCAAACTGGGTGAGGGATGGGCTTACCACTACGAGAAGTTCAACCGCACCGCGCAAGGTTGGGCAATCGTCGGTGTTGCCGCAGCGGTGAAGCGCCAGAACGGTTCCATCGAGGCCGCTCGCATCGGCTTGACCAACATGGGACCCGGCCCGGTGCGCGCGACGTCGGTTGAAGCGGCACTGGCTGGGGCTGCGGCTTCAGACGATGCGATCGCCGCGGCTGCCGAGAACGCCACGGACGGCACCCGTGCGACGTCGGACCTGCATGCGAAGGCCGACTACCGCGAGCACCTGGCGAAGGTTCTCACCAAGCGCGCCGTGGCGAAGGCCGCCGGCGTGTAGCTGCACTCCTGATCACTCAACTGGCCGTCATCGGGTGTCACCGCACCCCGATGGCGGCCAGTTGCGCGACTAACGCGGGGGTGGCATTCCAAAGACTGACGCGTACATCTTGACGGCTTCGACCCGAGGGCTGATGTCCGGTCGCGCGTTCAAACCGAGTTCCGCGAACACTTTGTGCACAGCACGCTCCACACTGCGAACCGTGCTCCCGCGCTGCTGGGCAATCTCGGCGTTGGACAGGCCTTGGGCGAGCATGCGCAGTACCGCCATGTGAACTCCACTCAGGCGACCCATGGGTGTGTCCATGGTCTCTGGGTTCATGCGAACCTCACCCCCTTGATTTCTCAGCGCCGCCTCGACGACGTCGAGGAGGCTCTGGGCATCGAGGATCGCGGCCTTGTTGATGAAGGCGGAGTCCTTCGGGAGTCTCCGGGGCAGGCCTGCACTCGTGGGGTTGGGGTAGTTGCTGACGGCGATGATCGCCAGTCCCGGTGTTTCGACGCGGAATCGGTTGGCGAGGTCGACCCCGCTCATCCCCTCCCCGAGGTGAACGTCGAGGATCACAGCGTCGGGATCCGTGCTGGTGAACCCCTGGACAGCTTCGGCTGGCGTGCACGCGGTCGTCACCGTGAAGCCGGCATTCTCGAGGACGCGACTCAGCAGGGATCGTGTGAAGGGATCGTCTTCGACGACCAGGATGTGCCGTGCGGGAATGTTCCGAGGCTCGCCGGTGGCCCCACTTCCGGGCGCTTCGGGTTCTGCCACGTCCTCATTCTGGTGATCCGCTCCCGCAATGACGAGGAAACGTCGGTTTTCTCCCCTGCCGTCCGCAGGGGCTGACGACGGTGGGGTGCAGCGTGAAGAATGTGGTCGTGCTCCCCCCAACCTCGCGAGCTGGTCGCATGAGTGGGCGAATCACCGTGGCACCCGTGCTTGCGATCGTGGTGCTTTCGGGACTCCAGCAATTTCGTTTCGACAGTTTCGAACCGGGATGGTCCGTCAGGCAAGGGATCGTGACGGCACTCTCGGGGATTGCCGCGTTCGCGATCGTCACGCTGATCGGGGCTCGAATAGTTCGCGGACGGCAGGTGTCCCTGTGGGCCTTGGCGACGACGTGGGCCCTTGCCAGTCTCGCCCGCGTTGCCGCGGTCACCGTGGCTGCATCCTTCGTGGGCCTCTCACCCACATCGAGTCCTGCCCGTGCCCTCGGCCTTTTCCTGACGAGTTTCGTGTTCGCCCTGGCAGTCTCCGTCATCACCGAGACCCAGGTTTCCTCCCGCCGGGCACTCGCGGAACTGGCCCTGCGACGGCATGAACTGTCGGTCCTCCTGAAAGAGGAGATCGAGATGCTGGCACAGGCCCGCCGGGATCTGGTGAGTGTTCTTCAGGATCGGCTGGAACCGCTGCGAGACTCATTACGCCGGGTACAGCAGGCGCCAATGGCGTCACGGACATTCGATCCCGCGCTCGCGGGTGCGGTCGATAAGGTATTGCGCCCGGCGACATGGGAATTGATGGATTCATCACGACAGGATCTGGTCAGCGAGTTCACCCGCGTAGTGGATCGGTCGGCTGTACCGAAAGAGCCGACGCTGTGGCGATCGCTGAATACTTTCGCGTCGACACCTGCGGCCGTGCGTCCATGGTGGCCCCTCGTCGTCTTGTCGGCTGTAACTCCCTGGATCCTCGCCAACCTTCCTGCGCCACCCCCGCTACTGGCCGGATTCGGGACCATTCTGGTCGCCGTCGCGATATCGATGTTCGCGACAGCATGGGCATGGCGCCGGGGTTTTCGGCCAAGACCGGGTTGGCCTGCGCCTTGGTTGGGAGTGCTGCTGGCCTACAGCGTGGCCGGAATGCTTGCAAGCACTGTGATTCTCGGCGTTCAATCGCAGCTTGGTTTCTCTGTGCCCATCAGCTTGCCCATGTTCATCACCGTCGCCTTCGGCTTGGGTGGATCGTTCTATTCGGCGCTGCGCTCAAGACAACGCCAGGCCGAGGAGTCCGTCGCCGACGCAGTGGCTCGGATGGGTGAACTCGAGGCCCGATTGAGGAGGGAAATCTGGTTCGATCGGCACCGGCTGGCGAACCTACTGCATGGGCATGTGCAGGCACGCCTCATCTCTGCGCAGGCGCATTTCGTCAGCGATTCAGTCGAGACTAAGACAGCGAGCGTGGTGAACGGGCACCTGCGCGAAGCGCTGGCAGCTCTCGAAAGCCTTCATGACTCCTTCGACGGAAAGATCGACGATCCTATGTCTGCGCTGCAGGAGATCTCCGATGTGTGGGCCCCGACAATGACCGTTGACTTCGATGTGGAACTCGCAGTGCTTGAGCGTTCCTCGCCAGCGACGACCGCTGCGATCATCGAGATCGTTACAGAGGCTGTGCTCAACGCACGCAAACACGGCGAGGCAAGGCACGTGGAAGTGCGAATTCATGGGGATGGGCAGTCGGTCAGCGTGGAGGTATACGACGATGGCCAATCTGCACATGACGGTCCCCCCGGCTTCGGATCGACGTTCCTCGACCTGTTTGCGACATCATGGAATCGCTGTGCAACTGCCTGCGATGGCACCCGGTTGTCGGTGGTGCTGGACGAGGCCTCTCCTGAGCCCGCTCACCCCTGATCTCGCCGGTATCCGGCCACCGCGTCGGTTTTCTCCGCGGATTTCCTATCACCTGGACTAGGGGTCCTAGTTTCGCGCGCATGAGTTCACGCGCCTCCCGTCCCCGTCCCGCGTCCTCCCGTAGCCGCCGCCAGCGCCTCGCCGCTGGTGCCGTGCTGGCGACGACCAGCCTGCTCGGCACCTACCTCGCGGCGATCCGGCCCCAGCCGACCTACGCCAGCCCCAAAAGTGGCGGCAGCCAGCAGGGCCAGGCCTTCGTCAGTCCAACCAGTTCCGGACTGTGCGCCGTCGCCGATGACACAACTGTCTACGACGACACATCACTGCGCACGGCTATCGCTCAGAGCAATGACGACTCAGTCATCTGCATCGGCGCCAGCATTCAGCTGTCGGGTCGACTTAACATCGACGACACAACCTTGACGCTTATTGGCGACGACAGTTCCATCACTCTGACTGCTGCCAGCGGATCACAGATCATGTACATCGACCTCTCCGACGGTGTGAGCGATGACACTGTCACCATCGCCGATCTCACTCTGACCGGCGCGGATGACACGACGGCGGATGGCGGAGCGATCGAGGCGAAGGGCAAGATGGATGCTCTGCTGCTGCAAGGGACGAACTTCATCAGTAACGCGGCGCAGGACGGCGGAGCCCTTTACTCCTACGACATGGACCTTCACATATCTGATTCAACCTTTGATGCCAATAGCGGATGGATCGGCAGATATGGTGGCGCCATTTACACCAACGGGTCCTTCAACGCCAACTACGAACCAGAGATCACCATACGTGAATCAGTCTTCACCAATAATGGCCTGCAACCAAACGGCACTTCCGCCGGAGGTGGCAGAGGTGGGGCCATTCACCTAAGGGGGTACACCTCCGGTGTGCTCATCCAAGATTCATACTTCGCGCGCAACTCAACACGCTGGTTCGACGGCAACAATCGCAGTGGTGGTGCAATCTTCAGCAGGGCATACGATCCGAGTGGCGACCCGGGATTGGTCATCGTGGGGTCAACGTTCAGGGAGAACTCGGCCTACCAGGGCGGAGCGGTATACACAGGTTACGGATCCGGACTCGTCATCCGAGAGTCAGTCTTCGACAATAACTACGCGGGGAGCCTTGGCGGAGCCGTACATGCCTATGACCGAGTCCAAGTCACCAACTCTCTGTTCGTCGGGAACGACTCCAATGGCTCCAACTTCGGAAGTGGGGGTGCTCTGTACATCTATGGCTACGCCGGACCCGGCAACATGCTGAGGTCCCTCATTTCGGAGTCCTCCTTCATCAATAACGGAGATGACACTGCAGCACTCAATGGAGGAGGCGTCTACAAGTACTACGGCGACCTGACCGTTACGAATTCGCTGTTCACCGGAAACAGGGCCCAAACGGGCGGCGGCCTCTTCATCGCTGACGAAGGGTATGACGACACGATTGCCTACACGACTATTTCCGGGAACACTGCTACCGGAGGAGATGGAGGTGGGGTCTACGCGGCGGACCCGATCAACCTGCTGAACTCCGTCGTGAGTGGCAACTCCGCCGCCCAGAACGCGGACGCAGAATTGAACGCAACCGCCAACATCCGAAATAGTCTCTTCACTTCAGCAGCGACAACCAACAATGCCGGCGCCAACGCTGCTTACGGGGACCCCCTACTGGCTCCCGTCGGCAACAACGGTGGGCCGCTAATCGGTGACGACAGCCTGCACTATCTGCCAACGGCAATCCCGGCGTGGAATTCTCCCGCCGTCGGGCTAGCCGATCCGGACTTGACGTCCATCACAGAAACACAGATCGGTACCGCTCGCGCGGGCAATGTGGCGGGCTCCATGAACGCTGCAGCCGCACCCACGCCGCCGACGCCGCCGGTGACCTACCCACCATCGGCTCCGCTGAACGTCACCGGCACCGCAGGTGACGCCTCCGCCACCATCACCTGGACCGCCCCGGCCTCAGCAGGCTCCTTCCCCATCACCGACTATCAGGCCGTCCTCTCCCCCGGCGGTGCCTCCTGCCTCGTGCAGGCACCGGCGTTGAGTTGCACCATCACCGGACTTACCAACGGCACCACCTACACCGCCACCGCCCGCGCCCTCAACGGCGCCGGCTGGGGAGCCTTCTCCGCAGCGAGCGAACCGTTCACCCCGGAGAACCCCACCCCACCGGTCACCAAGACCATCGTCATCACCGGCACTCGCGGAACAGTCGCAGGCAAGCCCGGTGTCTACGCCGACGGTGAGACCACCGGACTCGTCGGCGCCACCGTGCAAGCCCGCGTCAAACTCGCCGGCGAGCTGCAATACCGCGACGGCTCCACCCGGATCGTCCAGCCCGACGGCACCTTCCGGTGGCAGCGCAAGACCGGCAAGAAGGTCTACGTCTACTTCATCGCTGACGGCGGTGAAGTCCGCTCCAACCGGGTCATCATCGCCGCACGTTGAGGACGGTGTTTCCGCGGAAACACTTTGCTCCCCTTGGTCGCTGAGTCGGGGCTCAACTGGGTCGTGACCAGCCCCGAACCCAGGGGTCGCGCCCGGAGGAGGTTCGCGATCGGTGGCCGGAGGATCCGCCGCCGTAGCATCGGTCGATGGCCGTCTCGCGCCCCCGCCTGACCGGGAATACCGGTCGGGTCTAGCGGACTTCGACGATGGGCAGGCGCAAGGCGGCGGGTGCATGGTCGGGCACCACCGGGTTCTTCGGCGTCACCGCGGCCACCTGGCGATAGGGCTGGCCCACCTCCGGTCGCTCATCTGCCTCACCCTTGTTCGGCCACATCGCCATCGCGCGTTCGGCCTGCGCGGTGATCGTCAACGAGGGGTTCACCCCGAGGTTCGCCGTGATCGCCGAACCATCCACGATGTGCAGACCGTCGTAGCCGAACACCCGGTGATAGGCGTCGACGACCCCGGAGTCCGCATCGGCGCCGATCACGCAGCCGCCCACGAAGTGCGCCGTGAGCACCGCATCGAAGTTGTCGAAGGCATTGCTGCCGGCTACCCCGTCGACCTTCTCCGCAACCCGCTCGACCACCTCGGCTGCCGCCGGAATGTAGGTCGGTGCCGGCTTCGACTCGTCCTTGTTCGTCGTCAACTTCCAGCGCCCAAGCAGCCCGCGAGCACCCGTCAGGGTTAGGGAGTTATCGACCGGCTGCATGACCAGCGAGATCACGCTGCGCTCGCTCCACTTGCGCACATTGAGCAGATAGGCCGCATTCCCCCGCTGCTTCCACAACTCCTTGGTCCAGGTGCGCCACCGCGGAACCCCGGGTTCGGGACGGGTAAGCACCGACTGCAAGAGACCCATCGAATTGGAACCCTTGCCGTATCGCACCGGCTCGACATGGGTGTTCTCATCCGGGAAGAAACTCGAGGTGATCGCGACACCGCGGGTGTAATCCGCATCCGCAGATTTGGCTACCGCACCCAGGATCGACTCGGAGTTCGTCCGCGATAGGCGGCCCAGCGTCCGCGACAGCCGCGGCAGCTTGCCCTCATCACGCATCCGGTGCAACAACTTCTGGGTGTTGTACGTGCCCGCCGCAAAGATCACATGCTCCGCCGAGAACGTGCGGGTGCGCTTGCCCCAGGCCCCGGTGTGCTTGGTCTCGACGGTGTAGCCACCCTCAGGTCGTTCGCTGACACCGATCACCGTGGTGAGCGCGTGAACGACCGCGCCGGCGTCCTCAGCGAGACCGAGGTAGTTCTTCGGCAGCGTGTTCTTCGCGTTATGCCGGCAACCGGTCATGCACTCGCCGCACTCGATGCATCCGGTTCGCCGCGGCCCGACACCGCCGAAGAACGGATCATCGGCTTCGACACCGGGACCCTCGCCGAAATACACGCCTACCGGGGTCATCCGGAACGTGTGCCCCACTCCCATGTCATCCGCGACCGCCTTCATCACCGCATCCGACGGTGTCATCGTCGGATTATCGGCGACACCCAGCATGCGCGACGCCTGGTCGTAATAGGGAGCGAGTTCGCTCGCCCAGTCGGTGATGCCTGCCCACTGCGGATCGTCGAAGAACCGCTTCGGTGGCACGTAGAGGGTGTTGGCGTACACCAGCGATCCGCCACCGACTCCCGCACCCGCGAGCACCACGACGTCCTTGAGGACATGGATGCGCTGCAAACCGGTGCAGCCGAGCATCGGAGCCCACAGGAACGATCGCAGCCGCCACGAGGTCTTCGGATAGTTCGACTCGTCGAAACGACGGCCTGCTTCCATGACGCCGACGCGGTAGCCCTTCTCGACCAGGCGCAGGGCTGACACCGATCCGCCGAAACCCGAACCGATGATGATCACGTCGTAGTCGTACCCCGCCATGCCCGCCATCCTTCCTCGTCCTCGGCGCTCACGCGCGACCGGTTGGCCTCCAGGGTCGCATGAGTCCCACGGCCGTGCTCAGGATTCGTCCCCATCGGGCGTCATCGAGGCCGAAGGGCGGGTCGAATCCCATGAGGTGCTGGGAGGCGATGACCTGGGATTCGGTCGTGGCTAGCAGCCCCTCGGCGCCGTGGCGATAGCCCAGCCCCGAATCCCGTCGCCCCCCGATGGGGGCTGCGACCGATCCCCAGGTCGCGGCATATCCCTCATTGATGTTGACCGATCCGGCATTCAGGCGGACGGCGAGCCGGCGCGCCTGTCGCACGTCGGCGCTGAGGATCGAGGCATTCAGCCCGTAGTCGGAATCATTCGCCCGCCACACCGCTTCATCGTCATCCATCACCCGATACACGGCGGCGACAGGACCGAAGGTCTCCTCTCGGCACAGCGTCATCTCCTCGGTCACCCCGGCGAGCAGGGTCGGCTCGAACGCCAGCGGCCCGATGTCTGGTCGCGCCCGCCCACCGGTGAGTACCTGTGCTCCTCGCGCGACCGCGTCGTCGACGTGCGCTTGCACCCGGCCCAGGTGACTGTCGTTGATCAACGGACCGATATCCGCACCCCAGCCGGGAGTCGTTCCGATACGCAACGCCCGCACGCGGTCGACGAGTTCAGCGACGAAGACATCGAAAACAGCCGCGTGGACATAGATGCGTTCCATCGAGATGCATAACTGGCCGGTGTTGGCGAACATCGCGCGCGTGGCGATCGCCGCTGCCTTCGCCGGTTCGACGTCGGAGCGCACGATCATGGCGTTCTTGCCGCCGAGCTCGAGGGTGCACCCGATCAGGCGGCGCGCGCACTGCTCGGCGACGATGCGACCCGTCGCCGTCGAGCCGGTGAAGATCACGTGGTCGACCGCATCGATGACAGCCGGTCCGATCACCGGACCATCGCCGGTCACGACCTGGAACAGCCCATCGGGCAGGCCTGCCTCGGCCATGAGAGAGGCGACCCAGGCTGCTGTTAATGACGTCTGCACATCGGGCTTGACGATGACGGCATTCCCGGCGATGAGACCCGGCACCGCATCGCTCGCGGCGAGAGTCAGCGGATAGTTCCACGGTGCGATCACTCCGACGACACCGACCGGGTGGCGCCACTGACGCACGCGGGTGAGCACCGGGAGTGCGCCGCGCGGTCGTCGCGGACGCAGCTCACGCGGGGCGATGCGCGCGTAGTGCTGGATGTTCAATGCGACATCGAGCACCTCCTCATTCGCATCACGGCGTGCCTTGCCGGTCTCGAGCTGGATGAGATCGAGTACCTCGTGACGACGATCGAGGAGCAGGTCATGGAATCTCAGCAGAACACCGATCCGTTCGCTGATCGGGCGAGCGGCCCACGCCACTTGAGCAGATCGTGCCCTGACGGCCGCCGCGTGCACATCCGCAGGTTTCGAGATCGGCAAGGCCGCGAACGCTTCGCCGGTGAAAGGCCCCCGCACATCGATCGTGGCAGCATGTGTACCCGCCTGAATACGTCGCACCAATGCGTTCACTGTCCGGTGATGTCGGAGCAGGTCGGCGTCGTCATGGCTGGAACCGGGAGCATCGACGAGGACCATGGCTTCGAACCTACCCCGGCATGTCAACGTGCGCGCAGTACCGCTGCACCTGCTCGCTCGTCTCCTGCGGAGACCATCCGAGCACCTCCGCGACCAGTGGTGCTGCAGCCCTCGCCGCCGCTTCACCGTGATCGGGAACCTCGAGGGCCACCCGCAGCCGACGGGTGAGGACATCATCGAGATCGCAGGCTCCCTGATGGGTCGCCGCGACGACGACCTCAGCCTTCAGATACGGAGCACCCTCGATCAGTGGCTCAGCCAGGCGCGGATCGTTCCGCATCACCTCGAAGACCTCGGTCACCCGGTCGCCGTGCCGACGCAGCAACGTCTCCATCGCCTCGGTCGACAAGCCAGCCTCTCGAGCCAGCCCACCACGTTCGGCCCACATGGCCGCATAGCCATCGGCGCCCACGAGCGGAATATCGGCGGTGGATGATTCGGGGATCGGTTCCTCCCGGGTCGAGGAATCCAGTTGCGCGACGGCAGCATCGACGACATCGGCGGCCATGACCCGATAGGTCGTGTATTTTCCGCCGGCGATCACGACGAGCCCCGGCGCAGGCCGGATGATCGCGTGCTCCCGAGACAGGGTGGTCGTCTCATCCCCGCCCGAGGCATCGGGATCCTCCGCCAGCAGGGGACGCAACCCCGAATACGTCGCGACGACATCGGCGCGGGTGAGTGGACGTGCCAGCCAGCGATTCGCCTGCTCGAGCAGGTAGTCGATATCCGCTTCGCTCGCCTGCGGATCGTCCATGGCACCGTCGTCGGAACTCCACGGAGTGTCCGTTGTGCCGACCAACCAGAATTTGCCCCACGGCAGCAGGAACAGCACGCTGACCGGAGTGCGAGCGATCATCGCCGTGGTCGAGCGGATCGCTTCGGCCGGCACGACCAGGTGCACGCCCTTGCTTTGGCGAACTCGACCAGGGGCCTGCGCATCGGCGAGATGGACGAGGTCATCGGTCCACACCCCGGCCGCTCCGATCACCACTCGGGCGTAGATGTCGTAGTCGCGATCGGTGAGCGCGTCATGCACCCGCACACCGACGATGTCGTCTCCATCTCGCAGCACAGACGTCACCTTCGTGCGCGTGGCGATCAGGGCACCTCGCGCCGCCGCCGTTCGGGCGACCGCAACCGTGTGCCGCGCGTCGTCGATCTGCGCATCGTGGAAACGCACGGCACCGGCGATCTCACCGGTGTCGAGATCGGGGGCAAGGGCTTTGGCCTGCTCGCGGCTGAGACTCTTCGGTCGCGGCATGCTGCCGCCATAGGCGCCGACGCGACTGAGCATGTCGTAGAGGTGGATTCCCGATGCGACATATGGGCGCTGCCACGTCTTTTCGACGGGGAACAGGAACGGCACGGGGCGCACCAGGTGCGGGGCGAGCCGATCGAGCAGCAGGCCACGTTCGGTGAGCGCCTCGTGGACGAGGGCGAATTCCCGCTGCTCCAGGTAGCGCAGACCGCCATGGGCCAACCGCGAGGATCGCGATGACGTGCCGGCGGCGAGATCGTTCATCTCGACCAGCCCGACGCTCAAGCCCCGAGCGGCCGCATCCAGTGCGGCACCGCACCCGACGACGCCGCCGCCGATGACCACGATGTCAAGAGGCTGCTCGGGCGTCGTCGCCTTCAAGGTGGCTATGGCCCGCTCCCGCTGCACCGGGCCGAGCCGATCGTCGCCGATGTGGGCATCGCTCATTCGATCTCCCGTGGAGATGTCACCAACAGCTCGGTCACCTGCGCAACGGGCGTCGCTCTCCGTGGTCCCGTTATTCCCCACGGCCCTAACCTACCCCGGAGTACCCCACTGCCAAGACGACCCTAACTTGCCCTCGCCCGGGGGCGAAAGCGCAAGTTCGGGTCGTCTTGGCAGTGGGGTCATTCGACGGGGGCGGTGATGACCTCGATGCGCTGGAATTCCTTCAGGTCGCTGTAGCCGGTCGTCGCCATCGCCTTGCGCAAGGCACCCACGATGTTCGCCGAACCGTCCGCGGTGTGCGAGGGCCCGTGCAGGATCTCTGCGAGCGTGCCCACCGTGCCGAGCACCTTGCGCTCCCCGCGCGGCAGGGTCGGATGCCAGGCCTCGGCCCCCCAGTGCACTCCACATCCGGGCGAATCAGTGGCTCTCGCGAACACCGAGCCGATCATCGCCGCATCCGCACCACACGCGAGCGCCTTGACCAGGTCGCCGCTGGAGCCCACCGATCCGTCAGCGATGACATGCACGTATCGGCCCTGCGATTCGTCGAGGTAGTCCCGACGAGCCTCGGCCACCTCGGCGACGGCCGTGGCCATCGGTACTCGGATACCCAGCACATCCGAGGTGGTGTGCGCCGCACCCCCGCCGAAGCCCACGAGCACACCCGCTGCACCGGTGCGCATCAAATGCAGCGCCGCCTGATAGGTCGAGCAGCCACCCACGATGACGGGAACATCGAGGTCGTAGATGAATGTCTTCAGGTTCAGCGGCTCGCCATCGCCGGAGACGTGTTCGGCCGACACCGTGGTGCCGCGGATCACGAGCAGCTCGACACCGGCAGCAACCGCGGTCGGTGCGAGAGCGGCAGCATGCTGGGGTGACACCGCGACAGCGACGGTGCCGCCTCCGTTGCGCAGTTCGGCGACACGTTCGGTGATCAGATCCGGGTCGACCGGAGCCTGCGCATAGATCTTTTGCAACTGTGCGATGGCCTCGGCCTCCGGCACATCCCGGATCGCATCGAGGAGCGGTTGCGGATCGGCATAGCGAGTCCACAGCCCCTCGAGGTTCAACACTGCGAGCACACCGTTGCGGGATAGTTCAGCAGCACTGGCCGGCGACACCACTGAATCCATGGGTGCCGCAAGAACGGGTGTGGCGAACCGATAGGCATCGATGCGCCACTCGGTTGACACCTCGTCGGGATTGCGGGTTCGTCGACTCGGCGCTACGGCGATGTCGTCGAAGCTGTAGGCGGTCCGGCCGCGTTTGCCTCGACCGATCTCGATGCTCGTCACGTGGGATCTGCTCCTAGCCGCGGGAGTGATAGTTCGGTGCCTCGACGGTCATGGTCACGTCGTGCGGGTGGCTTTCCTTCAAGCCGGCTGCCGTAATGCGCACGAAGCGACCCTTGGTGTGCAGCTGCGGGATCGTCGATGCCCCGGAGTAGCCCATCGATGCGCGCAACCCGCCGATCAGCTGGTGCGCGACGACGGCGAGCGGTCCGCGATACGGCACCATCCCCTCGATGCCTTCGGGGACGAGTTTGTCGTCGCTGAGCACATCATCCTGGAAATACCGATCCTTCGAATACGACCGTGCCTGACCGCGCGATTGCATCGCGCCGAGTGAACCCATTCCCCGATAGGCCTTGAACTGCTTGCCGTTGACGAACACGACATCGCCCGGAGCCTCTTCGCAACCGGCGAGCAGGCTGCCGAGCATGACGCTGTCTGCGCCCGCCACCAGCGCCTTGGCGATGTCGCCGGAGAACTGCAGGCCACCGTCACCGATGACCGGAACTCCCGCCGGACGTGCGGCCTGGGCTGCCGCATGAATCGCTGACACCTGCGGCACCCCTACTCCGGCCACGATGCGGGTGGTGCAGATCGACCCCGGGCCGACACCGACCTTGATGCCATCGGCTCCCGCATCGATCAGCGCCTGGGCTCCCTCGCGTGTTGCCACGTTGCCGCCGACTACATCGACCGAGGTCGACTTCTTGAGCAAGGCGACCGTTTCGGCAACTGCCCGAGAGTGACCATGGGCCGTATCGACCACGAGCAGATCGACTCCAGCCTCGACCAGGGTCAGCCCACGCTTGTGGGCATCCGCGCCGACACCCACGGCCGCTCCGACCACCAGGCGCCCATCGGAATCCTTCGTCGCATTCGGGTACTTATCGGATTTCACGAAGTCCTTGACCGTGAACAATCCACCGAGTCGACCGTCGGGATGCACCAGGGGAAGTTTCTCGACCTTGTGGTGAGCGAGGAGTGCGAGCGCCTGTTCTGGGTCCACACCAACGGGAGCGGTCACCAGGGGCATCGGTGTCATCAGATCACCGACGGGTCGGGTGACATCATCTTCGAAGCGCATATCGCGATTGGTGACGATGCCCAACAGCATGCCGTCGTCGTCGACAACGGGGACGCCGCTGATGCGATAGCGACCGCAGAGGGCGTCGACCTGACCCAGGGTGTCGGATGGGTGACACGTCACCGGCCGCGACACCATGCCGGCCTCGGATCGTTTCACCAGATCGACCTGCTCCGCCTGGTCGTCGATCGACAGATTGCGGTGCAAGATTCCGACGCCACCCTGCCGGGCCATCGCGATCGCCATGCGCGCCTCAGTCACGGTGTCCATTGCGCTGGACACCAAGGGCATCCGGATGCTCATGTTGCGCGTCACCCGGGTGGTGGTGTCGACGTCGCTGGGCACGACGTCGGATTCCGCCGGTAACAGCAGCACGTCATCGAAGGTCAGCCCGAGGTAGGCGAACTCCGCGGGCACGGCGTCGGTGGGATCAAGCGACGGCGGCATGCGTGAAGGCTACCCGTCGAGCGCCCCGGTGGGAGCGTCGCATCGATTCGCCGACGGATTCCTTCGCGGAGCCTGACGTGAGCGACCGGACAACGCCCGCAGCTGAGCGATATCGCGACGTTCCCCCCAGTGGGCTGCCAGGTCTGTGGTTCGACCGAGGTCTCCCAGGTGAGAACCGGATCGACCAGAGGGCAGATGCGCCTCGATGAGCCTGGTCGCCCAGGCTCCCTGGCGAACCAGATCGGTCGATACCCCGAGCTTGGGAGCAGCCTGTCCAGCGGCCACGGCGATGAGGGCAACCGGCCATATCAGCGACACCCATCCGAGCCGTGCGACCTCGAGACCGAGGCGATCGCAGATCCGGGCCGCCTCGTCGGCCCTACCCGATGCGAGGAGGCTCGCCGCCAGAACGGCCTCGGACTTCAGTCGGTGGCGGGTGCTGCGCGTCGCACTGAGTTCCATCGCGATACGCGCATGATCGACCGCCGAATTCGCATCATCGTTCAGCAGTGCCAATTCGCTGGTCACCCACGCTGCTCTCACCCGGATCCGCCACGGTCGCTGCACGCTGTCGATCCATGACTCGTTCGAATCAACGTCGACGGTCTGCGCATTCCCTGCATCACCTGAGTCACCCGAGTCCCCGACACAACCGAGATCATCGAGCCGCGCAAGCACCTCAGCGACGCGACACAGGTGCTCAGCGGCGTGTGCGGCCGCGCCCTCCGCGATTGCATCCGCAGCGAGACCGATCCACGCATCACCGGCTGCCAGATCATCCTCGGCGAGTTCGACAGCTCTCTCGTCATGACGGCGTGCGAGGTCCAGCGCCCCGATCTGCCGGTAGTGGCTACCCCACGTCGAATGGGCCTGCGATGCCATCGCATCGCGCTCATCGATGCACTCCAGCCGCCGCCACGCGCAGATGTAGCGGCCGCGCGCTCCAAGATCGACCGCCTGCCTCCACGCATCGAGCGCATGCGACGCCGTTTCGGTCCCGGTCGGTCGAGTGTCCATCATGCGCCGACAGCGCGCGCAACCTCCTGGATGGCACCGGTGAGGTCGTTGACCCTGCGCACCGAGGCCGCACCGGGTTGCCAACCGGGTCCGGCCAGGATCACCGCGGGCTCCGGTCGCAAATCCGGGAGTTCGTCGAGGTTGTCCAGGCTTCCCGTCTCGGGTGTCTGCGACCACAGCACGACTGCTGCCGGTCCAGTGCGCTTGACCGCCGCGCCCAAAGCCGTTGCGGGAGTGCGGGCACCGAGCATCCGCACGGAGATGCGTCGTTCAGACAGACCCGCGGCGATCGCCCACAGCGGCAGGGTGTGCGCTTCGCCATCGGAGCCTGCCAGCAGGACGGGGCGGGTGTTCACCGGAGTGAACGGTCCCTGAACCTGGGCATTCAATACTCCCTGGACCGCCTCAGACAGCACGTGCTCCACTTCGATGCCGGTTCCGGTCTGCTCCCATCGTTGCCCGACTCCGATAAGCACGGGCACAAGCAGGTGATCCCACGTCCACACCACGCCTCGACGGGTGAGGGTGTCGGCGATGATCGACTCGCACGCACCCGAATCCAGGCTCACCGCTGCACGTGCGAGTCCTCGAGCCGCGGGCGTTCCGCCGGGGATTGCGACGACGTGGCCGCCTCCGTGACGCGACGACGATCCGGGAACCGGTGAATCCGGTGGTGCCATCTGTGCCAGAGCTGCGTCATCCCCCGCCGAGGCATCAGGCGCAGCAGCCATCGACGCATCGATCGGTGAGCCCAGGGTCGCAACGTCGAGTTCGCGAGCCGCACGTGCGGCATCTGCCGGTGCGACACCGGCCAGGACGAGTCGACGCATGTGCTCAAGCCGGGCGATGTCACCGCTGTCATAGCGACGGTGCGCGCCGGCGGCGTGCGCTGTCGGCCCGAGGCCGTAGCGGCGATCCCAGGTGCGCAGGGTGGCTGGTGCGACTCCCAGTCGGCGCGCTACGGCGGCCACGGTCAAGCCCAGGCGGCTCCCGGCCTCGGCGGGCGGATCGAGCACCACATCATCTCCCGCCGCGCTCGCAGCTTCGGGCACGTGTGACGCCGGTGACATACCTCTATTGTCCGGTGCCTGGACCAGACCGCCAGCCGAGATTCCTCCGAGGGCCCCGGTGGAGTCCGACAGCCTCCTGAGAGGGGCTGGATACGGGTCCGGAATGGGGGGTGATCGCGATGTCCGCGAGCCCTGTGACTGAGATCACCCATTCGCGCCACACATTATTCAACAAAGGGTATTGACCAACCCCTGAAACGATTCTAGATTGATCTCACGAACCCTCTGAAGGAGGAAAACATGGCGGATGTATCTCGACTTCCCGGCCCCAACGCCGATCTGTGGGATTGGCAGCTGCTCGGCTCCTGCCGCGGGGAGGATCCCGCGGTGTTCTTCCATCCCGAGGGTGAGCGTGGCCCGGCCCGTGCGGCCCGCGAGGCCGCGGCCAAAGCCATCTGCGCTCGTTGCCCCGTCCGCGTGCAGTGTGCTGAGCACGCCCTCGCGGTTCGCGAACCCTACGGCGTCTGGGGCGGTCTCAGCGAGGACGATCGTGAAGCGATCTATCGCGGCAACCGCACCCGGCTGCCTGTCGCGGGCTGACTTCCACGTCATTCTCGATTCCTCAACGGCGAGGGCCCGACATCCCGCGGGATGTCGGGCCCTCGCCGTTGTGCGCTTTCCCCACTCTCAGCAGGGTCTGCTCACAACCGGGCGGTTGATCAGTGGCTGTGTCCGTGATGGGAGTGCCCGTGACCGTGCGCCTCGGGATCCTCCTCTTCCGGCTTGTCGACCACGAGCACCTCGGTGGTCAGCAGCATGCCGGCGATCGAAGCTGCGTTCGCCAACGCCGAGCGGGCCACCTTGACCGGATCGATGACACCGGCCGCGATCAGGTCGACGTATTCACCGGTGGCCGCGTTGAAGCCCTGCCCCGCGGGCAGATCAGCGACCTTGCTCACGACGACGTAGCCCTGGTCCCCGGCGTTATCGGCGATCCAGCGCATCGGCTCCGATGCGGCACGTCGCACGATCTGAGCACCCGTGGCCCGATCACCTTCCAGGGAAAGACCATCAACCGCGAGCGCAGCATGCACCAGCGCCGCGCCACCACCGGCCACGATGCCTTCTTCGATAGCGGCACGAGTCGCAGATACCGCATCTTCGACGCGGTGCTTCTTCTCCTTCAGTTCCACCTCGGTGTGCGCGCCGACCTTGATCACCACGACACCACCGGAGAGCTTCGCCAGCCTCTCCTGCAACTTCTCGCGGTCCCAATCGGAATCGGTGCGCTCGATCTCGGATTTGATCTGCGCGATGCGATCGGCGACCGCATCCGCCGCGCCACCACCGTCGATGATCGTGGTGTTGTCCTTGGTCACCACGACACGGCGGGCATGGCCGAGCACCTCGAGTCCGACCTGGTCGAGCTTCAAGCCCACCTCGGGGGCGACGACCTGGGCTCCGGTCAAGATCGCGATGTCCTGCTGGATCGCCTTGCGGCGATCACCGAATGCCGGAGCTTTCACCGCACATGAGGTGAAGATGCCGCGGATGCGATTGACCACCAGCGTCGAGAGCGCTTCGCCTTCAACATCCTCGGCGATGATCATCAGCGGCTTGCCGGTCTGGGCGACTTTCTCCAGTAGCGGCAACAGTTCGTTGACCGCGGAGATCTTGCCCTGCACCAGCAGGATGTGGGCGTCTTCGAGGACGGCTTCCATCCGCTCGGTGTCGGTGACGAAGTAGGGGCTGATGTATCCCTTGTCGAACTGCATTCCCTCGGTGAATTCGAGTTCCATCTCCGCGATGGAGGACTCCTCGACCGAGATCACGCCATCCTTGCCGACCTTGTCGAAGGCGTCGGCGATGATCTCGCCGACTTCGGCGTCCTGGGACGAGATCGTGGCGACCTGGGCGATCTCTGCGCGACCGTCGACGTCGCGGGAGACCTCAGCGAGACGGTCGCTCATCGCGGTCACCGCCGCGTCGATGCCCTTCTTCAACGCCATCGGATTCGCGCCTGCGGCAACCTGGCGCAGACCTTCGTGAACCATCGCCTGGGCAAGCACGGTCGCGGTCGTGGTGCCATCACCGGCGATGTCGTTGGTCTTGGTGGCTACCTCTTTGACCAGCTGAGCGCCGAGGTTCTCGTAGGGGTCGTCTAACTCGATCTCACGGGCGATGGTGACACCGTCGTTGGTGATCGTGGGTGAGCCCCACTTCTTGTCGATCACGACGTTGCGGCCCTTGGGACCGATGGTCACCTTGACGGTGTCAGCGAGGGCGTTGACACCATGTTCGAGGCTGCGTCGTGCCGACTCGTCGAACTCCAGAATCTTGGGCATGGTCCTTCACTTTCCCGATGGTGTGCGCGCCGATGCGCGCAGTAGGGGCGAACAGTGGTTTCGGGGCGGGGATCGACCCCCGCTTCGCCGGCAGCGCGCCGGATCGTTCGTGCAATCCGGCGCGCTCGCGGCTTCGTTGCTCGCATCACTGCGAGCGGGGAATCACTTCTCGATGACGGCGAGCACGTCGCGCGCCGAGAGGATCAGGTACTCCTCGTTGTTGTACTTCACCTCGGTGCCGCCGTACTTGGAGTAGATGACGGTGTCACCGACATTGATATCGAGCGGGATGCGCTTATCGCCATCCTCGTCGAATCGGCCGGGGCCGACTGCCAGGACCTTGCCCTCCTGGGGCTTCTCCTTGGCGGTGTCGGGGATGACCAGGCCCGAGGCCGTGGTCTGCTCGGCTTCGAGGGTCTGCACGAGGATACGATCCTCGAGGGGCTTGATGGAGACGGACACGATGTATTCATCCTCCGATATGTGCACGGATGGTCGGTTGGGTAATCAGTCGCCCCGTCGTCGCGGTGCCGGTGCAACCGTGCACTGCCCACCCATGCGGCCGGTTCCGAGGGAATCGATCCCGAGGAACTAGCAGTCACAGGTGGAGAGTGCCAAGGCAACGGTAGCCGGGCGCTAGCACTCCGTCAACTCGAGTGCCAATGCCGTGATGTCCGCCGGCTCCACGCAGCAGCATCCGCCGATCAGCCGGGCTCCCGCATCGAACCAGTCAGCCACGGGCCAACCCTGGACACCCGTACCGGGCGGAGGAGAGGTCTGCGCACTGCCGGATCCTTCCGGGTCGGTCCAGGTCTCGGTGTCCGGGAGCCAGACCCTTCCGACGTTGGGATAGGCCACCAGGGGCAGATCGCTCGCCCGACCGGCTCGCTCGAGCAGGCCGGCCACCAGGGCCGGGTGCACGCAGTTGACTCCGGCGGCCATGACGCTGTCCGCACGCGACGCCACGGTCATGGCATCCTCGATCGCTTGCCCAGCCCACGTGGTGCGCTCATCCCCGCAACTGAAGGTGATCCAGGCCGGCAGATCGGGATAGTCGACGAGGACGTCGGCGATCGCCGCGGCCTCATCGGCATCGGGGATCGTTTCGATGGCCAGGAGGTCTGGCTGCGCAGCGGCCAGTACGGCGATCCGCTCGCCGTGGAAGTCCACGAGTTGGTCGTGGCTGAGCCCGTAGCGTCCCCGGTACTCCCCGCCGTCGTGGGTGATCGCGCCATAGGGTCCGACACTGGCTGCGACGAGGACTCCGTCCCGGCCGGCCTCCTCGACCGCTTGTCGAGCGAGGTCGATGCTGCGCACCAGGGCAGCATCAGCATGTGCTTCGGTCCTGCCCTGGGCGAGGAATCCCTGGCGCGAGACTTGGTAGCTCGCCGTGATCACGATCCGAGCACCGGCGGAGATGAAGTCCCGATGCGCACGGACGATCCCGTCCGGTGCTTCGGTGAGGATGCGGGCGGACCACAGCGAGCCGGAGATGTCGTAGCCGAGTGCCTCCAGATGTGTCGCTAGCCCACCGTCGATGAGCACGGGACCGGCGACCAGCAGATCGTCGAAAGCCGAGCGACTCAGAGGTAGTCCTCCAGTGGCGCCGGGCTCAGGCCATTGGCCTTCCCGATATCGAGGATCATCTGAAGGCCCTCGGCGAACTTGGGGTCCCAGAAGTGGAACAGCACGATGTCACCGGGCTGGAGGGTCGTGCCCGGGTTGTAGGACACCTTGCCGTTGTCCACGACCGCGCTCCACATCACGATCCGGTTGACCCCGCAATTCGCTGACGCGGCTTCGACGGCTGAGGGATCGGCACCGGAGAAATACGGCTCGCCGTATGGAGGTCGCATCATCCACGGGGTGTCACCGAATTGCGCGGCTAACCGCTCCTGGGCGGTGCAGATCTCGAAATACGGGTCGGAACCCGCACTGTTGAGGAACGGGTGCGTCACCGTGTGGTTCTGGATCGAACCACCGAATGAGGTCACCTCGTTGAAGTAGTCGCCGTCATCACCGACATAGTTGGTCGTGAGGAAAGCAGTGATGGGGATCTGGTTCTCGCGCACGATCTGCAACGCGGCATCGGCGACCGCCTGATCGCGCAGGTTGTCGTCGACGGTGATGAAGAACACCGGGTCATCGGTTTCCACCCGCCACACGACATCCAGCGCCGGATTCGCGCGATTGGCATCGCTTCGCCCCGAACGCCCGGTCGCCGAAGAGGGACTCTGCGAATCGGGCCCGGTCGGCGTTGCAGCAGGCTCGGCGGTCGGCTCATCGGCTGGCTCATCAGGTGGGGCCGTCGTGGGATCAGGAGTCGTCGACGGCACCGCTGGTGTGACGTCGGAGACCGGGGTCGCATCGACGGTGGCGGCCTCAGTGGGACCCGACGACGGAACCCACAGGGCGAAGGCGAACGCCAGGGCCACCAATCCGAGGGGGATGCCGAGAACGAGGACGGCTGCCCGCCCCCAGGAGGTGCGCGGCGCACCAGGACCCGCATGACTCACTCCGCAAGGGTAACCCGCGATCCCCCGTGAACCCCTACCAAGCCACACCCCCTGTGCGTCTGAGTTACCTGAGTGGTCGTTAACTCCTGGAGTTAGCGACCACTCAGGTAACTCAGACGAGGCCGGAATGGGGGATGGGGGGGGTCAGTGCAGGGTGATCTCCGTGACCGGTAGGGAGGAATCGGCAGGCAGACCTAGACTCGAGGTCGGTCGGCCACGTTCGACGAGGGCCGCACCCAGCGAGGCCACCATCGCCCCGTTATCCGTGCATAGGCTCGGGGGCGGGATCCGAACGTCGATCCCGTGGGCGTCGGCTCGGTGCTCGATCAGAGCCCGCAGTCGGGAATTGGCCGCCACTCCTCCCCCGACGATCAGATGCTCGATGCCCTCGTCTCGGCATGCCCGGATCGCCTTGGCGCTGAGGACATCGACCACCGACTCCTGAAACGATGCGGCCACATCAGCCAACGGCACCGGCTCGCCAGATCGCTCACGCGCCCGGATCCAGCGCGACACGGCGGTCTTCACCCCGGAGAACGAGAAGTCGTGCCGGTGCCGTTCGTCATCACCGGCATGGGTCAGGCCACGGGGGAAATCGATCGATACAGGATCCCCCTCGCGCGCCCGTGCGTTGATGGACGGCCCACCGGGAAACGGCAAGCCCAACAACCGCGCAACCTTGTCGAAGGCTTCGCCGGCTGCATCGTCGAGAGTCTGACCCAGCGGAATCACATCCGCGGTGACGTCATCGACACGCAGCAATGATGTATGCCCACCGGACACCAACAGTGCCACCGCAGGTTGCGGCAGCTCTCCGTGGACCAGTCGATCGACGGCAACATGCGCGGCGAGATGATTCACGCCGTAGATCGGGCGCTGCAGCGCCAGAGCGAGCCCTTGGGCCGCAGATACGCCGACCAGTAACGCGCCGACGAGTCCCGGCCCCGCCGTTACCGCGATCGCGTCAACGTCACGCCACTCCAGGCCCGCCTGCTCCCGCGCGGCAGCGAGGGTCTGGGTCAGTGCCTCGACGTGCGCCCGCGAAGCGACCTCGGGAACGACACCTCCGAAGCGGGCATGTTCGTTGACACTGGAGGCGACGACGTCACTGAGCAGCTCCCGGCCTCGCACGAAAGCGACGGCAGTCTCGTCGCAGGAGGTCTCGATCCCCACTACGATCGGTGATGCTGTTCCTCTCGCCGTCATGACGCGTGCTCCGCAGCCGTCGGGGCCGCGGGGATCGGGCGCAACCGCATGATGAGTGCGTCCTCACCTGGGCCGTAATAGGCCGTGCGACGGGCGATCACCTCGAAACCGAGCCGTTCGTACAACCGCAGGGCAGGGTCGTTATCTGCACGGACTTCGAGCAGGACCTGCGAGCAGTCGGCACCGGACGCGTCAGCGATGAGACGTCCGACAAGTCGACGGGCCCATCCTCTTCCCTGCAGCGAGGGTGCGACAGCAACCGTCTGCACATCGGCATCCGGTGGCAGGAGATTGATCCCGGCGTAGCCGACGACAACTTCGCCGGTGTCGCTCTCCGGTTCGCCGGCAGCTTGATTCCCAGCGCTGACAAGGACGTAATACCTGCGTTGATCACGCGCCAATTCCGACCACATCTGAGCGGGCGACCAAGCCGTCGAACCGAAGAGTTGATTCTCCAACGGCATCGCCTGCTCGATGTGCCACCAGCGCATCGGACGGATCTCGATCATGCGCGTCGATCCATTTCCGCAGCCATCGTCGAAGCGGCAGCAGTCGCCACGGCATCTGGCGCGCGTAGGTACAGCGGGCGAGGTGGCAGCAGCAATCGACCGTGGCGTCCGCGTTTGATGAGCACTTGCGCGGTTGAATTACCTCTGGCCGTCGCGGGGTCGAGATCTATCGCTAGATCCACATCATCAGACCAGTCCTCGCCAGCGTTCAACTGTGATTCGACGATGGCTGCAAGATCCGCTGCGTGGGGGAATCTCGGGCCGCGACGGTAGGTAGGAACATCCTCGATCAGCAGATCCACCGCATCACCGGCGAGGATCACCTCTTCTGCGAGCATGGCATGGTGCGCTTCGTCGTTACTGAGCGCGATCGGGCCACCACTTCGCCGTCCGCTGTATTCATATGTCGAGACGAAGGACTCAGCGCGCCGAGCGGCCGTGGCGACAATCAGTCCTGGTTCAGGGCCTGCTTCAGGTTCGGGTGTCGAGCGATCCGCCAATCCCAGGGCCGCGTGCGCCATCACATCGTGCGTGCAGACTCCGACGACGGGTCGATCGAGTGCAGCACCCATCGCGATCATCTGAGCGATCCCCACCCGCAGTCCTGTGAATGGTCCCGGCCCTACACCGCAGGCAAGAACATCGATGTCCTTCGGTTCGATTCCCGATTCGGTGAGTACGTCGCTGATCATCGGCGCAAGCGACTCGACATGGCCATGGGCATCGACATTGCGGCGCGACACGACCGATGCCGGTCCGCTGATCGCCGCCGAGGTCGCCGCGGTGGCGGTGTCGACGGCAAGGATGATCACCCCGATAGTCAAGCACCCGCACAGCGGGCCAACGCCTCGACATCCGATGTCCGCCATCGTGGACCGGTGGGGCGCAGGATCACCTGCCGCGCCTGTGGGTCGTCCTCGAACTCCCTCATGTCGATGTGCAGTCTGCTTTCACAGAGGTGCTCGACACGGTCGGCGCCCCACTCGACCACGGTGATCGCGTTATCGGCAGCATCAAGCAGGTCGAGATCATCGATCTCGGCGCGTGAACCCAATCGATACGCATCGACATGGATCAATTCCGTACCGCCGTGGGGATGCGGATGCCGACGCGCCACCACGAACGTCGGGCTCGTAACAGCCCCTCGGACACCCAGACCCTCACCAAGCCCTCGGGTGAGAGTGGTCTTGCCGGCACCGAGGTCGCCGCTCAGGATGATCAGATCCCCCGGTTGGCATATGCGGGCAAGACAGCGCCCGAGTTGCTCCGTCGCTGCCACGTCGGACAGGACGACCTCCACCTGTGGTGGATCCAATGGTGCGCCGACCGATCCGGTCACTGCGCCGGACGCCTCTCATCCTGGTGACGGAATCGAGCGATGTCAGTGACGAAAGCCACCAGTGCGCTGTCGACCGCATCCGGTGCCTCCAGGGTGAGCATGTGCCCTACGCCGTCGAGCTCGATCAGGGTCGAATCATCGATGGCCTGATGCAGCCGACGCGAATGGCTCGCGGGGGTGAGTTGATCCGCATCGCCCACGATGATCAGAGTCGGTATTCGCGATAGCGGACCCAGTGCATCGCGACGATCATGACGCCCGATGTCGCCGAGCAGATCAGCCACCACCGGAAGTGGAGTGGTGGCAAGCAGATGTGCAACGAGCGCTGTTCCGTGCTCGGGTGCAGACTCGCCGAAGGCGTAGGTCCGCGTCAGCACGCGGCTGAGGTCGCTTCCCGAGTCGCGGATGCGCAACACCAGGTTGGTCAACCACTCCCGGTCCACCACGGTGCCCACGATCGGAGTCAGCCGATGGGCGAGTTGCGCAAGGGGGCGAGGGAGCCCGAGAGTGACCGTGCCGATCTCCCCGGCCGATGTGGCCAGCAGCCCGACACCGATGATGCGCTCGCCGAACCAGTAGGGTCGCTGTTCAGCGAGCGCCATGATGGTCATGCCTCCCATCGAATGACCGATCACAATCACCGATTCGTCATCGGTGCAGTCCTCGATCACAGTCGCCAGATCCTGGCCGAGGCGGTCGATGGTGAGGCCTGTTCCTGCCCGGTGCGCTTGCGCAGATCGTGCGTGCCCGCGGTGGTCGTAGCTCACGACGCGCGCCACACCCAGAAGGGCCCGGCGCTGGTGATCCCACGTTGTCAGGTCGAGAGCGAATCCGTGCACGAGTACCACGGTCGGGTCACCCGGGCGCCAATCGACGGGAGTGTCGATGCGGGCGTGGAGAACCGCACCGTCGTCTGCGACCACACGCGTGATCGCCGTCCCATGCGCGATCTGCGGATCCGAGGGGACCGGTTGCTCGACGAGTCGCGATCGCGACCACAGTCGCTCGGCCACGATGCCGAGTGCCGTACCTGCAGCGACGGCCGCGAGCGCGGGCAGACCACCGGCACCCATGCCCCCCGACCCCGAATCTCGTGTCATACCTGACCCACTTCACCCACATAGCGACGGGGAACGCGCGGCCCTATCCGGGTGACGATCTCGTAGCCGATCGTCCCCGCCCACTCTGCCCACTCCTCAGCGGTGGGTTCCCCGAGATCGCCCGGTCCGAAAACGATGACCTCGTCTCCCGGTTGCGCATCAACACCGGTGACGTCGACAACGCATTGATCCATCGCTATGCGCCCGAGGACCGGGCAGCGACGCCCTGAGATCCACACCGATGGTGCGACGGCGGTGCGAGGCAGGCCATCGGCATAGCCGATCGGCACCAATCCGACTTCGGTTTCACGCTCCGCGATCCAATGGTGACCGTAGGACACACCCTGGCCCGCGGGAATGACCTTGACCTGGGCCAGACGTGCCTGCAGGGTCATCGCCGGACGAAGTCCGAGTTGGATCGAATCACCTAGCACGCGGCCAGGGGTGATCCCATAGGCGGCGATTCCGCATCGGACCATCGTGTGCTCGAATCCGTTTTCACTCGCAGCACCGCTGAGCACCGCCCCGGAATTGGCCAGATGACGCCAGGTTGGATTCAGTCCTGCTCGATGGACTACCTGGAGGGCATCGACGAACGCTCGGGCCTGTTCACCCGTTACGGCTGCATCCGGATCCTCTCCGGACACCAGATGTGACCACACTCCATCGACGATGATCGTGCTGTCGGCTTGGGCCCGCGCAGACAACTCGACCAGCTCGGACCAGTCCGACGCACTCGCGCCACCACGCGACAGTCCGGTGTCGATCTTCAGATGGATGCGCGCGATGACACCGTGCCTTCGCGCCGCATCGGCGATCTGGCCCAGGGCCCAGGGCGTGGAGATTCCCAGATCGACACGCTGTTCGACGCACTCGTCGATCGTGCTCTGATCCGGGGTCGCCAGCCAGGCCAGGATGTTTCCCGTGTCGCCCTCTGCACGTAGTTGGAGCGCCTCCTCGGGCAGCGCGACCCCCAACCACGCGATGCCCAGTCGCCGTGCCTGCGCAGCGACCCGCGCCATCCCATGGCCATAGGCATCGGCCTTGACCACGATCATCACTTCAGCGGAGGTGGCCGCTCGCAGGCGATCTATGTTCGCGGCGATCGCCGACAGATCGACCACCGCCTGAGCGCGCAGCACCTCAGGGTGGGTGGAAGCAGTCGATGAAGGCGTCATGGCATCGTCACCCTCGACGCACTCGCGCGATCGCTTCGGGTAGGAAAGTCGCGATGTCACTCGCCGTCACCGGACGACCCGCATCTCCGGCAAGTTGACCCGCCAACCCATGAATCCCAACGGCCACAGCCGCGATGCGACCGACGATGGGCATCGACATGGCCCCATTCCGTGCGTGTCCAGCAGCCAGCATTCCGGCGAGCAATCCGGTCAGTACATCACCGCTACCCGCGGTGCCCAGGTTCGCCGACCCGAAGACATCGATGAACGCATCACCCGAGGGGGTGGCGATCACCGTTCCCGGACCCTTGAGAACCACGACGCACCCCAGCGCCTTCGCGGCCTGTCGAGCCGCAGCCAGGCGATCATCACCGATGCTGAAGCCGAGCGCGGCGAACTCCCCCTCGTGCGGGGTGATCACGCTGATGCGCCCGGCATCCGTACGGCCCATGAGGGGTGCGCGGTCCCGGGCCAATAGGCGCAACGCATCCGCATCGAGCACGACGGGGATGTCGAGTTCCAAGATCTCGTGCAGGATGTGTTCAGCGGAGGCATCGTCACCCCAACCGGGCCCGATACCGAACCCCGTGACGCGCCGGTCCTCGCGCAGATCGGTGAATTTCTCGGTGACGACGACATCGGGGAATCGCGCGGCGATTCCCTCAGCGAGGCTGGTGCTGCTGCTCAGATACCGGACCATGCCGGCGCCGGCGTATCGCGCGCCATCGACCGCGAGAAACGCCGCGCCCCGATACGCCGCGCTCCCCGCAGCAACGCATACGACCCCGCGCGAGTACTTGTAATCACCATCCGTGGGTTCCGCAACGCCCAGGGCCAGGTCGAACTCGTCGAGGATCCGGCACTCTTCGGGAGGCAGGTAATCCGACAGCCCGATGTCGACGACGCGCAGCGCACCGGCGAAGAACCGACCCGGAGCGAGCACCAGTCCGGGTTTGACACACCCGAACGTGACCGTCATATCCGCTTCGATGCATGCGGTGGGATCCGCAACATGACCGGTATCCGCATCGACTCCGCTGGGAACATCGACGGACACGACTACAGCCCCACTGATAGTCGCCGCAACTGCGGCATCCACGGCTCGACCTCGCAGTGGGCCCTTTCCGCCGATCCCGGTGAGCCCATCGAGGATGACGTCTGCCTCAGCCAACAGGGCTGACAGCGTTTCATCATCGAGGTCGTCGACGGCAATGCTGCGTCCGCCCCTGCGCACAAAAGCACGCATCCCCTGGTCATGCCAGCGATCAGCGAAGGTGATCGCGAGCACTCCCGCACCGCGACCGACGAGTCCACTCGCCGCCCACAGCGCATCCCCGCCGTTGTTTCCCGAACCGACCAGAACCACGACCGCCGAGCCCGGAACCCGACCGCGCAACTGGGTGAGCATCCCCGCGATGATCGACTCCAGGCCTGTCGCGGCCCTGCGCATCAAGGTGCCCTCAGCCACCTCCGCCATCAGCGCCTGCTCGGCCGCACGAACGCTCGCGACATCGAAGACACCTGCGCTCATGGCATTCGATCCTCGCCCATCGCCTGATCCGCAGATCGATCAGGTCCCTCGGCCACGATCTGGGCAGCCGCATAGTCACCGTCGTGGGTCAGTGAAAGATGCCAGCGTTCGATCCCGATGCCTGCAGCAGCCGCCGAAACCGTTCCCCGCACATGGATCGTCGGGCGTCCATTTTCTTCGGCGAGGATCTGGCAGTCATGCCACGCCAACCCCGCCGGTGCGCCGAGTGCCTTGGCGACCGCCTCCTTGGCAGCGAACCGGGCGGCCAGTGAACTTGCGGAGCGCAGTTCCCCGGATTCCCGGTGGGATTCCGCTGTCGTGAACAGCCGCTCGATCGACCGAGGTCGGCGGTCGAGCATCGCGGCGAACCGCGGGACGTGCACCGTGTCGATGCCGATGGCGATGATCACGAGGGCGGGACTTATCTCACTCGACGGTGACCGACTTGGCCAGGTTGCGCGGCTGATCGACGTCATGGCCTTTGACCGTTGCCATGGCGCATGCGAAGACCTGCAGCGGGACGGTCGAAACCAATGGCTGCATCAGCGTCGGAACTGCCGGGACACGAATGATGTGATCGGCGAAAGGCACCACGGATTCATCTCCCTCTTCGGCGATGATGATGGTGCGAGCACCGCGAGCACGAACTTCCTGAATATTGCTGACGACCTTGTCATGCAGCACGGCCCGGCCCCGAGGTGACGGAACGATGCACACCACGGGGACACCCGGTTCGATCAGCGCGATGGGTCCGTGCTTGAGTTCACCGGCTGCGAATCCCTCCGCATGCATATAGGCGAGTTCCTTGAGTTTCAGAGCACCCTCGAGAGCGACAGGGAAACCGACGTGGCGGCCGATGAACAGCACGGACCGAGCATCGGCCAACTCCCGCGCCAGCTCCTGAACACCTTCGGAGGTATCGAGAACGAGGTCGACCGCTTGCGGTGTATCGGAAAGATCGCGGAGAACGGTTTCGATCTCGTCCCCGAACATATTTCCGCGGACCTGAGCGAGGTACAGACCGACCAGGTAGGCGGCGATGATCTGGGTGAGGAATGCCTTTGTGGAGGCGACGGCGATCTCCGGTCCCGCATAGGTGTACAGCACACCATCGGATTCGCGCGGAATCGTGGATCCGACGGTATTGCATATCGCAAGCGCCTTGGAGCCCTGTTCGCGTGCGTAGCGCAGCGCCATCAACGTATCCATCGTCTCTCCCGACTGGGAGATCGCGATGGTGAGCATGCGGGAATCGACGATCGGATCGCGATATCGGAACTCGCTTGCTAGTTCGACATCGACGGGAATTCGCGTCCAATGCTCGATGGCGTATTTCGCCACCAAGCCGGCGTGATAGGCCGTGCCACAGGCGACGATCAGTACCTTGTCGATCTCGCGTAGCTCAGCATCGGTCAATCTCATCTCGTCCAGATGCAAACGACCATCGCGATCGACCCGGCCGCGCAGGGAATCCGCGACGGCCTTGGGCTGTTCGGCGATTTCCTTCAACATGAACAGGTCATAGCCACCCTTCTCCGCGGCGGCGGCATCCCAGGTGATCGTGAATGGCGTGGCATCGACGAGTTCACCGTCGAAATCGGTGACGATGACAGCGTCTCGTGACATCGTCACCACCTGATCCTGACCCAGTTCGAGCGCTTCACGCGTGTGGGAGACGAATGCCGCCACATCAGAGGCGAGAAAGTTCTCACCCTGACCCAAGCCGACCACCAGTGGTGAGTTGCGCCGCGCGGCCACGACGACATCGACATCGTCAGCGACCACTGCAACCAGGGTGAAGGCACCATCGAGGCGCCGACATGTCCGCCGCATCGCCTCGGCCAGGTCTCCACCCGACTCGGGTAGTTCGGCGGCCAGCAGATGTGCGACGACCTCGGTGTCGGTCTCGGAGTTCAACACCACGCCCGCCGCGCTCAACTCATCCCTGAGTTCGGCGAAATTCTCGATGATCCCGTTGTGAATAACCGCAACCCGACCGTCATCGCTGACATGCGGGTGGGCATTGGCATCAGTGGGACCGCCATGGGTCGCCCAGCGGGTGTGGCCGATTCCCAGCGTGGCCGCCTCGAGCGGATCCTCGCCCAGGAGACTTTCCAGATTGGCCAGCTTGCCCGCCTTCTTGCGGGTGTGCAGTCGGCCATCGGAGACCACCGCAACCCCGGCGGAGTCATAACCGCGATATTCCAAGCGGCGCAGCCCCTCGACGACGACCTCCAGGGCCTGCTTCTCCCCGACGTATCCCACGATGCCGCACATGAACGTCAGCGTACGCCGGGTCCGGTGTGGGCTGGTCGAGCGACAGGCGGTTGGGGGGGCAGGCGACTGAGTGGCAGGGGGCTGAACGAGCGTCGCTCGAACGAGCAGATCAGGAGGGCAGGCCCAGTCGGTCGCGCACGATCGCCGCAATGTCCTCAGCAGCAGAACCTGCCTCATCCAGCGTGGGCGCCTCCACCATCACCCGCACGAGCGGCTCGGTTCCCGAAGATCGGAGGAGCACCCGACCGGTGTCACCGAGACGCGCTTCGACATCGGCGACCACACGCATCACCTCCGCATCCCCCAACCCAGCGCGATCCACCCCGGGAACATTCACCAGCACCTGCGGAAGCCGCGTTACCACCGAGGCGAGATCGGCCAAACTTCGACCGGTGTCCGCCATGCGTGCCAGCACCATCAACGCGGTGAGCACACCATCGCCCGTGGTCGCCCACTGAGACAGCACCACGTGTCCGCTCTGCTCGCCGCCGAGGGTGTATCCATGCGCGAGCATCTCCTCCAGCACATAGCGATCACCCACCGATGTCCGCACAACCTCGATCCCGGCGTCTTCCATGGCCAGAGCGAAGCCGAGATTCGACATCACCGTAGCCACCACGGTGTTCTGGGCTAGCTCACCGCTGTCTCGCATCGCGAGTGCGAGGATGGCCATGATCTGATCACCATCGACGACCTGGCCGTTCGCGTCGATAGCAAGGCAGCGGTCAGCATCGCCATCATGCGCGATACCGATGTCGGCACCACGCTCGGTCACCGCAGCGATGACATCGTCGAGGTGGGTACTACCGCACCCTTCGTTGATATTGAGCCCATCGGGGTTCGCATGGATGGCGGTCACTTCGGCGCCTGCTCGACGAAGGGCATCGGGTGCCACCTGGGATGCCGCACCATTCGCGCAATCGACGACGACGGTCAATCCGGACAGCGACTGACCGATCGAATCGACGAGGTGCTGGACGTATCGGGCCGTCGCATCATCGAGAGTGCGCACCCGTCCCACTCCTGCACCGGTGGGCCGTGCCCAGGGCGTGTCGATCGTCGTTTCGATCGCATCCTCGACATGGTCGGGCAACTTGTGTCCGCCCGCAGAGAAGAACTTGATGCCGTTATCAGGCATGGGATTGTGCGATGCGGAGATCATCACACCGAGATCGGCGGATTCCGCTGCTGTCAGGTACGCCAGCCCCGGAGTGGGGATCACACCCGCGAGTAGGACATCCATTCCAGCTCCGGCGAGACCCGCGACCACGGCGGATTCCAGGAACTCCCCGCTGGCTCGCGGATCGCGCCCGACGACCGCTAAGGGACGCCCGCTGGGGTTGGCACCGGACTGCTCTCCCAGAACGCGCGCGGCGCCCTCGGCCAACCGCAGCGCCAACGATGCATCGATCGCGCCGTTGGCGAGCCCCCGCACCCCGTCGGTGCCGAACAGCCGGCCCACGCCGCGCCTTTAGCGCTTGCTGTACTGCGGAGCCTTGCGAGCCTTCTTCAGGCCATACTTCTTGCGCTCCTTCGCCCGCGAATCCCGGGTGAGGAATCCCGCCCGCTTCAAGTCGCTGCGGTTGCCTTCGACGTCGATCTCGTTGAGGGCGCGGGCGACTCCCAGACGCAACGCACCAGCCTGTCCGGAGACCCCACCTCCTTGAATGCGCGCGATGACGTCGTAGCGCCCGGTCTGGCTGAGGGTCACGAACGGCTCATTCACCAACTGCTGGTGCACCTTGTTCGGGAAGTATTCAGCGAGATCACGACCATTGATCGTCCAGCGACCCGTTCCTGGGATGAGCCGCACTCGCGCGATGGCCTCCTTGCGCCGCC
This sequence comes from uncultured Actinomycetales bacterium, assembly GCA_913063435.1. Classification (GTDB taxonomy): domain Bacteria; phylum Actinomycetota; class Actinomycetes; order S36-B12; family S36-B12; genus M55B157. The sequence continues at coordinate 31,800 of CAJXYI010000003.1, read as the reverse complement.
CGGTCGCAGAACCGGGAGCGGTAACCACGGGGCGATCTGAGCGCGCCGCCATACCGGGGGTCTCGGAGGTGTACGAGGAGGGGGCCTCGTCTTCGGTGTCGACGTCGACGTCGATGTCGGGCTCGGTGGTCACGGATGATCCTTTCGCGCGTCAGCAACCCCGCGGGGTTACTGGGCGACCTGCGAGATGGTGAACGGCTGGGGCTTCTGGGCGGTGTGCGGATGCTGCGGACCGGCGTAGACCTTCAACTTGGATAGCTGCTGGCGACCGATGCGGTTGTGCGGCAGCATCCCCTTGACGGCTTTTTCGACCACACGGCGCGGGTTCTCCTCGAGGAGACGCTCATAGAGGGTGCTGCGCAAACCACCCGGATAACCCGTGTGGCGGTGATCCATCTTCTGCTGCAACTTCGAGCCGGTGAGCACCACCTTGTCGGCGTTGATGACAACGACGAAATCGCCGGTGTCGATATGCGGTGCGTAGGTCGGCTTGTGCTTACCGCGCAGCAGGGTGGCGACATGAGAGGCGAGACGACCGAGGACGACGTCGGTGGCGTCGATGACGTGCCACTGGCGAGTGACTTCGCCGGGCTTCGGAGAATACGTACGCACCGCTAGTCCTTCACTTCCCGCAGAGATCCCGCGGAGGTGTCCACGGGAGGAGCGCCCATCAACGGGCACAACGACCCCCAAGAGTACTGCGCTGCGCCACAATGGGTCAAAGCGGGGCCTGGAACCTCACGGAGAGCCGACGCGAGACCAATCTGGGGACTCGCTCCCCTTTTCCGGATCCCCCATTCCAGATCACCCTTTCCGGATCCCCCTTTCCGGATCACCCGGTGACACGCAGACTCCGCGTACGGCGCTGCCGCTGCGCCCATTCGCTCTCCGGCGGGTAGCCCACCTCCTCGAGAACCAGGGGATACGGCGGCATCACGGTCACCCCGGCGTCTCGCGCCCTGAGGTCCAGCGCCTGCCTGGGGTAGTCGATAGACACGCGGTGCTGGCCCACCGGAATGAGCGCACCGGCGAGGCTACGAACCATGGAATGGCAGAAGGCATCAGCCGTCACGTGCATGACGGCCGTGGAAAATCCGGTTGCGAGGTCAACCTCGCGATCCCAGCGCAGGGAGAGGATCTCTCGCACCGAACTGGCGTGCTCTTTGCGCTTGCAGTAACTCGTGAAGTCATGTTCACCGACCAGTGCCGTAGCGGCGTGATTCATCGCATCGATATCCAGCGATGCGCCGGCAGCGAGTTGGTATCGACGTCGTAGGGGATCGGGACCTCGCGGGTCATCGGAAACGGTATAGCTGTATCTGCGCCACAACGCCGAGAACCGGGCGTCGAAATCCGATGTGACCTCGCTGACCGCTCGAACCCGGATGTCGTCGGGGAGGGCGCGATTGATTCGATCCGGGGTGAGTTGCCCGGTGTTTCCGGAGTCCAGATGCGCCACCTGGCCACGGGCGTGTACCCCGGAGTCAGTCCGGCCCGCACAAGTCAACTCGATGTCGTGACCGGCAAGGTGGGTCAGGACACGTTGGAGTTCACCTTGAACCGTGCGCTGGTCACGTTGGATCGCCCAGCCGGAGAATTCCGAGCCGTCATAGGAGATGTCCAAACGAAGGCGGGTGGTCGAATCATTCATGACTCGACCACCCGCCTTCGCGTTGGTGCAGTGACTACTTCGTATCGTCGGCTACTCGCCGTCGACTACTTCGCCTCGCCCGCACTGTCATCAGTGGCTTCCGCGGAATCGTCCTCGGCAGCAGCCTCCTCGGCGCCCTCCTCAACGGACTCCTCGGCCTCGGCAACCTCAGCAACGTCCTGCTCGACGACGTCCTCGGCCACATCCTCCGCAACGTCCTCTGTGGACTCCTCCACCGCCGCAGTTGCCGCAGTCTCCGTCGCTGCTGCCTTCTCCTTGGCTGCCCGCTTGGTCGCGCCCGTGGCCTCGGCGACTACGGCCTCGGCCATCGGCTCCACGAGCTCGATAACGGCCATCGGTGCGTTGTCACCCTTGCGCGGACCGATCTTGGTGATGCGGGTGTAGCCACCGGGTCGGCCGGCATAACTCGGGCCGATCTCGGTGAACAGCACATGCACCACCGACTTGTCCCTTACGACCGACAGCACACGGCGGCGTGCGGACAGATCCCCGCGCTTGGCGAAGGTGATCATCCGCTCAGCCAGGGGCCGAAGCCGCTTTGCCTTCGCCTCGGTAGTGGTGATGCGACCAAGCTCGAACAACGCGGTAGCGAGGTTCGCGAGCATCAGACGTTCGTGGGCAGGTCCGCCACCCAGGCGGCGTCCCTTCGTAGGGGTGGGCATGTCAGTAGCTCCTCGGGATCTTGCGAGTGGGTTGCTGTCGCGGGTGTGGGTGGCGGTTCTTTACAGCTGCTCATCCTCGGCGAAACCGAGGTTGTCATCATCATCGTCAGCGAAGTACACCGCAGCGCCAGGATCGAATCCAGGCGGACTGTCCTTGAGCGCCAAGCCCAGGGTGTCGAGCTTGATCTTGACCTCGTCGATGGACTTCGAGCCGAAGTTGCGGATGTCCAGCAGGTCGGCCTCGCTGCGCGAGATCAACTCACCGACGGTGTGAATGCCTTCGCGCTTCAAGCAGTTGTACGAACGGACCGTGAGATCGAGTTGTTCGATAGGGGTCGACAACTGCTCGGCGGCGAACGCATCCGCCGGTGACGGGCCGATGTCGATGCCCTCGGCATCGATGTTCAGCTCGTGAGCTAGACCGAACAACTCGACGAGCGTTTTACCGGCCGATGCCATCGCATCGCGCGGACGGATGGACGGCTTCGTCTCGACATCGATGACCAGGCGGTCGAAGTCCGTGCGCTGCTCGACTCGGGTTGCCTCGACCTTGTAGGTCACCTTCAAGACCGGTGAATAAATAGAATCGACCGGGATCCGGCCGATCTCCTGGCCGGGCTGCTTGTTCAGCGAGGCCGAAACGTAACCGCGGCCACGCTCGACGACCAATTCCAGTTCCAATTTGCCCTTGCCATTGAGCGTTGCCAGGTGCAGATCGGGATTGTGCACCTCGACGCCGGCGGGCGGTGCGATGTCAGCAGCAACGACCGCGCCGGGGCCCTGCTTGCGCAGGTACATCACGACGGGCTCGTCGTGCTCGGAGGACACCACGAGCTGCTTGATGTTCAAAATCAACTCGGTGACGTCTTCCTTGACACCCGGAATGGTGGTGAACTCGTGCAGCACTCCATCGATGCGGATGCTGGTGACCGCTGCGCCTGGGATCGACGAAAGCAGGGTACGGCGCAACGAGTTGCCCATGGTGTAGCCGAAACCAGGCTCGAGGGGCTCGAGAATGAACCGGGAACGGTAGTCGTGAACGGACTCTTCGGTGAGCGTGGGCCGCTGTGAGATCAGCACTTCGTATCGTCCTTTCGGCGACGACCGCTATTTGACGTCGCGTTGTGGGGGTACCCGTCGCCGGGCACCGGTGTGACTACTTGGAGTACAGCTCGACGATCAACTGCTCCTGGACGGGAGTGTCGATCACCTGACGGGCGGGCAGCGAGTGGACCAGGATGCGCATCTTTGAAGGCACGACCTCCAGCCATGCCGGCACGTCCTTCTCGCCGATCTCGGCGTACGCAACGACGAACGGTGTCATCTCTCGGGCACCAGGGCGCACCTCGATGATGTCCTGGGGCTGCACGCGATAGGACGGGATGTCCACCTTGTGGCCATTCACCGTGAAGTGACCGTGGCGCACCAATTGACGAGCCATATCCCGCGACTTGGCGAAACCAGCACGGTAGACGACGTTGTCCAACCGGCTCTCCAGGATGCGCAACAGGTTCTCGCCCGTCTTGCCCTGCTTGCGGTTGGCTTCCTCGTAGTAGCCACGGAACTGCTTCTCGAGCACGCCATAGATTCGGACGGCCTTCTGCTTCTCACGCAACTGCAGCAGGTACTCACTGTCCTTCGACCGACCGCGACCATGTTGGCCAGGCGGGTAGGGACGCTTCTCGAACGGGCACTTAGGCGATTCGCACTTGGCACCCTTCAAGTACAGCTTGGTCTTCTCTCGGCGGCACCGCTTGCAGTCCGGTCCGGTGTATCTAGCCATCGGTGTGTGACCTTTCCTTCCTCAGACGCGGCGGCGCTTGGGTGGGCGGCACCCGTTGAAGGGAACCGGAGTGACATCGGCAATCGATCCGACCTCCAGGCCCGTGGCCTGCAGAGAGCGGATGGCGGTCTCACGGCCGGAACCGGGACCCTTGACGAACACATCCACCTTGCGCATTCCATGCTCCATCGCGCGGCGCGCAGCAGCCTCGGCGGCGAGTTGAGCGGCGAACGGAGTGGACTTGCGGCTGCCCTTGAAACCCACCTGACCCGACGAGGCCCAGGCGATCACGGCACCGGTGGGATCGGTGATCGACACGATCGTGTTGTTGAACGTGCTCTTGATATGAGCGTGGCCATGCGCCACGTTCTTCTTCTCCTTGCGGCGCACCTTCTTGGCGCCGGGCTTTCCTGACTTGGGAGGCATGTCCTCAGCTTTCCTAACGTCGTGCGGGTGGCGGATGGTCTCGGGGTTCGCGCGGTCTACTCATGCGCAACCGGTTCAGGCGAGCTACTTGCCGGCCTTCTTCTTGCCAGCCACGGTCTTACGCGGACCCTTGCGGGTACGCGCATTCGTGTGAGTGCGCTGACCACGCACCGGTAGTCCGCGGCGGTGCCGGATGCCCTGATAACTGCCGATCTCGACCTTGCGGCGGATATCGGCGGCAACCTCGCGACGCAGATCTCCCTCGACGCGCAGATTCGCCTCGATCCAGTCGCGCAGCGCGACCAATTGATCATCGCTGAGATCTCCCGCGCGCATATTCGGGTCGATGCCCGTCGCGGTGAGCGCATCAGCGGCGCGAGTCCGCCCGACGCCATAGATATAGGTGAGCGCGACAGCCATCCGCTTATCGCGGGGCAGGTCGACGCCAACGAGACGTGCCATCGGTGTTCCTCTTCTTCCTGACGCAGCGCTGCGTCGATGTCCTACGAGGTCTGCGGGCGATACCGGTCCTCAACACCTCGGGTGAGGTCCCCGGCCTCGTAGTCCGGGGGTGGCGTCCCGATGGCCCGCACGAGGCGCACCGGGGGTCGGGCATCGCTATGGGTCACCACCGCCTGAGGTTGTCTCCCTCGACGGAGGCTGCTCCAGGGCTCACTAGCCCTGTCGCGACTTACTGCTCCAGGGCCCTAGCCCTAGCCCTGTCGCTGCTTGTGGCGGGGGTTGTCGCAAATCACCATCACGCGGCCATGGCGACGAATCTTCTTGCACTTATCGCAGATGGGTTTGACGCTGGGCTTGACCTTCACCGGGGCCACTCCTTCTTACTGACTGAAACGGGTCGAAACGGCCGGTCACTTGTACCGGTAGACGATGCGACCCCGAGTGAGGTCGTACGGCGAGAGCTCGACGACGACGCGATCATCGGGCAGGATCCGGATGTAGTGCATCCGCATCTTCCCGCTGATGTGAGCCAGAACCTTGTGACCGTTGTCGAGCTCCACCCGGAACATCGCATTGGGCAGGGACTCCACAATGGTGCCTTCGAGCTCGATGGCACCGTCCTTCTTGGCCATAACCTGTCTCGTCACGTCCTTCGTCGCTCGCACCGCACGCTCGACTCGGCGAGTCGAAATTTTTTCGGACATTGCGTTGCGATTCGGCTGAGACGTTTCTCCGCGCTCCCCGAGGGCTACACCCGGGGACCGTGGGAACCATTCCCAGGCCAGCGCCCTACTCTAGGCTACCCCTACCCCGGCGGTCACATCGGCCCCCTGCGGCATCCCCCATTCCGCTATCCGGACACCCCCTTTTCGTCTGAGTTACCCGAATGGTCGCTAACCCAGTGAGTTAGCGACCATTCGGGTAACTCAGACGAGGAGGGGACGGGTTAGGGGAGGCGGATGTCCTCGAGAGCTGTCAGCACCCACGCGCCGCTGTCGGTGATGGCCACGGTGTGCTCCCAGTGGGCCGCCACCGAACCGTCGTCGGTCACCACCGTCCAGTCGTCGTCGAGGGTATGCACCATCGGGGCACCCAATGTCACCATCGGCTCCACCGCCAACGCCATCCCCGCCACCAGTCGCGGCCCCCGACCGGGTCGTCCGTAATTGGGCACAGGCGGATCCATGTGCATCGAAGAACCGATCCCATGCCCGACATAATCTTCGACGATGCCGAAATCCCCTGCAGCCTCGACATGCGTCTGCACAGCGTGGCCGATATCCGACAACCGCCCATCCGGTCGGGCGGCAGCAAGGCCGGCCCACAACGCACCCTCGGTGACCTCGCTCAGCCTCTCGATCGCCGGGTCGACGGTGCCGATGGCGATCGTGACAGCCGCATCCCCATGCCACCCATCGACGATCGCTCCGCAATCGACCGACACCACATCGCCATCGCGCAACACGCTCGGCCCGGGGATCCCGTGCACGACCTCGGAGTTGATGGATGTACAGATGTGCGCCGGAAAGCCGTGATAGCCGAGGAACGACGGAAGCGCTCCCGCTTCGGCGATGATGTCGGCCGCACATTCATCGAGTTCCGCGGTCGTGACCCCGTTCGCCGCAATCTGGCTGACTTCGGCCAGAGCGCGGGCGACGACCAGACCTGCCGCACGCATCGCATCGATCTCACCCGGTGTCTTGATCTCGATCCGCTGGCGTTGAAAGAACATCGATGGCCTCGCCTCTAGTCGGACAGGGCGGCCAGGATACGACGGGTCACCTCGGTGACCTCACCCATCCCATCCACGCGCACGAGCAGATCGCGACCGGCATACACCGCCGTCAGCGGCGCAGTCTGTTCGGCATAGACCTCAAGGCGACGACGAATCACATCAGCGGTGTCATCGGCGCGGCCCTGTTCCTGTGCCCGCTTGAGCAGCCGATCGACCACCTCGTCGGTGTCGACGGTGAGTTCCACGACCCGATCGACCGACTGCGATGCCGCCGCGAGCATCATGTCGAGCTCGTTGACCTGCTCGAGGGTGCGCGGATAACCATCGAGCAGGAATCCCGGGTGGCAATCCGGCTGCGTGATGCGGTCGCGCACCATCCCATTCGTCACCGAGTCGGGGACGTATTCGCCGGCGTCCATGTACCGCTTGGCTTCCAGGCCCAGCGCGGTTCCCTCGCCCACGTTGGCGCGGAACAGGTCACCGGTCGACACGTGCGGAATCCCCAGCGTGGTCGCGACGACTGTGGCCTGCGTCCCCTTGCCGGCACCGGGTGGGCCCATGATCACCAGGCGCATCAGCGGAGGAACCCTTCGTAATTGCGCTGCTGCAGTTGCGCGTCGATCTGCTTGACCGTGTCCAGGCCGACGCCCACCATGATGAGGAGGCTGATTCCGCCGAAGACGAATTGGTCTCCGATACCGATGAAGTTGAAGGCCAGAACCGGCATAACGGCGATGGCGCCGAGGTATAGGGAGCCGGGCGCGGTGAGTCGATCGAGCACGTACTTCAAGTAGTCGGCGGTGGGTTTACCCGCGCGGATTCCGGGAATGAACCCGCCGTACTTCTTCATGTTGTCCGCGACGTCGACCGGATTGAAGGTAATCGAGACGTAGAAATAGGTGAAGAACACCGTCAGCAGGAAGAACGTCGCCAGATAGACGTTCGTAGTGCCCGTGGAGAAGTTCGTTGCCACCCACTGGGCCCAGTCTGCCTGGCTTCCGGTCAACTGAACAACCAGGGTCGGGATGAACAGGATCGACGAGGCGAAGATAACCGGAATGACACCGGCCATGTTCACCTTCAGCGGGATGTAGGTCGATGTCCCGCCGTACATCTTGCGGCCCACCATGCGCTTGGCGTACTGCACCGGAATCCGTCGCTGCCCCTGCTCGACGAACACCACCAGGGACAAGACCACGAGGGCGACGGCCAACGTCACGATGAAGATGAAGGTGCCGCGGCTGCCGTAGACGCTGGCGAACTGCGCGGGGATAGTGGCGATGATCGAGGTGAAGATCAACAGCGACATGCCGTTGCCGACGCCCCGCTCGGTGATGAGTTCGCCCAGCCACATGATCACCGCGGTGCCTGCGGTCATCACGATGACCATGACCAGGATCAAGAAGACGTTCTGATTGGGAATCAGCTGCTCGTTGCACCCGGTGAACAACTGGCCCGGGGTCCGCGCCAGCGACAGGATCGCCGTGGACTGCAGGATCGCCAAACCGATCGTCAGATAACGGGTGTACTGGGTGATCTTGGCCTGACCGGTCTGGCCTTCCTTCTTCAACAGCTCCAGGCGCGGGATAACCACCGTCAGCAACTGAATGATGATGCTGGCGGTGATGTACGGCATGATGCCGAGCGCGAAGACCGACAACTGCAGGAGCGCGCCCCCGCTGAAGAGGTTGATGACCGCGTAGACGGAGTTGTCCTGGACCGTGTCGATACAGCGCTGGATCGCGGAATAGTCCACGCCAGGGGTCGGCACGAACGATCCGAGCCGGAAGATGGTGATCATCCCCAGCACGAACAGCAGCTTCTTTCGCAGGTCCGGGGTCCGGAACGCTGCGATGAAAGCGCTCAGATGCACGCCTACCTCCTGGAGCATCCCCCCTCACGGGAAGAGGCTCGACCGTTATCGATGCCCGGCGTGTCGCGTGGAAACCACGAACCGCTGGGCTGGGACGGGCTCCTGGGCAGCCTAACCTAGGTGCGTCAGGTGACGAGCCGCCCCATCGGGACTACATCGGGACTACCTCGGGACTAGACCGTCTCGACGCTGCCACCGGCCGCGGTGATCTTGGCCCGAGCCGCGTCGGAGCAGGCATGCACCGCCACCTGGATCGCCACACCGATCTCGCCTTGACCGAGGACCTTCACCGGCTGTCCCTTGCGGACCGCGCCCTTGTCGACGAGGTCCGCAACCCCGACGTCGCCGCCCTCAGGAAACAGTTTGGCGAGGGTCGCGACGTTCACGACCTGGTAGGTGGTCTTATTCGGGCTGGTGAAGCCCTTCAACTTGGGCAGGCGCATGTGCAGCGGCATCTGGCCGCCTTCGAAGCGTGCCGGCACCTGGTAGCGAGCCTTCGTGCCCTTCGTACCGCGGCCTGAGGTCTTTCCCTTGCTCGCCTCGCCACGGCCCTTGCGGGTCTTAGGGGTGCGAGCACCCGGTGCTGGGCGCAGATGATGGACCTTCAACGGCATGTCAGTCGACCTCCTCGACGGCGACGAGATGGGACACCGTGTTGATCATTCCCCGGATCTCGGGGCGATCCTCCTTCACCACGGTGTCACCGATGCGCTTCAAACCGAGGGATCGCAGCGTTTCACGCTGGCTCTGGGTCCCACCGATCCGAGACTTCTTCTGGGTCACCTGCAATCGAACGCTCACGATTCCCCTCCTGCCCGTGCGCGCAGCAGCGCTACTGGCGCGACATCCTCCAACGGCAGACCACGGCGAGCGGCAACCTGCTCGGGTCGTTCCAGACCCTTCAGCGCCGCAACCGTCGCATGCACGATGTTGATGGCATTATCCGAGCCCAAAGACTTGCTCAGCACGTCGTGGATACCCGCGCATTCGAGTACCGCGCGCACAGGTCCACCGGCGATCACGCCTGTACCCGGCGAGGCTGGTCGCAGCATGACGACTCCCGCGGCATCCTCGCCGGTGATGGGATGGGGGATAGTCCCCTGGATGCGCGGCACCTTGAAGAAATTCTTCTTGGCTTCCTCCACACCCTTGGCGATCGCGGCAGGAACCTCCTTGGCCTTGCCGTAACCGACACCCACCTGTCCGTCGCCGTCACCGACGACCACCAGGGCGGTGAAGCTGAATCGGCGACCACCCTTGACGACCTTGGCGACTCGGTTGATCGTGACGACACGCTCGAGGAATGCACTCTTCTCCTCGCGCGGCCCCCGGTCGCGACGCTCCCGGCGATCGGAACCGCCCGAACCGCCCGAGCCTCGACGCTGGGCGCCCTGCGTTGACTGACCTGCATTCACTGTGCGGTTCCACCTCTCCGTGCCGCTTGCCAGGACTTGGTGCTCATGTCTCGTACCTGCTCGCTCATCTCAGAACTCCAGTCCACCCTCGCGGGCGCCGTCTGCGACAGCAGCGACGCGGCCGTGATAGGTATTGCCGCCGCGATCGAACACCACGGTTTCGACCCCGGCAGCCTTGGCACGCTCGGCAACGAGTTGGCCGACCTTTCGCGATCGAGCGGTCTTGTCCGCCGAGATGCCCCGCACATCGCCTTCCATGGTCGACGCCGAGGCCAGGGTGCGCCCAGCAGTGTCGTCGATGACCTGGGCGACGATGTGGCGCGCGGAACGTGTGACGACCAGACGCGGACGTGTGGCGGTACCGGAGACCTTCTTGCGCACGCGCAGATGTCGCCGAGCACGGGCTGTGGTCCGGGGGTTGCCTGATCCGATCTTGGGTGCGAACGCGGTCATTACTTACCCGCCTTTCCGGCCTTGCGGCGAACTACTTCGCCTTCGTATCGCACGCCTTTGCCCTTGTAGGGATCGAGCTTGCGGATCTTGCGGATCTTGGCGGCGACCTCACCCACGGCCTGCTTGTCGATACCGGACACCTTGAACTTCGTCGGTGACTCGACGGTGAAGACGATGCCTTCGGGGGCCTTGACCAGAACCGGATGGCTGTAGCCGAGCGCGAACTCCAAGTCGCTGCCCTTGGCCGCCACGCGGTAGCCGGTACCCACGATCTCCATGGTCTTCTCATATCCCGTGCTGACCCCGATGACCATGTTGGCGATCAGTGTGCGAGTCAGGCCGTGGAGTGCACGTGACTCTCGCTCGTCGTCGGGACGGCTGACCTCGATGGTGCCGTCGTCGTTGCGCGCCACCGTGATCGGCGCGGGGATGGTGTGGCTCAAGGTGCCTTTGGGTCCCTTCACGGTGACCTCAGAGCCGTCGATGGTGACCTCGACCCCGGAGGGGATGGTGATCGGAAGTCGTCCGATGCGTGACATGCTCGCCCCTCCCCTACCAGACGTAGGCGAGGACTTCCCCGCCTACACCCTGCTTGGCGGCCTGACGATCGGTCAGTAGGCCGGATGACGTGGACAAAATGGCGACACCGAGACCACCGAGGACCCGGGGCAGCGCGGTGTTCTTGGCATACACGCGCAAGCCCGGCTTGGAGACGCGACGCAGTCCGGCGATGGACCGCTCTCGACTGGGACCGAACTTCAACTCCAGCACCAGGTTCTTGCCGACCTCAGCCTCGTCGACATGGAAGCCCGCGATATAGCCCTCCTGCTGGAGGATCGCAGCGATTCCGGCCTTCAGCTTCGAATACGGCATCACCACCGTGTCGTGATACGCGGAATTCGCGTTGCGCAGACGCGTCAGCATGTCTGCGATCGGATCGGTCATCGTCATGGCCATCGGCCCTTCTCACCGTGGTTTCCCCTCGGCTATCGAGGAGACCTTCGATGTCGTCGTGTTTCTCGGCTGGATTGGTCTTCGGTTGTCTGGTGTGGTGCTCGTTGTGTCGCTTGCTCAGATCACCAACTGCTCTTGGTGACCCCGGGGAGTTCGCCGGCGTGCGCCATGTCGCGGAAGCAGATTCGGCACAGACCGAACTTGCGATACACCGAGTGCGGCCGCCCGCACCGGGTGCAGCGGGTGTAACCGCGCACGGCGAACTTCGGCTTGCTCTGCTGCTTGTTGATCAGCGCCTTCTTCGCCATCTCACTTCTCCTTGAAAGGGAATCCGAGCAGACGCAGTAGCGCCCGCCCCTCGTCGTCATTGGACGCGGTCGTGACCACGGTGATGTCCATGCCGCGCACGCGGTCGATCGCATCCTGATCGATCTCATGGAACATCGACTGCTCGGTCAGGCCGAAGGTGTAGTTGCCGCGACTATCGAACTGCTTGGGCGAAAGACCGCGGAAGTCACGGATTCGTGGCAGCGCTATGGACAGCAGACGGTCGAGGAACTCCCACATGCGATCGCCGCGCAGGGTCACGTGGGCACCAATGGGCATGCCCTCGCGCAGTTTGAATTGGGCGATCGACTTGCGGGCGCGGGTGACGACGGGCTTCTGGCCGGTGATCTCGGTGAGATCCCTGACGGCACCCTCGATCAACTTCGAGTCGCGCGCAGCCTCGCCCACGCCCATGTTGACCACGACCTTGGTAACGGTCGGGACCTGCATGATGTTGGGGTAGCCGAACTGTTCGCGCAACGCCGGCACGATCTCGTCGCGATAGCGAGTCCGCAGGCGCGGTGCCACACGTTCGACAGCGGTGGTGGTCATGGTTCTACAGCTCCTTACCGGTGCGCTTGGAGATCCGAACGTTGCGCACAACCTCGTAGGTCGAGCCATCCGAACGGCGCTTCTCGGCCTTCTCCTTGCGGTAGCCGATCCGCGTGGGCCGCTCGTCTTCGGGATCGATCACCATGACGTTGGAGACATGGATCGGGGCCTCCATGGTGATGATTCCGCCGGTCTTGGTGCCACGGGTGCTCTGGCCGACCTTCGCGTGACGCTTGACCCGGTTGACACCTTCGACGATCACGCGTTCGGTGTCCGGGTACACATCGATGACCTTGCCGACCACGCCCCGGTCCTTGCCGGAGATGACCTGGACACGGTCACCCTTCTTGACGAACATCTTGGGCATGACTACAGCACCTCCGGTGCGAGCGAGATGATCTTCATGAACCGCTTCTCACGCAGTTCACGACCAACGGGGCCGAAGATGCGCGTGCCTCGAGGCTCGCCATCGCCCTTGAGGATCACGGCGGCGTTCTCGTCGAAACGGATGTAGGAGCCATCCGGGCGACGGCGTTCCTTGCGGGTGCGCACCACAACGGCCTTGACGACCTCGCCCTTCTTGACGCCGCCACCGGGGATAGCGTCCTTGACGGTGGCGACGATGATGTCGCCCACTCCCGCATAGCGACGGCCCGATCCACCGAGAACCCGGATGCACAACAGTTCCTTTGCACCGGTGTTGTCGGCGACACGTAGTCGCGACTCCTGCTGAATCACTTCAAGACTCCGATTCCTTGATGTCTCAGGTGCTACTTGGCCTTCTCGAGGATTTCCACCACGCGCCAGCGCTTCGTCGCTGACAGCGGTCGGGTCTCCATGAGAAGGACACGATCACCAACGCCGCAGGCATTGGCCTCGTCATGGGCCTTCAGCTTGCTCGTGCGGCGCACGACCTTGCCGTACAACGGATGCTTGAACCGGTCCTCGACAGCGACGACGACGGTCTTATCCATCTTGTCGCTGACGACGTACCCCTCGCGCTCCTTGCGGTCGTTGCGCTCGTCCACGTTCACAGTCATCTCACCTGTTTCGCTCATGCCGCACCACCGACGGTCTCGATCGGAGTGATACCGAGTTCACGCTCGCGCATCACGGTGTAGATCCGTGCGATGTCCTTGCGGACGGCACGAAGACGGCCGTGGTTCTCGAGTTGACCCGTGGCACCCTGGAAGCGGAGGTTGAACAACTCCTCCTTGGCCTCGCGCAACTTGGTGACCAACTCTTCTTCGGTCAGGCCACGGAACTCCTGTGATGATGTACCGGCAGCCATCAGTCCTCCCTCGTGATGTCGCGGCGGACGATGCGGCAGCGCATGGGCAGCTTGTGCATCGCACGGGTGAGCGCCTCGATCGCGGTGCGCTCATTGGGATAGGACAACTCGAACATCACGCGGCCGGGCTTGACATTCGCAACCCACCACTCCGGTGAACCCTTGCCCGAACCCATGCGGGTCTCGGCGGGCTTCTTCGTCAGCGGACGATCGGGGTAGATATTGATCCACACTTTGCCACCACGACGGATGTGGCGGGTGATGGCGATACGTGCGGACTCGATTTGACGGTTCGTCACATAGGCCGGCTCCAGAGCCTGCAGGCCATACGTGCCGAACGTCACCTCGGTGCCGCCCTTGGCTACACCACGCCGGGTGGGGTGGTGCTGCTTGCGGTGCTTGACCCTACGCGGAATCAGCATGGTCGTCAGCCCTCGCTCTCAGTGCTCGTCGCGCTCGCGGTCGTCCCCTCGGCGGGTGCATCGCCCTCGTCGCGACGCGGGCCGCGGCGCGGGCGATCCGGACGCTGACGTTGGCCCATGCGCGATGCTGCGGCAGCGGCTTCGCGCTCAGCGCGCGTCGTGGGGGCATCACCCTTGTAGATCCAGACCTTCACGCCGATCCGGCCGAAAGTGGTGCGTGCCTCATAGAAGCCGTAGTCGATGTCCGCACGCAGGGTGTGCAACGGCACCCGACCCTCGCGGTAGAACTCGGTGCGACTCATTTCCGCTCCACCGAGGCGACCGGATACCTGAACCCGGATCCCCTTGGCGCCAGCCTTCATCGTCGATTGCATGGCCTTGCGCATCGCTCGCCGGAAGGAGACTCGGCTGGACAGTTGCTCGGCGACGCCTTGGGCGACCAGCTGCGCATCGATCTCGGGGTTCTTGACCTCGAGAATGTTCAACTGAACCTGCTTGCCGGTGAGTTTCTCGAGTTCGCTGCGGATGCGATCAGCCTCCGCGCCTCGGCGGCCGATCACGATGCCGGGACGGGCGGTGTGGATATCCACGCGGACCCGCTCTCGGGTCCGCTCGATCTCCACGCGCGAGATGCCCGCCCGCTCCATGCCCTCGGTGAGCAACTTCCGGATCGCCACGTCTTCCTTGACATAGTCGCGGTAGGACTGACCGGGCTTGGTGCTGTCGGCGAACCAGCGCGACGCGAAGTCGGTGGTCACGCCGAGGCGGAAGCCCTTCGGATTGATTTTCTGACCCATTGCTCAGCCCTTCCTCGCGCCGGTCTCGGCCCTGTCTGGCGCCGGTTCCACAATCACCGTGATGTGGCTGGTGCGCTTATTGATGCGATAGGCACGGCCTTGAGCTCTCGGCTGGAACCGCTTCATCGTCGGACCCTCATCCACGTAGGCCTTGGCCACCACCAGGGTCCGCGGATCGAGACTGAGGTTGTTGGTGGCGTTCGCGATGGCACTATCGAGCACCTTGCCCACGGGCTCACTGGCCGCCTGCGGTGCGAACCGCAAAACGGCCTGAGCCTCCGCGGCCGGCAGACCCCTGATGAGGTCGATAACCCGGCGCGCCTTCATGGGCGTGACACGGACGAACCGCGCTGAGGCCCTGGCTTCCATCGCTTTCCCCTTGCTCTCGTGTCGTGCGTCTTAGCGTGTGTGTAGTGGTGTCGCTGACCGCGGTCTAGGACGGCCGCGTCAGCGGCGCTTGGCCTTGCGGTCTTCCTTGACGTGGCCTTTGAAGGTGCGTGTGGGAGCGAATTCGCCGAGCTTGTGCCCGACCATCTGCTCGGTGATGAACACCGGCACATGCTTGCGCCCGTCATGCACGGCAATGGTGTGTCCGAGCATCGCCGGCACGATCATCGAGCGACGCGACCAGGTCTTGATGACCTGATTGCTCTTGGCTTCATTCGCCGTCTCGACCTTCTTCAACAGATGGTCATCGACGAACGGGCCCTTCTTCAGACTCCTCGGCACGATCGACTCCTCTAGCGCTTCTTGCCGGTCTTGCGGCGACGGACGATGAACTTGTCGCTGGCCTTCTTGGCCTTGCGAGTGCGACCCTCGGGCTTGCCGGCCGGGTTCACGGGGTGACGACCACCGGAGGTCTTGCCCTCGCCGCCACCGTGCGGGTGATCGACGGGGTTCATCGCCACACCGCGGACGGTCGGGCGATGGCCCTTCCAACGCATGCGTCCGGCCTTGCCCCAGTTGATGTTGCTCTGCTCGGCGTTGCCCACCTCGCCGACCGTCGCTCGTGCACGCAGGTCGACATTGCGGATCTCCCCGGATGGCATACGCAACTGGGCGTAGGGACCATCCTTGGCGACGAGCTGGACGCTGGCACCGGCCGAGCGAGCGATCTTCGCCCCGCCTCCGGGACGCAGCTCGACGGCATGGATGACCGTGCCGACGGGAATGTTGCGTAACGGGAGGTTGTTGCCGGGCTTGATGTCGGCCGAAGGACCGGTCTCCACCCGATCGCCCTGCTTGAGCAGACGCGGAGCGAGGATGTAGCGCTTCTCACCATCGGCGAAGTGCAGCAGCGCGATCCGCGCTGTGCGATTCGGGTCGTACTCGATGTGCGCGACCTTCGCGGGCACGCCGTCCTTGTCGGCGCGACGGAAGTCGATCACTCGGTAGGCGCGCTTGTGACCGCCGCCCTGATGCCGGGTGGTGATGCGGCCGGAGTTGTTGCGGCCGCCCTTCTTGGACAGCGGCTTGAGCAGGGACTTCTCCGGCTCGGATCGGGTGATCTCGACGAAGTCGGCCACACTCGACCCACGCCGCCCGGGCGTCGTCGGCTTGTACTTGCGGATTGCCATGTCGTCTCGTCCTGTCGTCTCGTCCGGGCCTAGCTGACCGGTCCGCCGAAGATGTCGATGCGCTCACCTTGAGCCACCGACACGATGGCGCGCTTCGTTGCCACCCGACGGCCGAAGCCACGACGGGTGCGAACTCGCTTGCCGTCACGGTTGGCGGTATTGACGGCGACCACCTTCACGCCGAACACCTCCTCGACCGCGATCTTGATCTGGGTCTTGTTCGCGTGCGGCGCGACGAGGAAGGTGTACTTGTTCTCGTCGAGCAGTCCATAGCTCTTCTCCGAGATGACCGGAGCGAGCAGGATGTCTCGGGGATCGGCGATCTTCATGCGCTCACCTCCACAGATTCGGCCTCCGACGCGGTGGCCACGGCCTTCGCGCCACGCCCGCGTGCCGGGCCGGCGATGAATTCCTCGAACGCAGCGGAGGTGAAGACGACGTCGTCGCTGACGAGCACGTCGTAGGTGTTGAGCTGATCGGGGGCAACCACGTGGACGTTCACCAGGTTGCGGACACTCAACCAGGTCAGTTCATCCTCACGGGTGACGACCAGCAGCAGATTGGGGCGATCACTGATCGTGGCCAGCATCGTCGCCGCGGCCTTGGTCGCCGGGGTGTCGCCTTCGACGACCCCGCTGACGACGTGAACACGATTCTCACGAGCGCGATCGGACAGTGCACCGCGCAGCGCAGCAGCCTTCATCTTCTTCGGGGTGCGCTGGTCATAGGAGCGAGGCGTGGGGCCGTGCACAGTGCCACCACCGGCGAAATGCGGGGCGCGAGTAGAACCCTGGCGGGCGCGACCGGTGCCCTTCTGCTTGTACGGCTTCTTGCCGCCACCACGGACCTCACCACGGGTCTTGGTGTCATGCGTCCCCTGGCGGGCTGCCGCCAGTTGCGCCACCACAACCTGGTGGATAAGCGGCACGTTGACCTGCACATCGAAGATCTCCGCTGGGAGATCCACCGTGCCGGATGTACCACCTGTCGGTGTCTTGATGTCGACGGTGCTCATGCGGTCACCGCCTCTGCCTTGCTCGTTGAACGGATCAGCACCAGGCCGCCCTTGGGGCCGGGAACCGCACCCTTGACCAGGATCAGTCCACGCTCGGCGTCGATCGCGTGCACGGTCAGGCCCTGCACCGTCTGGCGATCATTGCCCATGCGTCCGGCCATCCGCAGCCCCTTGAACACGCGTGACGGAGTGCTTGCACCGCCGATCGAACCGGGCTTGCGATGGTTGCGGTGCGAGCCGTGCGAGGCACCGACGCCGGCGAACCCATGGCGCTTCATGGTGCCCGCGAAACCTTTGCCCTTCGTCGTTCCAGTCACGTCGATGACATCGCCGGCATTGAAGGCATCGGCACCGATCTCCTGGCCCACCGTGTACTCGGAGGCGTCCTCGGTACGCAATTCCACGATGTGCCGACGCGGAGTGACACCTGCCTTGGCGAAGTGCCCCGCCTGCGGCTTGGTCACCTTGCGCGGATCGAGTGCCCCGAATCCGAGTTGCACGGCCGAATAGCCGTCGGCGTCCGGCGTGCGCACCTGCGTTACCACGCAGGGACCCGCCTTGATGACGGTCACCGGGACGACACGATTCTGCTCGTCCCACACCTGGGTCATGCCGAGCTTCTCGCCCAGCACTCCCTTCACTGTCCTACCCATGATCGGTCGCGTCCCTTAGAGCTTGATCTCGATATCGACACCGGCTGGCAGATCGAGCCGCATGAGCGAATCGACCGTCTTGGGTGTCGGGTCCAGGATGTCGATGAGCCGCTTGTGCGTGCGCATCTCGAAGTGCTCGCGGCTGTCCTTGTACTTGTGCGGCGAGCGGATGACGCAGTAGACGTTCTTCTCCGTCGGCAGCGGAATGGGGCCCGCGACCTGCGCACCGGTGCGAGTCACCGTGTCGACGATCTTGCGTGCCGAAGTGTCGATGATCTCGTGGTCGTAGGCCTTGAGCCTGATACGGATCTTCTGTCCTGCCATGGGCTGCCTGTCTTTCTTGGGTTGAGATGAAACCGTCCGGTCATCGTGAAGGGGTGGGTGCCCGCGAAGGCACCCACCCCGTCCACTACTTCAGGATCTTCGTAACGCGACCGGCGCCCACGGTGCGGCCGCCCTCGCGGATAGCGAAGCGCAGGCCCTCCTCCATGGCGATCGGCTGGATGAGCTCGACTCGCATCTCGGTGTTGTCGCCGGGCATGACCATGTCCTTGCCGTCAGGCAGGTTCACGACACCGGTGACGTCCGTGGTGCGGAAGTAGAACTGCGGACGGTAGTTGTCGAAGAACGGGGTGTGCCGGCCGCCCTCATCCTTGGACAGGATGTAGACCTGAGCCTCGAACTCCGTGTGCGGGGTGATCGAGCCCGGCTTGCAGCAGACCTGACCGCGCTCGACGTCATCCCGCTTGGTGCCGCGCAGGAGCAGACCCACGTTCTCACCGGCCTGACCCTCGTCGAGCAGCTTGCGGAACATCTCGACACCGGTGACCGTCGTGGTCGTCGACTCGGGGCGAATACCCACGATCTCGATTTCCTGGTTGACCTTCACGATGCCGCGCTCGATGCGACCGGTCACCACGGTGCCACGACCGGTGATCGTGAAGACATCCTCGACCGGCATCAGGAACGGCTGGTCGATCGCCCGCTCGGGGGGGCCGATGTAGGTATCGACAGCGGTCATCAGCTCCATGATCTGATCGCCCCACTTCTCGTCGCCATTCAGCGCCGGGAAAGCGGCAACGCGAACCACGGGCACATCGTCACCGGGGAACTCGTAGCTGCTCAGCAGCTCGCGGACCTCCATCTCGACGAGCTCGAGAAGCTCTTCGTCATCGACCATGTCGCACTTGTTGAGCGCGACGACGATCGCCGGGACACCAACCTGGCGAGCGAGCAGCACGTGCTCCTTCGTCTGGGGCATCGGGCCATCAGTGGCGGCCACCACAAGGATCGCACCATCCATCTGGGCCGCACCGGTGATCATGTTCTTGATGTAGTCAGCGTGACCCGGGCAGTCCACATGAGCGTAGTGACGTGCCTCGGTCTGATACTCGACGTGCGCGATCGAGATGGTGATGCCGCGCTGACGCTCTTCGGGTGCCTTATCGATCTCATCGAAAGGCGTGAAGGGGTTCAGCTCTGGCATCTTGTCATGCAGCACCTTCGAAATCGCTGCGGTCAACGTGGTCTTGCCATGGTCGATGTGACCGATGGTGCCGATGTTGACGTGCGGCTTGGTGCGCTCGAACTTCGCCTTCGCCACGGGAGGTTCCTCCTGGTCCTTGTGTCGCTTGTTCCGTCCGGCTGTCGCGGATCGGGTTGGTCGGTTTCTTTACGTGGATCCGCGACTATTCGCCGCGTGCTTTCGCGATGATCTCCGTAGCCACGGCCTGCGGGACCTGGGCGTAGGAGTCGAACTGCATGCTGTAACTCGCCCGGCCCTGGGTTCTGCTGCGCAGATCCCCGACGTAGCCGAACATCTCAGACAGAGGCACGACCGCCTTCACGACGCGAGCACCCATCCGCTCCTCCATGGCTTGGATCTGGCCACGGCGGGAGTTCAAATCGCCGATCACATCACCCATGAAGTCCTCCGGGGTGATGACCTCGACGGCCATCATCGGCTCGAGCAGCGCCGGAGCGGCCCTGCGGGCCGCATCCTTGAACGCCATCGAACCGGCGATCTTAAAGGCCAGTTCCGACGAGTCGACATCGTGGAACTGCCCATCGAGCAGGGTCACCTTGACGTCGACCATCGGGTAACCGGCGAGGACACCGAATTCCATCGCCTCCTGGCAGCCGGCATCGACCGAGGGGATGTACTCCTTCGGGATACGGCCACCGGTGACCTTGTTGTCGAACTCATAGCCGCCCTCGGCGTCATCCAAGGGAGCGATGCTGATCTGCACCTTCGCGAACTGACCGGAACCGCCAGTCTGCTTCTTGTGGGTGTAGTCGACCTTCTCGACCGCCTTGGTGATCGTTTCGCGGTATGCGACCTGCGGCTTGCCGACATTGGCCTCGACCTTGAACTCTCGTCGCATGCGGTCGACGAGCACCTCGAGGTGCAACTCCCCCATGCCGGCGATGATCGTCTGGCCGGTCTCCTCGTCGGTGCGCACCTGGAAGGTCGGGTCCTCTTCGGCGAGCCGCTGGATCGCGGTAGACAGCTTCTCCTGATCGCTCTTCGTCTTGGGCTCGATGGCCACGTGGATCACCGGAGCCGGGAAGCTCATCGACTCGAGTACGACCGGGTTGGCCGGATCGCACAGGGTCTCACCGGTAGTGGTGTCCTTCAAACCCATCACCGCGACGATGTCGCCGGCTCCCACCGAGGGGATCTCTTCACGCTTATTGGCGTGCATGCGATAGATCTTGCCGATCCGCTCCTTGCGGTCCTTGACACTGTTGAGGACCGCAGAACCGGCTTCCAGGACACCGGAGTAGACCCGCACGTAGGTCAATTTGCCGAGGTGGGGATCACTGGCGACCTTGAAGGCGAGGGCGGCGAACGGCTCTTCCTCGCTCGGCTTGCGGTTCAGCACGTCTTCTTCGTTGCCGGGTTTGTGGCCTTCGACCGCGTCGATATCCAGCGGAGACGGCAGATAGGCGACAACCGCATCGAGCATCGGTTGGACACCCTTGTTCTTGAAAGCGGTGCCGGTCAGTACCGGGGTGACCTTGGCAGCGAGGGTGGCGCGGCGGATCCCGGCATGGATCTCCTCGACCGACAGTTCCTCGCCCTCAAGGTACTTCTCCATGATCGCATCGTCGGCCTCGGAGAGCGTCTCCATGAGCTTCTCCCGCCATTCGGCAGCCTGGTCGGTCATGTCGACGGGGATCTCCTCGACCGCGTAATCCTCACCCTTGACCGTCTCGCCGCGCCAGGTGAGCGCGCGCATCCCGATGAGATCGACGACACCGATGAAGTCGGCCTCAGCACCGATGGGCAGTTGCAGCACCAGCGGCGTCGCCTGCAGCCGATTGGTGATCATATCGACGCACATATAGAAGTCCGCGCCGGTTCGATCGAGTTTATTGACGAAACACATGCGCGGGACGCTGTAGCGGTCGGCCTGGCGCCACACCGTTTCCGACTGCGGCTCGACACCAGCGACTCCATCGAACACAGCGACAGCGCCGTCGAGGACACGCAGCGAACGCTCCACCTCGACGGTGAAGTCCACGTGGCCGGGGGTGTCGATGATGTTGATCGTGTAGCCCTTCCACTCACAGGTGGTGGCCGCAGACGTGATGGTGATGCCGCGCTCTTGCTCCTGCTCCATCCAGTCCATCGTCGCGGCGCCCTCGTGGACCTCGCCGATCTTGTACGTGATGCCGGTGTAGAACAGGATGCGCTCGGTCGTCGTGGTTTTGCCCGCGTCGATATGCGCCATGATCCCGATGTTGCGGACCTTGGCGAGGTCGAGGCCGGTTGCGGTGGACACGATTGTCTGTTCCGTTTCGTGAGTGCCTTGTGGGCGGGCGGTTGCGGGGAGGGTTACCAGCGGTAGTGGGCGAAGGCCTTATTGGACTCGGCCATCTTGTGGGTGTCTTCGCGCTTCTTCACGCTTGCGCCGAGACCGTTCGAGGCATCGAGGATCTCGTTCATCAAGCGCTCGGTCATGGTCTTCTCGCGGCGCTGCCGGGAGTAGGCGATCAGCCAGCGCAGAGCGAGGGTGGTGCTGCGGCCGGCACGCACCTCGACCGGCACCTGGTAGGTCGCTCCACCGACGCGGCGGGAACGCACCTCGAGGGTGGGCTTGACGTTGTCCAGGGCACGCTTGAGGGTGACGACCGGATCGGTGCCGGTCTTCTCACGGCAACCTTCCAATGCGCCGTAGACGATGCGCTCGGCGGTGGAGCGCTTGCCATCGAGCAGCACCTTGTTGATCAGCTGGGTCACTAGGGGCGAGGAGTACACCGGATCCATGATGATCGGGCGCTTACCCGCGGGTCCTTTGCGAGGCATCAGCCCTTCTCCTTCTTCGCGCCGTAGCGGGAGCGTGCCTGCTTGCGGTTCTTCACGCCCTGGGTGTCGAGTGCGCCTCGGATGACCTTGTAACGGACACCGGGCAGGTCCTTCACGCGACCACCACGTACGAGCACGATCGAGTGCTCCTGCAGGTTGTGGCCGACACCGGGGATGTAGGCGGTCACCTCGATCCCCGAGGACAGCCGCACACGAGCGACCTTGCGCAGCGCGGAGTTGGGCTTCTTCGGCGTCGTGGTGTACACGCGCGTGCACACCCCACGGCGCTGGGGGCTTCCCTTCAAGGCCGGCGTCGTGTTCTTCGCGACCTTGTCCTGCCGGCCCTTGCGGACCAGCTGCTGGATCGTGGGCACTGCTTCTCCTCGCTCGTCGGGGTGAGGGTCACCCAGTCGTGCAACGTCATTCAGTCGTTCGACCATCGTGCAGTCGTTCAGTCATCGTGCCGAGATGTCCGATTCGTACCGGTTTCTCCCGCACACGCGGTCGGGCGTGTCAGGCCTTTCGGCGCAGCACGACGACACAGGAAACTCGTCGGGGATACCGATGCGAAGGTCACGCACTCGGCGCACTCGGGTGAACCCACCCGGGCACGGGGATCAACATTACCGGTGGTCATCCCACGGGTCAAAGGCGGGGGTACCTCAGGTGTTCGACAGCAGCGCGGCAATGAGAACGAAGACGCCACCGATCACGATGATCGCGGCATAGAGACCGATGTTGATCCAGGAGATGATGCGGGTGGGCAGGATCAAACCTCGGCCTGAAACCCGGTCGGGTGCAGCATTGATCTCCTTCTCAGCCTTGCTCGCGAGCACCAATGCCACGACGGCTGGGATCACCGGGCAGATCACCCAGGACACGATCGACAGCACCAGTCCGACGACGGCATTGGTCGAGGTCGGCGGTGACGGTGGAGCGTAGGCGTAGCCCGGATACTGCTGAGACGGGTACTGCTGAGCCGAATACTGCTGACCGGGATACCCCTGGCCCGGATACGGCTGACCCGGATACGGCTGGCCCGGCTGTGGTTGACCAGGCTGCGCCTGGCTCGGATACGGCTGACCCGGATATGCCTGGCCCGGATACGGCTGACCCGGTTGAGGTTGACCAGGTTGGGGCTGGCCCGGCTGAGGTTGACCAGGTTGGGGCTGGCCCGAATACGGCTGGCCCGGATATGCCGGGCCCGGATACGGCTGGCCCGCAGCCGGTGCGGGGGGTTCTGCAGGATCGTTCGCCGACTGGTTGCCCGCCGGCGTGGCCTCGCGACCGACATCGCTACCGCCGGTGGGGTCGACTCCTGCGCCACTATCCGAGGCACCATCCGCCTGTGATGGTTCTGGTGAAGCAGGCTGCGTACTGTCGGTCGAGTCACTCATGGTTGCACCCTAACCCCTGACCCCACTGCCAAGACGACCCTAAGTTGCACCACGCACTCGGGGTGCGGTGCAACTTAGGGTCGTCTTGGCAACGGCCTGCTCAAGGGGAGACGGCGGCGTTAGTTGTCGTATCCGCGGTAGTCGAACTCCTCGAGCGGCACGGCCGGTGCAGACGCCGGGGCGAAGCCCGTGTAGTCGTAATCGTCGTAGGCGCTGAAAGCCGCGTACATCGCCGCCTTGGCCTCCTCGGTCGCCTCTACCGAGATGTTGCGATACACCGGCATTCCGGTGCCGGCGGGGATGAGCTTGCCGAGGATGACGTTCTCCTTCAACCCGAGCAGCGGATCGCTCTTGGCGTGGATCGCCGCGTCGGTGAGGACCCGGGTGGTCTCTTGGAACGATGCCGCCGACAACCACGATTCGGTTGCCAGGGACGCCTTCGTGATCCCCATCAACTCCGGCCGGCCGGCTGCGGGGGTTCCGCTCTCGGCGACCACGGCGCGATTGCCCGCCTCGAAGGCCGAGCGCTCGACGAGTTCGCCGGTGAGGAACCCGGAGTCACCGTTATCGATGATCGTGACGCGCTTGAGCATCTGGCGCACGATGACCTCGATGTGCTTGTCGTGGATCGACACGCCCTGCGAGCGGTACACGTCTTGCACCTGGTCCACCAGGTGCAACTGCACCTGACGCTGACCCAGGATTCGCAGCACCTGCTTGGGATCCACGGCACCGACGGTGAGCTGCTCACCGACTGCGACGTGACCGCCGTCCTCGACCAGGAGTCGCGACCGCTTGGACACCGCGTGCGCAACCTCTTCAGAACCGTCGTCGGGAACCACGATGACTTTTCGCGCCTTGTCGGTGTCTTCGATCCGCACGCGGCCGGACACCTCGCTGATCGGAGCGACACCCTTCGGGGTGCGCGCCTCGAACAACTCCACGATGCGTGGAAGACCGTGGGTGATGTCCTCACCAGCCACACCACCGGTGTGGAAGGTGCGCATCGTCAACTGGGTTCCCGGTTCACCGATGGACTGTGCGGCGATGATGCCGATGGCTTCACCGACATCGACGAGCTTGCCGGTCGCCAGCGAGCGGCCGTAGCACATCGCGCAGGTTCCCACGTGGCTCTCGCAGGTGAGCACCGAACGCACGCGCACGGTGTCCACACCCTGGGCGACAAGGCTTTCGAGGAACGGTGCATCCAGCTCGGTGCCTGCGGTGGCGACAACCTTGCCATCCACCTCGGCATCACGGGCGAGAACCCGGGATCCGACGGTGGTGTCGAGGTTGTCGACCGGGCGCAACTGCCCGTCCACCATCTCACCGATCACCATCGGTAGGCCACGGTCGGTACCGCAGTCGACCTCGCGCACGATGACGTCCTGGGAGACATCGACCAGACGTCGGGTGAGGTAACCCGAGTCCGCCGTGCGCAAAGCGGTGTCGGCCAGACCTTTGCGGGCACCGTGCGTGGAGATGAAGTACTCCAGCACCGACAGACCTTCGCGGAAATTGGACTTGATGGGCCGCGGAATGATCTCGCCCTTCGGGTTGGCCACCAGGCCGCGCATCCCGGCGATCTGCCGCACCTGCATGAAGTTACCGCGAGCGCCGGAGTCCACCATCATGTAGATCGGGTTCGTCCGCGGGAAGTGATCCTGCATGGCGCGCGCCACTTCATCCGTCGCGCGGGTCCAGATCTCGATCAGCTCCTGGCGCCGCTCCGAGTCGGTGATGAGGCCACGCTCGTACTGCTTCTGCACCTTCTCCGCACGTTCCTCTGCGTTGGTGAGCAGTTCGGCCTTCAACGGCGGTGTGACGACGTCATCGATGGAGATCGTGACACCACTGCGTGATGCCCAGTGGAATCCCAACTCCTTCAGGGCATCCAAGGTTCCTGCGACCTCGACCTTGGGGTAGCGCTCGGCCAGGTTGTTCACCAAAGCGCCGAGTACCTTCTTGTCGACCTGCTCATTCACGAAGGCGTAGTCGGCAGGCATCGCCTCGTTGAACAGCGCGCGGCCCAACGTCGTGGTGAGCACGAACGGGTCACCAAGCTGCCAACCCTCGGCAGCGGCGAAGCCCTCGGGAGGCACAACTCCAGACAGGCGCACCTTGATGGGTTCTTGAAGCGACACTCCGCCGAGGTCGTAGGCCATCAGTGCCTCGGCGACCGAGGAGAAAGCCTGCGGTTCGGTGGTCTGTTCCTGATCACTGCCCATCGTGAGGTTGTAGATGCCCAGAATCATGTCCTGGGTCGGAGTGGTGATCGGTCGGCCGTTTGCCGGGGACAGGATGTTGTTGCTCGACAGCATCAGGATCCGCGCCTCAGCCTGAGCCTCGGCAGAAAGCGGCAGGTGAACCGCCATCTGGTCACCATCGAAGTCGGCATTGAAAGCGGTGCAGACGAGCGGATGGATCTGGATCGCCTTGCCCTCGATCAGTTGCGGCTCGAAGGCCTGGATACCCAAGCGGTGCAGTGTCGGAGCGCGATTGAGCAGCACCGGATGCTCGGCGATGACCTCTTCGAGCACATCCCACACGATCGAGCGGGAACGCTCGACCATCCGCTTCGCGGACTTGACGTTCTGCGCGTGATTGAGATCGACCAGGCGCTTCATCACGAACGGCTTGAACAACTCCAGAGCCATCTGCTTGGGCAGGCCGCACTGGTGCAACTTCAACTGCGGGCCCACCACGATGACGGAACGGCCGGAGTAGTCCACGCGCTTGCCGAGCAGGTTCTGCCGGAACCGACCCTGCTTGCCCTTGAGCATGTCCGACAGCGATTTCAATGGACGATTGCCCGGGCCGGTGACGGGACGGCCACGTCGACCGTTGTCGAACAGCGCATCGACGGATTCTTGGAGCATGCGCTTCTCGTTGTTGACGATGATCTCCGGCGCACCCAGGTCGAGCAGACGCTTCAACCGATTGTTGCGGTTGATGACCCGGCGATACAGGTCGTTCAAGTCGCTGGTGGCGAAACGACCGCCGTCCAACTGCACCATCGGACGAAGGTCCGGCGGAATGACGGGGACCGCATCGAGGACCATGCCCCGCGGAGAGTTCGTCGTGTTGAGGAATGCGGAGACGACCTTCAATCGCTTCAGGGCCCGGGCCTTGCGCTGCCCCTTGCCCGTTTCGATGGTCTCCTTCAGCGAAGCCGCCTCGGCCTCGAGGTCAAAGGTCTCCAGTCGCTTCTGGATCGCCGCCGCACCCATGCCGCCTTGGAACCAGCGGCCATAGCGATCGCGCATCTCGCGATACAGCATCTCGTCGCCTTCGAGGTCTTGGACCTTCAGCGTGCGGAACCGATCGAAGACCATGTCGAGACGATCGATCTCGGCATCTGCGCGACGACGCAGTGCTGCCATTTCGCGTTCACCGGATTCGCGCACCTTGCGACGGACGTCGGCCTTGGCGCCTTCCTCCTCGAGTTCAGCAAGATCGGACTCGAGCTTCTGCTGGCGCGCCTCGACGTCGGCGTCGCGCCGTTTGGCGATCTCGGCCTTCTCCTTACCCAGTTCCGCTTCGAGGGTGGGCAGCATCTCGTGGCGGCCATCCTCGTCGACGCTGGTGATCATGTAGGCCGCGAAGTAGATGACCTTCTCGAGGTCCTTGGGTGCCAGATCGAGCAGGTAACCCAGCCGACTGGGCACACCCTTGAAGTACCAGATGTGAGTTACCGGTGCGGCCAGTTCGATGTGGCCCATCCGCTCGCGACGCACTTTGGCGCGGGTGACCTCGACTCCGCAGCGCTCGCAGATGATTCCCTTGAAGCGCACGCGCTTGTATTTGCCGCAGTAACACTCCCAGTCCCGAGTCGGGCCGAAGATCTTCTCGCAGAACAAGCCGTCCTTCTCGGGCTTGAGCGTTCGGTAGTTGATCGTCTCCGGCTTCTTGACTTCACCGTGGGACCAGGCGCGCACATCGTCGGCAGTAGCCAGGCCGATGCGAAGCTCGTCGAAGAAGTTGACGTCGAGCACGGGATCCTTCTTTCTGCGGTAGGGCGTTGCGGGGAAGAGGGTCGAGCGGACGGTGGGGGGTCAGACCTCTTCGACGCTGCTCGGCTCACGCCGGGACAGGTCGATTCCGAGCTCCTCCGCGGCCCGGAACACCTCATCGTCGGAATCGCGCATCTCGATGG
Organism: uncultured Actinomycetales bacterium; assembly: GCA_913063435.1. GTDB lineage: Bacteria > Actinomycetota > Actinomycetes > S36-B12 > S36-B12 > M55B157. Next base: position 3,866 of record CAJXYI010000003.1, on the reverse strand, counting down.
CGACACCGTCGCCGGAGAGCACCTCGACGTTCAAGCACAGCGACTGCATCTCCTTGACCAGCACCTTGAACGACTCGGGGATGCCGGGTTCGGGGATGTTCTCGCCCTTGACGATGGCCTCGTACACCTTGACGCGGCCGAGCACATCATCGGACTTGATGGTCAGCAACTCCTGCAGGGCGTAGGCCGCGCCATATGCCTCGAGCGCCCACACCTCCATCTCACCGAAGCGCTGGCCACCGAACTGCGCCTTACCACCCAGCGGCTGCTGGGTGATCATCGAGTACGGACCGGTCGAGCGCGCGTGGATCTTGTCGTCGACGAGGTGGAGCAACTTCAGGATGTACATGTATCCGACGGTGAAGCGGCCGGGGAACGGCTCGCCTGTGCGACCGTCGAGCAGCGATGCCTTGCCGTCGGGTCCGATGAGGCGATCCCCGTCAGCAGTCGGCTTGGTGGAATCCAGCAGGAGAGCCAATTCGTTCTCGCGGACCCCATCGAATACCGGTGTCGCCACCCTGGTGCCCGGTGTCGCTTCGCGTACGTCGGCGGGCAGCGCTTGGCCTCGTGGATCCGATGCGTCGATGTCCCATCCAGAACTGGCTACCCAACCCAGATGCGTCTCGAGCACCTGGCCGACATTCATCCGGCCCGGCACGCCAAGCGGGTTGAGCACGATGTCGACCGCGGTTCCGTCAGGCAGGAACGGCATGTCCTCGACGGGCAGGATCTTCGCGATGACGCCCTTGTTGCCATGCCGTCCGGCAAGCTTGTCGCCCTCGGTGATCTTGCGCTTTTGGGCAACGTAGACCCGCACGAGTCGATTGACTCCCGGAGGAAGCTCATCACCCTCGTCACGATCGAACACGCGAACACCGATGACCTTGCCGGATTCTCCGTGCGGCACCTTCAACGATGTGTCGCGCACCTCGCGTGCTTTCTCACCGAAGATGGCCCGGAGCAATCGCTCCTCAGGGGTGAGTTCCGTTTCACCCTTGGGGGTCACCTTGCCGACGAGCACATCCCCAGCGACGACGTCGGCACCGATGCGGATGATCCCACGATCGTCGAGATCGGCGAGCACCTCCTCGGACACGTTCGGGATGTCACGGGTGATCTCCTCGGGACCGAGCTTGGTGTCGCGGGCATCGATTTCATGCTCGTCGATATGGATGCTGGACAGCACGTCGTCTTGGACGAGGCGCTGGCTCAGAATGATCGCGTCCTCGTAGTTGTGCCCCTCCCAGGACATGAACGCCACCAGCAGGTTCTTGCCCAGCGCCATCTCGCCGAGATCGGTCGAGGGGCCATCAGCCAGGATCTGCCCGGTGACGACACGGTCACCTTCGTCGACGATGACACGCTGGTTGTAGCAGGTTCCCTGGTTGGAGCGATGGAACTTCTGCAACCGATGGGTCGCATGGGTCCCGTCGTCGTGGGCGATTTCGACGTGGTCGGCCGAAACCTCCGTCACCACGCCATCCTTAGCGGAGGTGACGACATCGCCTGCGTCATACGCGGCATGGAATTCCATACCGGTGCCGACCAGCGGCGCCTGCGCACGCAGCAGCGGAACCGCCTGGCGCTGCATGTTCGAACCCATCAGCGCGCGGTTGGCGTCGTCATGCTCGAGGAAGGGGATCATCGCGGTGGCCACCGACCACAATTGGCGCGGCGACACATCCATGTAGTCGACGTCGTTGGGAGCGACGTAATCGACATCGCCGCCCTTGCGACGCACGAGCACCCGATCCTCGGCGAAGGATCCGTTGTCCGATAACGGTGCGTTCGCCTGCGCGATGACGTAGAGGTCTTCTTCGTCGGCGGTCAGGTAATCGATGGTGTCGGTGACCTTGCCCTTGACGACCTTGCGGTAGGGCGTCTCGACGAAGCCGAAGGCATTGACGCGACCGTAGGTCGACAACGATCCGATCAGGCCGATGTTGGGACCTTCGGGAGTCTCGATCGGGCACATCCGGCCGTAGTGCGACGGGTGCACGTCGCGTACTTCGAACCCTGCGCGTTCGCGGGACAGGCCACCGGGACCGAGTGCCGACAGGCGACGCTTGTGGGTCAAACCCGCCAGCGGATTGGTCTGGTCCATGAACTGTGATAACTGCGAGGTGCCGAAGAACTCCTTGATCGCCGCGACAACCGGACGGATGTTGATCAGTGTCTGCGGAGTGATCGCCTCGACATCCTGGGTGGTCATGCGCTCGCGAACGACGCGCTCCATCCGCGACAATCCGGTGCGGATCTGGTTTTGAATCAACTCGCCGACCGTGCGCAGTCGACGATTTCCGAAGTGGTCGATGTCATCGGTCTCGACATTGACCTCACCGCGCGGGCCGGTGTAGGTCGGATCGCCCGCGTGAAGCAGTACGAGGTATTCGATCGTCGCGGCGATGTCCTCGCGCGAGATCGTGCTCTGGCTCAGTGGCTCGTCGAGGCCAAGTTTCTTGTTGACCTTGTGACGCCCCACTTTGGCAAGGTCGTAGCGCTTGGGGTTGAAATAGAAATTCTCGAGCAGGTTGCGTGCGTTATCGACCGTCGGCGGCTCGCCCGGACGCAATTTGCGGTACAGATCCAGAAGCGCTTCCTCCTGGGTCTCCACCGTGTCCTTCTCGAGGGTCTGCATGACCGAGTCGTAAGCGCCGAACCGCTCGCGGATTTCCTCACTGGTCCAGCCCAGTGCCTTGAGGAACACGGTGACCGGCTGCTTGCGCTTGCGGTCCACGCGCACACCGACGAGGTCCTTCTTGTCGACCTCGAACTCCAGCCAGGCACCGCGACTGGGAATGATCTTGGCCGAGAAGACATCCTTGTCGGAGGTCTTGTCGATGGACCTCTCGAAATACACACCCGGTGACCGCACCAACTGCGACACCACAACACGCTCGGTGCCATTGATCAAGAAGGTGCCGCGATCGGTCATCAGCGGGAACTCGCCCATGAACACCGTCTGCGACTTGATCTCACCGGTCTCGTTGTTCATGAACTCCGCAGTGACGAACAGCGGGGCGGCGTAGGTGAAGTCGTTATCGGCGCACTGCTCCGCGGTGTACTTCGGGGGTTCGAAGCGATGGTCGCGGAATGACAGGGACATCGAGCCGGCGAAGTCCTCGATTGGACTGATCTCCTCGAAGATCTCCTCCAGACCGGAGGTCGTCGGCACATCTCGTTGACCGGCCTTGACAGCGGCTTCGACACGGGCCTGCCAGCGTTCATTGCCCATCAGCCAGTCGAAACTGGCCGTCTGCAATGCCAACAGATTCGGAACCGCGAGCGGCTCTCGGATCTTGGCGAAGGACGGACGGTGCAACTGGGGGGAAAGGGTGCTTGATTCAGCGGTGGTGCGGGCGGCGGCCAAGAGGGGTCCTTCCACGGGATCGCGGGCGAGCGCGCCGCATGACATTCCGCCCCCCATGATTCGAATGCCGAGGACCCGAATCTGAGGTTAGGAAAGGAAGGCAGCGCAACGCAGCAGTATACCCACTGGGCACACCGCTGTCCACACGCCGGGAGGGTGCGATCGCGGGAGTTCCTCGACCGGGAGTCGGCTGCGCCGGGGGAACAGCTTCCCGGACACAACTCGCACTCGAGCCGGTCCTCGAACTCCGACGACCCTGCCTGCTGGATTCGGGTAACCGGTGGGGTCTACCCGAGTCAGCGAGACCGACCTCGTGGCGTCCTCGTGCGCGACGATGGTGCCTGCCGAATCGGGTATTCGTCAAGCGCCACGCCGCGGGTCGTGACCGAACCGTCACCTGCGGCCCCGCTTCCCCCTCCGCTCACCCCAACCCAGTTGCGTCTGAGTTACCTGAATGGTCGCTAACTCGGCGAGTTAGCGACCATTCAGGTAACTC
>CAJXYI010000002.1 GCA_913063435.1 uncultured Actinomycetales bacterium | reverse complement strand
GCCTCCGGCGCCGAGTCCATGGGCGCCCCCGGCGCCGAGTCCATGGGCGCCTCCGGCGCCGAGGGCGAGGGTCGCCCAGCCCGGTTAGGCTGATCTCATGTCAGGTGCGCTGCTGCGGTTTCGGATCATGGCGTGGGTCACCGGAATCCTGCTCGCGGTGCTGTCGGTATTCGGCCTGCCGGCGAAGTACCTGTTCGGTCTGGCCGACGACGGCATCATCGGGGCGGGGTATTCCTTCGGCTGGATCGCGCACGGGTGGCTGTATGTCCTCTATGTGGTGACCGGTCTGGATATCTGCTTCCGGATGCGCTACTCGGTCGGGCGAACCCTCGCGGTGCTGCTCGCGGGCACCATCCCGTTCGCGTCGTTCTTCGCCGATCACCTCGTGGCCAGGTCCGTGCGGGCCCGGATGGCCGCCCAGACAGCACCCGCGTGACGGCACGCGCGAGCAATCTGGACACGATCCAGAATTTGATCTAGTCTGCTTCAGGTGACTAACCTGCCGGAGCCTGCACGCATGCTGCGTGAGCATGGCATCCAGGTGACTGCCCAGCGTGTGGCGGTACTGCAGGCTGTCTCGGCCCACCCCCACTCCACGGCCGACGCGGTCGCGGGTGTGGTGCGCACCGCGATCGGCGCTATCTCGCGCCAATCGGTCTATGACACCCTCGGGGTTCTCGTCGAAGCGGGGCTGCTGCGGCGCATCCAGCCGATCGGATCTCCGGCGCTGTTCGAAGACCGGGTCGGTGACAACCACCACCATCTGGTCTGCCGGACCTGCGCCCGGGTCGTCGACGTCGATTGTGCCGTGGGTGCGGCGCCGTGCCTGCAGGCCCAAGACGATCACGGGTTCGTCATCGATGAGGCCGAGGTCGCCTACTGGGGTGTCTGCCCCGACTGTCGGTCGGCGGTGGAGCCGACCGGCCCGATTGCGACGGTGGCCGGGTGAGTAGCGTGACAGGTGTTCTCCTCAGTCAAGACTCGATTCGCCATGGGGCAGTGATGGGCCAGGCCACCGGACTCGGTCGTACGACGAACACTTCACGATCTGTATGGCCCTCATCCACTCCCATGCCACATCCGGTACCCGCAGAGCGCATTCGCTGGCACGTGCACGAGCAACTCACGCAAACACAGGTCATGTACATCACGCACATGCACATCACGCACATGCACATCACGCACATGCACGTCATGGTCGATCCACGAGAGAGGTAGCAATGTCCAACGAAAGCAAGTGCCCGGTCACCGGCGGAGCCAGCGGTGGCACCACCGTTCGCGACTGGTGGCCCGAACAGATGAACCTGAAGATCTTGCAGTCCAATTCCCCGCTTGCCGATCCGATGGGCGAGGACTTCGACTATGCGAAGGAGTTCTCCTCCCTCGATCTTGCCGCGGTCAAGCGCGACATCGCCGAACTGCTCCTCGATTCACAGGAGTGGTGGCCGGCGGATTACGGCAACTACGGCCCGCTCATGATCCGGATGGCCTGGCACAGTGCCGGCACCTATCGCGTCAGTGATGGTCGTGGTGGCGGTGGATCAGGTGCTCAGCGTTTCGCGCCGATCAACAGCTGGCCGGACAACGCCAACCTCGACAAGGCCCGTCGTCTGCTGTGGCCGGTCAAGGCGAAGTACGGCAAGAAACTCTCGTGGGCAGACTTGATGATCCTCACCGGAAACGTGGCGCTGGAGCAGATGGGATTCAAGACCTTCGGCTTCGGTGGCGGCCGCGAGGATATCTGGGAACCCGAGGACATCTATTGGGGACCTGAGGCCGAGTGGCTCGGGGATGCCCGCTACACCGGCGACCGCGACCTGCAGAACCCGCTCGCCGCAGTCCAGATGGGTTTGATCTACGTCAATCCCGAAGGCCCCAATGGTGAGCCCGATCCGCTGGCAGCCGCCCGCGATATCCGCGAAACCTTCGCGCGCATGGCGATGAACGACGAGGAGACCGTCGCGCTCGTCGCCGGTGGTCACACCTTCGGCAAGAACCACGGCGCGGCCAATCCCGACGAGTACGTCGGTCGCGAGCCCGAGGGCGCACCGCTGCAGGAGATGGGCCTGGGCTGGAAGAACTCCTTCGGCACCGGTGATGGTGATGACACGATCACCAGCGGCCTCGAAGGTGCGTGGACCCCGACGCCGACGCAGTGGGACAACTCCTATTTCGAGACTCTGTTCGGCTGGGAGTGGGAACTGACCAAGAGCCCCGCGGGTGCCTGGCAGTGGAAGCCGACCGATCCGGCGGCTGCCACCCTCGTTCCCGATGCGGAGGATCCCGAGAAGCGGCACGCACCGGTCATGCTGACCACCGACCTCGCGTTGCGGATGGATCCGATCTACGAGCCGATCTCACGCAGGTTCATGGAGAACCCCGACGAGTTCGCCGATGCGTTCGCGCGCGCCTGGTACAAGCTGACCCACCGCGATATGGGTCCGATCACGCGCTACCTCGGCCCCGAGGTGCCCGACGAGGTGCTGATCTGGCAGGACCCGGTGCCGGCCGCACCACAGCCGATGATCACGGATGCAGATGTCGCGAACCTCAAGCAGATGGTGCTCGATTCCGGCCTCACCGTGTCCGAGCTCGTTGCCACCGCCTGGGCATCGGCTTCGACCTATCGCGATAGCGACAAGCGCGGTGGAGCCAACGGTGCCCGCGTTCGCCTGGAGCCCCAGCGGGAGTGGACGGTCAACAATCCCGATCAGCTCGCTCGGGTGCTGTCGACCCTCGAGGGAATCCAGACGCAGTTCAACAACGCCGGTGGAAACCAGGTCTCGATGGCCGACCTGATCGTCCTCGGCGGTGCGGCTGCGATCGAGAAGGCGGCCAAGGACGCCGGCCACACCGTGACGGTGCCGTTCACCCCGGGTCGTGGCGATGCGACGCAGGAGCAGACCGAGGTCGAGTCGTTCTCGCACCTGGAGCCGGCTGCTGATGGGTTCCGCAACTACCTCGGCAAGGGAATCGTCTCGCCGCCCGAGGCGCTGCTGCTCGACAAGTCGCAGTTGCTCACCCTCACGGCTCCGGAGATGACCGTGCTCGTGGGCGGGATGCGGGTGCTGGGTGCGAACTTCGACGGATCCACCGTCGGGGTACTCACCGATCGCCCGGGTGTGTTGAGCAACGACTTCTTCGCCAACATCCTCGATATCGGCACCACCTGGACGCCGACCTCGGACACCAACGAGATGTTCGAGGGCCGCGATCGCAAGACCAATGCGGTGAAGTGGACCGGCAGCCGCATCGATTTGATCTTCGGGTCGAATTCACAGCTGCGGGCGATCTCCGAGGTGTATGCCTGGGCTGATGCCGAAGCGAAGTTCGTTCGCGACTTCGTTGCCGCATGGTCGAAGGTCATGGACCTCGATCGGTTCGACGCCAAGAAGTAGTTTCACGAGGCTGTCCTGAGCAGGGGCGTCGCGCGGGTTCCGACTCGTGCGGCGCCCCTGCTGCGTGTGCCCGGACGAAACTTCGGGCAGTTCTTCGGGTACTGAGCGCCCTGATAGGGCCTGAAATACCCGGAGAAGGGCTAGGGGTGCGGGGCGTCCTCGATGGCAGCGGCACGGTTGCGGTCTGGCCGGGTAGCCAGGAATGATCCCGCCAGCACGAGCGGAAATCCGATGAGCAGACCCCACGTCACCGGTTCGGCGAGAACCACGACGCCGAGCACGACGGCGACGGCGGGGTTGATGAACGTGATGACGGTGGTGCGCGCCGGTCCGACCTCACCGATCAGCGCGAACAGCAGCACGAAGGCCAGTGCCGTGGGTATCAACCCGAGGATGACGATCGACGACCAGGCGATGGCCGGAACCGGACCGCTGGGCCACAGCAACCACACCGCGGGGGCGTAGATCACCGCGTTGAAGGTCACTGCCCAGGCGATCACACCGAGGCTGGGCACGTCCTGAAGCTTCGTGGACACGATCATCGGTGCTGAGGCATAACCCAGAACGGTGATGAGTGCTGCGCCGACACCCCAGAACTGCGCACCCTCGACGTCGAGACCAACCAGCACTGCGACACCGGCAAGCCCGACTGCTAACCCGGCCACCCGAATACCGCGCAGCGATGGATCGAGTCCGAGTATGCGAGCCAGGACGGCCGCGACGAGTGGCACCATCGCGATGATGAGTGCGGTGAGCGAACTCGTCAGGCGCTGCTCGGCATAACCCAGCGTCAAGAATGCGATGGTGATCTCCAATAGCGCGAAGGCTGCCACCCAGCGCCAGTGCCGCAGTGCGGGGAGCAATTGTCCTCGGGCAGCGGCGATGGGTAGCAAGATCGCGGCGGCGATGGCCACTCGCAGGCCGACTAGAACCGCTGGTTCCACGTGTTCGACGGCGATGCGGATGAACAGGTACGGCGTACCCCAGATGATGCCGAGCGCGATGAACAGGGCGAGAGCCCGACGACTCATGAAATGTCCGGATTCGCGTTAGAAGGTTGGACCCGAAGGAGTGATGGCACCGAAGATGGTGACGATGAGAAGGATCGCCGCCAACGCCAATCCGACATAACCGGTGACGATTCCGGTGATAGCCAATCCGCGGCCAGGAAGCCCACCGGAGTTGATTCTGCTCAGTGAGATGTGCCCGAAGATGACCGCGAGCACGGGCATCACCGGAAGGAACCACAGACACAACCCGACCGTGACGCCCAGGATGCCCAGAACCAAGGATGCCGTCGCCATGCCGGGAGTGCGCGGCGGTGGCACGGGCGCGCTATATCCGCCATAGCCCGATGGCCCGGTCGGGGGGAATCCCGGGGGTGGCGGTGGTGGCGGCGGATAGCTCATGGGGCGACGGTACCGGGTGCGTCGATGCGCCATTCGACCGTCCGAGCGAATTCGCTCATCCCACGGGCGCGGTAGTTGCCCAGGGCGGCGGGGGAGTCCAGATCGCAGGTGTGCACCCACGCCCGTCGGGTCCCGGGTAGGGCCCAGGCCTCCTCGAGGGCGCGCGTGAGCAGCCAGCCACCGCGTCCGTGGCCTGAACACCCGGGCAGCAGTCCCAGGTAGGCGATCTCGACATCACCGTCGACCTGTTGCTCCAACTCGACGTAGCCGATGGGTTCCTCGTCGATTGTGGCCACGAATAGGTGGTGTTCTGGTCGGTTGGTCCAGGCATTCCACTGGTCGGATGACCACGCGACTCGATCGACCCAGTGCCAGGGTGCACCCACCGATTCGTAGAACCATCGGCTTCGTGTCGCCTTGTCCTGTGCGATCCGGGTGAAGCGGGCACCGGGTGGCATCGGTCGAGGATTCAGATGCGCTGTTTCGTCCATCTGCAGATGCGTCACCACGACCGCACGGGTGCCTTCACGAGGCCCATCGACGACGTGCATGGAAACGAAGGCTAGACAATCGATGAAGCGTCTGACAAACCTGAGTGCATACGATTGACTGCGGGTTCATGGGAGACAGTCTGCTGGTCGACCTTTCGCGTCTCCAGTTCGCTTTCACCACGCTGTTCCACTTCCTGTTCGTGCCGCTGACCCTCGGGCTCGCACCCTGGGTCGCAATCTTGGACACGATGCATTACCGCACCGGGGATGAACGCTATGCGCGACTAGTGCGGTTCTTCGGCTCGCTGCTGCTGATCAATTTCGCGATCGGGGTGGCGTCGGGCATCATCCAGGAATTCCAGTTCGGGATGAACTGGTCGGTCTTCAGTCGATTCGTGGGGGACATCTTCGGTGCCCCGCTCGCGATGGAGGGGCTGTTCGCATTCTTCATCGAATCGACGTTCCTGGGCCTGTGGCTATTTGGCCGTGGCCGACTGCCACGCCGACTGCACCTGGCCACGATCTGGCTGTTCGTGCTGGGCACCTGGCTTTCGGCGTACTTCATCCTGTCCGCGAATTCATTCATGCAGAACCCCGTGGGTTTCGCGATCGATCCGGTGACCGGTGATGCCAATCTCACCGACCTCGGTGCGGTGCTGTTCCAGCCTCTTACCATCGTCGCCTGGTTGCACACGATCGTCGGCGGCGTGCTCGCCGCGACGGTGTTCGTCTTCGGCGTTGCGGCCTATCACCTCAAGCGGCGCCAACATGTCGAGGTCATGCGCAAGGCATTTCGGATGGCGATGATCACCGGAATCGCCGCGGGTGCCCTGCAGTTCGTCGTCGGCGATGTGCTCGGTGTGATCATGGTCGACAAGCAGCCGATGAAGATGGCAGCTGCCGAGGCAGTCTGGGAGACGACCGGTCCGTGTGCTCCCTTGGGTCTGGTCGCTGTCCCCGACCAGGAAGCCCGCGATAACTCACTGTTCATCGGGGTCCCCTGCATGCTGTCGATCGTCGCCACGAACTCACTCGACGGCGAGGTCACCGGAATGAATGAACTGCAGGAGCAGTACGAAGAGCAGTTCGGTCCCGGTGATTACACCCCGAATGTCTGGATCGCGTTCTATTCCTTCAGGGCCATGATGGGCTTCGGTCTGCTGGGCGCGATCTGGATGGTGTTCGCCTGGTGGAAGACCAGACGTGGCCGACTTCCGACCTCGAAGCTCTTCTGGAGCATCTCCATCTGGATCATCGCGGCCCCATGGTTGGGCAACCTGTTCGGTTGGATCTTCACCGAGAACGGCCGCCAGCCATGGGTCGTCTACGGCCTGCTGAAAACTGAGGATGCGGTCTCGGACCTGTCGGTGGGTCTGGTCGCGGTGAGTCTCGCCGGATTCGTCATCCTGTACGCGATCATCGGGGTCATCGAGTTCGTTCTCATGCGGCGATACGCGATCCGCGGACCAATGGATCCTGACGAACCGATGCCCGGTGAACCGCCTCGTGTCGAGTCTTCGGCAGGCGCACCGTGAACCTGCCGGTGATCTTCTTCTTCGTCATCGCCTTCGTCTGGTCGGTGTTCGTGTTCCTCGAAGGTTTCGACTTCGGGGTGGGCATGTTGACTCGGATCCTGGGGCGCAGCGACGGCGAGCGTCGCATGATGCTGCGTGCCATCGGACCGAATTGGGATGCCAACGAAGTGTGGCTGCTCACCGGTGGAATCCTGATCTTCTCGGCGTTCCCCACCTGGTATGCGGCAGCGTTCCCGTCGGCCTATATCCCTCTGCTGCTGCTGGTCTTCGCATTGATCATCCGGGCGCTCGCCATCGAATACCGCTCCAAGCGCCCCGATCACCGGTGGACGCAAGCCTGGGATAACGCCAATCTGGTCGCGGGTTTCACGCTGCCCTTCCTGGTCGGAGTGTTCTGGGCTGGGATGGTGCACGGCATTCCCATCGATGCGGATGGTCGATTCGTCGGCGACTCGCTGTGGTCGCACATCTCGGTGTATTCGGTCCTAGGTGGACTCGCGCTCGTTGCGTACTCCCTTGCGCACGGTGCGGTATTCCTGTCCCTGAAGGTGTCCGGTCCCCTGCTCGAGCGCGTGACGATGACGGCCCGGGGAATGAGCCTGATCACCCTTGCCCTGATGTCGGTTTTCGCCGTGTGGACCTGGCTTGCCTATGCCGATGATGCGATCGGTGCGACGATGGCGGTGCTCACGGTGCTCGCCTTCGCAATCGTCGTCATGGCGGTCTATGCGCGCCGGTGGCTGCTGGCGTTCTGGGGCAATGCACTCGGTGCACTGTCCTTCATGGTGTCGATCTTCGCGGCTCTGTATCCCAATGTGCTGCCGAGCACGATCGACGATGGTTTCACCCTCACCATCGCCGAAGCAGCGGCGAGCAGTTATGCCCTGACCGTGCTCACGATCGTCGCGGTGATCGGAATCCCGGGTGTCATCGCCTATCAATCCTGGTCGTTCTGGGTATTCCGCAAGAGGTTGACCAAAGACACAGTCGACGCCGGGCACTACTGACGCGTAAGTCGAACAGCTGCGCGATCACAGTGAGGCGAGAGCCGCGAGAAGCCTGTCGACATCCTCATCGGTGGAATACGGCGCCAAGCCGGCACGGACACCGCCCGCGTCACCAAGCCCGAGATGCCGTGAGCATTCCAGGGCATAGAAGTTGCTCGCGGGAGCATCGACGCCGTGGTCGCCGAGATGAGCTGACACCGTGAGGCTGTCGCGCCCGGCCACGGTGAACAGGTGTGTCGGTGTGCGATGCGGGGCATTGCTGTAGACCGTGACGCGCTCGTCCGCATCCAGGCCGGCGCGAAGCCGCGCACTCAACGCATCCTCGTATGCCTCCAGGGCAGCCATGGAGGCCAGGATCCGCTGTCGACGTGTCCCTTCGCTGGGGACGAGTCCGGCGAGCACATCGACCGCAGCGGTGACTCCGGCCAGCAACTCGTAGGGCAAGGTGCCCAGCTCGAATCGTTCGGGCACGGCATCGGTGGCGGGCAGCAGTTTGTCCGGGTGGAGTCGATCGAGGAGTTCGGGTGCGGCGGCGAGCACGCCGAGGTGTGGACCGAGGAACTTATACGGGGAGCACGCGTAGAAGTCGGCACCGAGTGCTGCGACATCGACGGGTGTGTGCGCGGTGAGATGGACCCCGTCGATGTAGGACAGCGCTCCTGCGGCGCGTGCTGCCGCGGTGATTGCGGGAATGTCCGGACGCGTCCCGATCAGGTTGGATGCCCCGGTCACCGCAACGAGCCGGGTGCTGGCTCCGATGAGATCGGTCACCGCGGTGGCGGGTAGTTCACCGGTATCAGGATCGAAGGCGGCCCAGCGGATGGTGGCGCCTGCGCGTTCGGCCGCGATCACCCACGGCCGCACATTCGCGTCGTGATCCAAACGGGTGACGATCACCTCATCACCGGGACCCCAGTCGCCGGCGAGGGTGCGGGCGATATCGAAGGTCACCTGCGTCATGCTTCGTGCGAACACGATGCCACCGGGATCCGCGCCGAGCAGATCCGCCATCGCGGAGCGCGCTGAGAGCACGTAGTCATCGGCACGGATCTCCGCAGCCGTCCCGCGGCCGCGGTTGGAAAGCGGGCCGAGGAGTGCATCGGCAATGGTGTCGGCGACGACCGCTGGGGTTTGCGTACCGCCGGGCCCGTCGAAGTGCGCTGTCCCGGACTTCAAGGACGGGATCCCCTCACGCAGCGGCCGGGGATCGTAGGTCGGTCCTGTCATCGCAGGTCCCACTCCTGACCCTCGGGGGTATCGCGAATCTCGACTCCCGCTTGTGCGAGACGGTCGCGAATCAGATCTGATGTCGCGAAGTCTTTATTCGCTCGCGCCTGGGCACGCACGTCCAAGGCCACGGAAACCACCGGGCCCACCACCGTGCGTGGATCGGCCAGGCCCTGCGTCGCTGCGCCGGCGAGGTCGACGAGCATGGAGCGCAGGGTACGGCGCGCGACATCGATGTCGTCGCTTTGCCAGGTGTCGGCCGCCCAAGCGTGGATCGCCTCCTCCAACTCCAGGCAGGCTGCCAACGCGCCATCTGAATCGGCATCCGCAAGGCAGGAGTCGAAGCGCTGCCGGGCCCGGCGTGCATCACCGGCCAAAGAAGGCGACGTGTGCGAAATCTCGCTGTCGCCAGCATCGGGCACGGCGTCATTCGGGAGCGTCGCAACCGATGTGGACGCGGTCGTCGTGAGGCCCGAGGAGAAGGCTGCCGCGATGTCATCGATGGCGATCTCCTCGCCTGCAGGGATCACGCGAGACTCGCCTCGCACGCGCAGAGTGAGCCCACCGGCGCCGTGCACGCAGGCCTGCCCGGATTCCAGATCGAGGACCACCGCGGTGTGCTCGTCGACACCGAAGACGCCGGCGGTGTCGGGTAGCTCGGTTTCCATTGCCTCGAGTCGCGTCTGGCCGAGATAGCAGAAGCGGGTGTCGTGTCGACCGCCCTCGCGGTTGTCGAAGTGCGGGATCACCGCGGCTTCGATCCCGGTGAGTCGACCGAGCAGATCCAGACCGGTCAACCAATGCGGCTCGATCCCCACCTTGTAGATCTCATAGACCGGGATCGCGAATGCGCCCACCGTGACGGCAGCCGCACTGCCCATGACGACTGTGCCGTTGCGGTGGACGATGTCGGCCAGGGCATCGGGCACCGGTGTGTCGATCCATTGGCGCAGCGCATAGGACGGGCTGCCGGGACCGGCGAAGGCGTAGGTGCTGCGAGCGAGCATGCTCAGCGCGCGTTCGCGATCGACGAGTGGTTCGTCTGCGCGCCGCCACCGTGCGACCGAGAGTGCGGTTCCGACGGAGTCGGCGAAGTATTCACCGATCTTGGCGTTCAGGTCATCGGCATTGGCCTGGAAGCCATATGGCGTATCCAGCATCAGCGGTTCCTGCGCACCTGCAATGAGTTCGCGATGCAGTTTCATCGATGTCGGAGCGGTCTCCCCGGAACCCATGATCACCAGACGCGCACGCACACCCCGCAGTCTGCACCCCTAGCCCTTATTCGGGTAGACGAGGCCCGATTCGAGCCCTATCCACCCGAAGAACGGCCCGGAGTTTCTCTCGAGCTACATCAGTGGGGCGTAGCCCTTGGGGTTGGGACCGAAGCGGTTATCGCCGGGAGTCGAATCCAGCAGCATGAACACCAGGATCACGATGAAGCCGACGCAGGGGATGAACAGGATCCACCACCACCACCCACTGCGATTCGTATCGTGCAGGCGACGAACCGTCACCGAAAGCAGGGGGAGGAATGCGATGAGGACCCACAGCGTCGAGAGGGCTCCGATCTGGGGGTTGTCGATGATGGCCTGACCATCTCCCACGTCGAAGGTTGCGGTGCCCAATCCGATGAGCAGGCCCGTCGCATTGTCGATGATGTTGAGGACGAAGCCGACAATCACGTAGAACAAAATGAACCACCAGAACTCCGAGCGACGTGCTCTCCCGGTGAAACTCGCGTACTTGCCGAAGCACGTCTTGATCGCCTCGCCGAATCCCATGGCAGCCTCCCGAAGGTGTCGTCCTTGATGGGGCACATTAGCCAGGATCGAGTTCCCCGTGGGGGACTGGCGCGCGAAAAGCCCGGGTAAACCTCGGCCCTTGCCGTTGGGTACCACGTGAGGCCGAGCCCACCCCCTTTTGGATTCCGGTGGCGCAGGGTGCTGGAGCCCGGGTCTTTGGACCCGTGCCCGGTGGTGGCTGATGCGGCATGATTCCCTCATGGCCGCCTCCCACATCGCCTCGCTGTCTCGCTCCATCTCCGGTCGGATTCTCAGCCCCGACGAGCCCGGCTACGACGAACACCGTCGGGCGTGGAACACCGCCGCCGATCAGCGGCCGGCGGCGATCGTGCTTCCCGATCCAGACGATGTCGCCGCCGATGTCTCGTCAACGCTGGTCGCCGCCACCGATGCGGACCTGCGCGTGGCGGTGCAGGGCACCGGGCATGGTGCGACGGGCCTCGTGGATGAATCGGCGATCCTCATCTCGATGTCGCACCTGCGCGATGTCGACATCGAATCTGGTCGAGCGCGCGTGGGAGCCGGAGCCCGCTGGAGCGACGTCGTAGGCCCCGCTGCTGGGCAAGGCCTTGCGGCGCTCGCGGGCAGCTCGGCTGATGTCGGTGTCGTCGGTTATTCACTGGGTGGTGGAATCGGCTGGTTGGCGCGACGATATGGCCTGGCATCGAACGCGGTTGCCGGCGCACAGGTGGTCACCGCGGATGGTGGTATCCACTGGGTCGACGCCGGTCACGAACCGGAGTTGTTCTGGGCGCTGCGTGGTGGCGCGGCGAACTTCGGGATCGTCACCGAATTGCTCGTCGACCTTGTCGAAGTCTCGACGGTGCAAGCGGGTGCACTGGTGTGGCCACGAGACCGTGCCGGCGACGTTCTGGCCGCCTATGCCGAGTGGGCGATCGACCTGCCCGATGAGGTCACACCGACTCTCGTGATGAGTGCACCACCGAGTGGCGCGATCGTGATGATCGGCGTGTGCTCAACCGGTTCGGGTGATGACCTCGACGCGATCCTTGCGCCGCTGCGCGAATTGGACGGTCAGCTCGAGGACACCGTGGCCGCGATGAGTCCAGCGGATCTCGGCCGGGTGCATCGCGACCCCCTGCAACCGACTTCCTCAGTGTCCGACGCGAGGTTGCTCGAGCAGCTTCCAGCGGGAACGGCGCGGGGATTGGCCCGCCACGCCCCCGGGACCGATGCGGCGCTCGCACCGCTCGCTGCCGGTAGGGGTTCGCCGCTGGCCATGGTCGAACTGCGGCGACTCGGTGGCGCGATTGCACGCGGTGGCGAAGGCCACGGTGCGTTGAATCGACTCGAAGGAGATTACCTGCTCTTCGCGCTCGGTATCGAAGATGTGACCGGCAGTCGGGCTTCGATCGAGGCCGGCATCGCCGATGTGCTCGAGTCCCTTGCCTCATTCGAGACGGCGCGAACGGTGTTGAACTTCGTCGATCATCCCGTCACCGGGCAGACCGAATTCGATCCGCAGACCTATCGGCGGTTGCAGGCGCTTCGAGCGCAGATGGATCCCAGCGGCGTCCTCCTCGCCGCCCACCCCATCTGACCCCCACCGGTGCCTAAGCCGGCTTCTGGTTGAGAGGGCGTTTGGTCCAGGATCCGGTGAGTGCTTCGAGGGGGCCCTGAGCGAAGCGTCGCTGCCACACCGTCATGGCAACGGCCAGAGCCAGCCATACTCCGATCGCCGTGGCGGTAACGGCAGCGGCGCCGAGTTGACCGAAAAGCCCGATCCCCCAACCGGCGAAGATCGAGGTGAGCAATACCGATTCGCCGAGATAGATCGTCAACGACGTGCGGCCCGGTGCCGCGAATGGCCGAAGAAGGCCAAGACCACGCGTGCTCATCAGTCCGAATAGCCCCAGGTAGCCGATCGACAGGATGGGCGCGAGCAGAATGCCGAGGATGGCAGCTGCTTGCGCGGGACCGGAGGCTTGCAGACCGACTTCGACGCCGGGCCCCATCGACAACCACGCGGTGGCGAACTGCAGCGGAAGTCCCAGGCCCAGACCCCAAATCGCCATGCGGCGATAGGTCTGCTCATAGTCGCTGATGCGATCGAGGAACCGATGGCGTGCCGCGAGCAGGCCGAGACAGAACGCGACGAACGCAAAACCCCATTGCGCGCCGATGAGGCTGATCAGGATCAGCGGGAATACCTGCAACCGTGCGCCCGCATCGTCGAGGAATGAGCCGGTGGCCATCGCATTGTCATAGGCGGTGAATGCGGCGATCTCTCCGGTGGCTGGCGCGAAGGGAGTGGCGAGCACTAGGAGGAACAGCCATCCGGCGCTGATGGCTGCCGAGATGCCGGCGGTCAGCCACACAGCGTGATCGGATCGGCCGAAGAGCAGAAGGAGGGCGAAGCCCAAGATCGCGTAGGTCAGCAGAATGTCACCGACGAAGAAGAACACCAGGTGCGCTGCACCCAGGATGGCAAGGGCCACCAAGCGCCGTTGATAGACCCGGCGTCGAACGGGTGAGTCGTCTTTGATGATGAATAGTGCGCTGTAGCCGAACAGGAAGGAGAACAGCAGATAGAACTTGCCCTGGGCCAACAGGATGACGAGGAACGCGACGACGCGATCGAAGGCGGTGGCGACCGATGCGTCGGTGAATCCCGCGGCGCTGATCGCCATGAAGGGTGCGTTCACGACGATGATTCCCAACAGTGCGATGCCGCGTAGCTGATCGGGAAAGACCTGCCGTGTCGATTGCACAGGGCTACTTTGCCAGGATGGGGGAATGGCGAACCGTTTGGCGCAGTCCACATCCCCCTATCTGCTCCAGCATGCAGATAATCCGGTCGACTGGTGGGAGTGGTCGCAGGAGGCCTTCGCCGAAGCCCATCGCCGGGATGTGCCGATCTTCTTGTCCGTCGGATACTCAGCCTGTCACTGGTGCCATGTCATGGCGCATGAATCCTTCGACGATCCGCGCATCGCGGCGATCTTGAACGAGAAGTTCGTCAGCGTGAAGGTCGATCGTGAGGAGCGTCCCGATGTCGACTCGGTATACATGGATGCGACCACTGCGCTGACAGGCCACGGTGGATGGCCGATGAGCGTGTTCCTCGATCATGAAGGGCAGCCGTTCTACGCCGGGACTTATTTCCCGCCTGACCCCCGGCACGGGATGCCGTCGTTCGAGCAGGTGCTCGCCGCGATCTCGAGCACCTGGACCGAGCGTCGCGGTGAGGTCGAGGGAGCGGCCGGTCGGATCACCCGGGCACTACGGCAGCGCGAAACCCGCCAGGCGATCGGGGAGGCACCGCCCGACGCCGAGGTACTCGCCGAAGCGGTGACCGTGCTCACCGGCCAATACGACGAGCGGGATGCAGGCTTCGGTGGCGCCCCGAAGTTCCCGCCATCGATGCTGTTGGACTTCCTGCTTCGTCATGCGGCTCGCACCGGTGACGCGCAAGCACTGGCGATGGTCGAGGGAACATGCGAGGCGATGGCTCGAGGTGGCATCTATGACCAACTCGGAGGTGGTTTTGCACGCTACGCAGTCGATCGCGCATGGGTTGTGCCGCATTTCGAGAAGATGCTCTACGACAATGCTCTGCTGCTGCGTGCCTACACCCGATGGTGGCGATTGACCGGATCGGAGTTTGCGGAACGGGTCGTACGCGAAACCGTGGAGTTCTGCCTTCGCGATCTGCGCACCGAAGAAGGTGCCTTCGCTTCGGCGCTCGATGCCGATAGCGAGGGTGAAGAGGGGCGCTTCTATGTCTGGACACCCCAGCAGATTCGCGATGTCCTTGGTGAAGAGGACGGGGACTGGGTGAATGCCCTGTGTGAAGTCACCGAGTCAGGAACCTTCGAGCACGGCACCTCGACATTGCAGTTGCTCCATGATCCCGATGATCCCCGGCGTTGGCAGCGGTGTCGGACGCAGTTATTCGCATCGCGCGCGACCCGAGTGCACCCAGGTCGCGACGACAAGGTGATCGCAGCCTGGAACGGCATGCTCATCGACTCCTTGGCAGAAGCAGGTGCGGCATTCGGTGAACCCGAGTGGATCGAGGCTGCGGCTGCGGCGGCAGATGTCCTCATCGCTGTGCATCTGGGTGCCGGTGCTGATGGTGATCGGCTAGCGCGCACCTCCCGTGACGGGCAACCGGGTTCCAGCGAGGGAGTCTTGGAGGACTACGCATGCGTTTCCGGTGCGCTGCTCAGACTGTTCTCGATCACCGCGGATGATGCCTGGCTGTCCTTCGCAGGCATCCTTCTCGATGTGATTCGCGAGCATTTCGCAGATGACGACGGTGGATTCTTCGATACCGCCGATGATGCCGAGACCCTGGTGATCCGCCCCCGAGACCCCGCCGACTCGGCGACGCCGTCGGGATGGTCGGCCGCGGCTGCCGCGCTGCTCGACTATTCCGCCTTGACCGGGTCGCTCGCCCATCGCGAGGCTGCCCAGAGGGCTCTTGCCATGGTTGGAGTCCTTGGAGGTAAAGCGCCACGAGCGGTCGGTGCCGGACTGGCGGCCGCGGAATCCTTGATCGATGGGCCCAGGGAGATCGCCATCGTCGGCTCGCCGGATGACCCCAGAACCTGGGACCTCGTCCGTGCAGCGGTGTCGGGCCCGGCGGTGTGCGCCGTCATGGCGCTGGGCGAGGGGGCGCTCGGTGATGACACAGATGGGGAAGTCGTTCCCCTCTTGCAGGATCGACCACTCATCGACGGTGGGCCGGCCGCGTATGTCTGTCGTCAGTTCACCTGCCAGCGCCCGGTGACGACGGGCGACGAGCTTGTGACCATGTTGAGCACGCATTAGCAGTCGAAGAGCGACTCGGATGGGGATACTCTGAGGGTCAAGGACGAGGGAGTGATTCGTGGGCCTATCCGATCTGCTGTACGGCGCGTATGAGCGTCGACTGCTCAAGCAGATCCCACCGCAGCGTCGCCCGCGACATGTCGGGGTGATCTTGGATGGCAACCGACGTTGGGCAACCGTCCACGGATCGTCCAGCGACGCTGGTCATCGTGCGGGTGCGGCCAAGATCGTGCAGTTTCTCGGCTGGTGCGAGGAAGCCGACGTCGAGGTCGTCACCCTCTGGTTGCTGTCGACGGATAACCTGGCGCGTCCGTCTGAAGAACTCGCTGCGCTGCAGCAGATCATCGACCAGACCGTCACGAACCTCGCCGAGACTGGACGGTGGCAGATCAATCCTGTCGGAGCCTTGGATCTGCTCCCCGAGTCCACTGCCACGCTGCTGAAGGAGGCGGCAGAGGCAACCGCGGAAATCGACGGGATCCTGGTCAATGTCGCCGTGGGATACGGCGGACGCCGCGAGGTGGTGGACGCGGTGCGTTCGCTGCTGCAACAGCATGCGGTCGAGGGCACGTCACTCGAGGATCTGGCCGGGGTTCTCGATGTCGACCATATCGCCGAACACCTCTACACCCGGGGGCAACCGGATCCCGATCTGGTGATCCGGACGTCCGGGGAGCAACGGCTGTCGGGTTTCCTGCTGTGGCAGAGCGCCCATTCGGAGTATTACTTCTGCGAGGCCTATTGGCCGGATTTCCGGCACGTGGATTTCCTACGTGCGTTGCGCGCCTACGCCGCTCGGCAACGCCGGTTCGGCTCCTGACGACTCGGTCGGTTCTCGGCAACCTGCTGTTCACATGCCTTACGGCGCGTCGCCTCCCATTGTCCGGATGAGCCACCTAACGTGATGAGCAATCGGGTCGACACCCGGTCGACCCGCCCGACATCCGCGCTCCTCGCCGGCTGCACCTGTTGGTGATGGGCGCTGAGGAGTACTACGTGCCCGCTGCCCGCCGAGCCACAGCGACCACTACCTCGAGCAAATCGGCAACAGTCAAGCGTGCAGCCAAGGGCAAACGGCGAACGTATGTCATCGACACCAGTGTTCTGCTGTCCGATCCCCACGCCCTGCTGAGGTTCGACGAGCATGAGGTCGTCGTCCCCGTGGTGGTCGTGACGGAACTCGAAGCAAAGCGGACCCATCCTGAACTCGGCTACTACGCTCGAGCCGCGTTGCGGTTGCTCGATGACCTGCGCATCACCCATGGTCGACTCGATGAACCACTCCCGGTAGGCGATGCTGGTGGAACGTTGCGCGTCGAGCTGAATCACACCGACACGTCAGTACTACCCAGCGGATTCCAGTTGGGAGACAACGACACTCGCATCCTTGCATTGGCGAGCAACCTGGCTGGCGAGGGTTGTGACGTGGTCGTGGTCAGCAAGGATCTGCCGATGCGGGTCAAGGCCTCATCCGTGGGTCTGGCAGCCGAGGAATACCGAGCCGAACTCGTCGTCGAGAGCGGCTGGACGGGAATGGCTGAGATGCCGGTTGCGGCGTCGGTGGTCGATGACCTGTACGAGTCCACCGTGATCGACCACGATGATGCCAGGGATCTGCCCTGCCACACCGGGGTCGTCCTGGTATCCGAGCGGGGCAGCGCACTCGCACGGGTCACCTCTGACAAGCGACTGCGCCTCGTTCGCGGTGACCGCGAGGCCTTCGGATTGCACGGGCGCAGCGCAGAGCAGCGCATCGCGCTCGATCTGCTGCTCGACCCCGAGGTCGGCATCATCTCCCTGGGGGGCCGAGCCGGAACGGGTAAGAGCGCGCTGGCCCTCTGCGCGGGGTTGGAGGCGGTCATGGAGCGCCGCGCCCACCGCAAGGTGATCGTGTTCCGTCCGCTGTATGCCGTCGGGGGGCAAGAACTCGGCTACCTTCCGGGCAGTGAGAACGAGAAGATGTCGCCGTGGGCTCAGGCGGTGTTCGACACGCTAGGTGCCATCACCACCACCGAGGTGGTCGAGGAAGTCATCGACCGCGGGATGCTCGAAGTGCTGCCGCTCACCCACATTCGGGGCCGGTCGCTGCATGATGCGTTCGTCATCGTGGATGAGGCCCAGTCGCTGGAGCGCAACGTGCTGCTGACCGTGCTTTCACGAGTAGGACGGGATTCGCGGGTGGTGCTGACCCATGACGTCGCCCAGCGCGACAACCTCCGGGTCGGTCGACACGACGGGGTGGTGACCGTGGTCGAGAAACTCAAGGGTCACCCACTATTCGCGCACATCACGCTGAACCGTTCGGAGCGTTCACCGATCGCCGCTCTCGTCACCGAGCTGCTCGAGGACCTGCCCGGCACCCAGCCGTGATCCTCAGCTTGGTAACGGCGAGGGCGCCACATCCATAAAGTTGTGTGGTCTGCATCACATGAGATTCTCCGTGGATGACCAGATACTGACCGGTATGTCCCAATTGTTAGTATAGTTATCCACAGGCAGGCCGTGACGTGAACGTGACATATCTGGGATATCGGGTCAGGGTGGGGATCACGAAAGGCCCCGGCGGTCGGCCCACCCAGGCAGGCTCGCCCCTGACCGAGAACCAACCGGTCAGGCCCGGACCGCGCCGTCGACACCGGTGAGCGCGTGCGGTGTCGGAGAGTGCACCGGGGTGCAGCGAGCATCGTGGCGACCGGGAGCCCGATGCCCGACGGAAGGCACTGCGTGCTCGGTCTCGACGCCCAATCTCCCCAGGACATCGCCGCGCGGCCGCGCACGCCACGCCTACGTGCTGTGTTCTTCGGTTCGCTGGCCAGCGCCCTTGCGGTCACATCGCTGACCCTCGCAGCTCCGGCGTCAGCGGAGGAGTCCGAATCAGGCGTGGCTGCCGCGAACGTTGCCAATGAGCGACTGCCCCGGGTCACCGAGCCGGTCCCGGCACCGGTAGGCGACGGTCTCCTTCCGTGGACGACGGTGGCCGCCAATGACATGAAGGGCTATCGGGCGAGCACCTATACAGGCAAGTACTACGACAGGCGTTTCGAGCAGTACCGCCTATGTGTGGTTCAGCGCGAAGGTGGCGGCAGTTACACCACGGTGTATCGGGGCTTCTCCGGTGCCTACCAGTTCGGTACGGCCTATAACAGTCCGTCTCGGGTGGCGGCGAGACTGCGGTCGGAGATAACCGATGTGTACGGCAAGGCCGCTGAACGTGAACTCAAGCGGCTCGAATCGACCCCTTTGCACAAGTGGAATCGATTCTGGCAGGACGCGGCGTTCTGGACGACGTTCAACCGGGGTGCCGGCTGGCGGCAGTGGTCGTCGGAATGGGGAGCGAACTGGCACTGCGATCACCGACCGAACGCGGAGAGCGGATGGCCCAACCCCTCGCGTTACAACTATTCGCCGATGGAACGCGGTGGGCTCAACAAGGTGGCCCGGAAGTACCGCGATGTGCAACAGCCCGACAGCGGCTCCAGCGACTCCTCGGCGTCGAGTACCCGCTCGAAGACGCCGAAGCAGATCCGGGAGAAGTACGGTCGCGCACCCGCGGCAGTCGGGACGCCCCGATACAGCCGTTGGCTGGCCCGTAACGTGATCAAGGAGCACCACGGTTGGAACCGGTCTGAGTTCAAGGCCCTGCGCAAGATGTGGAACCGGGAAAGCAACTGGCGGTTCGAGGTCGTTAATTGGCATGTTCGTGGACCGTGGTACGGCCTCGGCCAGGTGAACGGTCCGTATATTCAATCTCGTGGCTATTCCATCGCCGAATACCGCGACAGCCCTTACATCCAGATCCGGGTCGGCGCCGAATACATCGAAGGCCGCTATGGCTCACCGCGAGCGGCCTGGGCATTCTGGCGCGCCAACGGCTGGTACTAACCCTCCCCCTTCTCGCGTCTGAGTTACCTGAATGGTCGCTAACTAGCTGAGTTAGCGACCATTCAGGTAACTCAGACGTTCTAGGGGGGGTCAAGGGGTCAGGGGGGTGGGGGGCCGACAGGGATCGAGGTCACCATCGGGGTCATCGTTTCCGCGAAGAAGTCATTGCCTTTGTCGTCGACGACGACGAACGCCGGAAAATCCACGACCTCGATCCGCCACACCGCCTCCATCCCCAGTTCGGGGAAGTCGAGGACCTCCACCGAGGTGATGTTGTCCTGGGCGAGTACGGCTGCGGGGCCCCCGATGGAGCCGAGGTAGAACCCACCGTTATCGCGACAGGCATTGGTCACCGCCTGGCTGCGGTTGCCCTTGGCGAGCATCACGAATGATCCACCGGCCTTCTGGAACCGATCGACATAGGAGTCCATGCGTCCGGCGGTCGTAGGCCCGAACGAACCTGATGCGTATCCCTCGGGAGTCTTAGCCGGACCGGCGTAATACACGGCGTGGTCGCGGAAGTAGTCGGGCATCGGTTCGCCACGATCGAGCATCTCGGCGATGCGTGCGTGTGCGATATCGCGGGCAACAACCAGCGGCCCGGTCAATGCGACCCGGGTCTTCACGGGAAGCGTGGACAACTGCGCGCGGATCTCACTCATCGGTCGATTGAGATCGATATGCACGACCTCGGCATCAGGTTCGTCTTCGTGCAGGTCCGGTAGGAAGTGCGCAGGATCGGTTTCCAGCTGCTCAAGGAACACTCCCTCGGGAGTGATCTTGGCCATCGCCTGACGGTCGGCCGAACATGACACGGCGATCGCCACCGGCAGTGATGCGCCGTGGCGGGGCAGGCGGATCACCCGCACGTCATGGCAGAAGTACTTGCCACCGAATTGCGCGCCGATGCCGAAGTGCCGGGTCATCTCCAATACCTGCGCCTCCATCTCGAGGTCCCGGAAGCCATGGGCGTCCATCGAGCCGTGCACCGGGAGGTTGTCCAGATAGCGGGCGCTGGCCAGTTTCGCTGTCTTCAGCGCGTACTCCGCACTCGTACCACCGATCACGATCGCGAGGTGATACGGCGGGCAGGCTGCAGTTCCCAGAGACCGCAGCTTCTCGTCGAGGAACGTAACGAACCGCTGCGGGTTCAACAATGCCTTCGTCTCCTGGAACAGGAAACTCTTATTCGCCGAACCCCCACCCTTGGCCATGAACAGCAACTCGTACGTCAATTCGTGCCCGGGTTTGGTGTCGGCGTAGATGTCGACTTGCGCAGGCAGGTTCGTGCCGGTGTTGCGCTCTTCCCACATCGTCAGCGGAGCCAATTGGGAATACCGCAGGTTGAGTTCCCCATAGGCCCGTGCGACACCGTCGGTGATGGCTGCTTCATCGGGACCGCTGGTCAAGATGTGCTGGCCGCGCTTACCCATGATGATCGCGGTTCCTGTGTCCTGGCACATGGGCAGCACGCCACCGGCGGAGATGTTCGCGTTCTTCAGCAGGTCCATCGCGACGAATCGGTCATTCGGGCTGGCCTCGGGATCGTCGAGGATCGATCGCAGCTGAGCGAGATGGCCGGGGCGCAGCAGATGCGCGATATCGCGCATCGCGGTGAATGTCAGGTTGGACAGGGCCTGCGGTGAGACCTGGAGGAATGTCCGGTCGGCTGCCTCGATCACCTCGACGCCGTCGGTGGTCAGCAGTCGGTAGGGCGTGTGGTCGGGCCCGATGGGCAGCAGGTCGACGAAATCTCGTTCTTCCGGCGCAGCGGTCATAGTCCAACGATAGGCGCCGGGACTCCTCCCACGACATTGCACCGTTGCGATCGACGCTCTAGCGTCGGCTCCCATGACCACGCATCGGTGCATCGCCGTTCTGGGAGAACGCATCATCGATCTGGTCCCCGGCGCGGCTGCGGGGGAGTTCGTCGCGCTGCCGGGCGGATCTCCGGCGAATGTCGCCCTCGCGTTGGCTCGCCTAGGGCTGGATCCGCTGCTGTTGGGTCGCCGCGCCGACGATGGTTTCGCCGAGGTGCTGGATGACAACCTGCGGGCGTCGGGCCTGGGACTCGAAGGTCTCATCGACGCGGATGGAGTCTCCATGCTTGCCGTGTGCACTCCCGATGTCACGGGGTCGATGACATACGCGTTCTACGCATCTGACAGCCCAGACCTGCGCTGGACCGCGGCTGACCTCGACCTCGCACGAAGCCTGATGATCGATAAAGGCGCGATCGCCTGGCACACCGGGTCTCTGGTGAGTTACCTCGGTGTCGGCACTGAGCTGCTTTTCCAAGCATGGCAGCAGGCTCGCAGCGACGGCGGCGTCACGTTGAGTTATGACCCCAACGCGCGGCCTCACGCCCTCGGGGCTCCGGAAACGCGCTCTCATGTGGAACGCTTTGCTCTCACCGCTCATGTGGTGAAGGCCAGCGAGGAGGACCTGGCTTACTGCTACCCCGAAGTCAGCCCGGAGCACGTGTGTGCACGCTGGGCGGAGACCGGGCCCGTGATCGTGGTGTTGACCCGTGGCCCGGGCGGAGCCACCGTGTGGCAGCGCGGCCACGCCCCCGTCGATGTCCCCGCACCCGCGGTCACGGTGGTGGACACGGTGGCAGCGGGTGACACTCTGATGGCTGGGCTGCTCGCGGGACTCGCTGATTGGTTCGGTCCAGATTGCGAGAGCAGGTTGTGCCAGGTCGACTCCGGCGATTTGGCCGGGATCGTCATGCGTGCGGTGTGGGCTGCAGCACTGACGTGTACCCGCGCGGGGGCGCAGCCCCCGACGCAGACGGAACTCGACGCGTTCTTTGCCGAGGCCGATTGACGGAATCAGTTCGGCCGCTCGAAGTCGACTGCAGAGTAGGCACTGAGCTTGTCGAGGTGGTGCTCGCTTATTACCTCACGGATCGTCCCGCTGCGGCTGCGCATCACGATCGAATGGGTTGTCGCGCCCTGTGATCGGTAACGCACTCCCCGCATCAACTCGCCATCGGTGATGCCCGTCGCGCAGAAGAAGACGTTGTCACCGGTTACCAGGTCATCGGTGGTGAGCACCCGGTCGAGATCGTGGCCCGCTGCTATGGCTTTCTCTCGCTCAAGATCGTCTCGGGGCCAGAGCATCCCCTGGATCGTGCCGCCGAGGCATTTGACAGCGCATGCGGTGATGATCCCCTCGGGAGTGCCACCGATTCCCATCAGTGCATCGACCCCGGTGCCCTCGCGTGCGGCCATAATCGCACCGGCGACGTCCCCGTCCGTGATGAATTTGATGCGCGCTCCAGCATCACGAACGTCGCGGACGAGTTGATCGTGGCGCGGTCGATCGAGGATGCAGACCGTGAGGTCATTGACGGATCGCTTCGTGGCGCTCGCGATACGGGAGAGGTTCTGTGACACCGGTGCTGTGATGTCAACGACATCTGCAGCCTCGGGTCCGACGACGAGCTTGCTCATATAGAACACCGCACTGGGGTCGTACATGCAGCCGCGTTCGGCAACAGCGAGCACGGAGATCGCATTGGTCATGCCCTTGGCGCACAACGTCGTTCCGTCGATGGGATCGACAGCGACATCGACCGCTGAACCTGTCCCATCGCCGACGCGCTCACCGTTGAACAGCATCGGGGCATCGTCCTTCTCGCCCTCACCTATGACGACGACCCCATCCATCGAGACACTGCCGATGAGTTGGCGCATCGCGTTCACGGCGGCAGCGTCGGCGCCGTTCTTGTCGCCGCGACCAACCCAACGGGCCGCTGCCATGGCTGCCGCTTCGGTGACCCGGACCAGTTCCAGAGCGAGGTTGCGGTCGGGTGCTTCCGGAGAGTGGTTCATGCACCGAGCATGGCACGTCGCACGAGGCGCTGAGGTGGGAACGTGCAGGGCTCGCCGACACCAGAGACAATAAGCGGGTGACCGAACAACCGGCCGAAGGTGCCACGGGCGACCATCGCATGGCATCGCCAGCGGAGCCGGGTGAGTTGCGTCCCACAGGGCGGCCAAATGCTCGCCTGGGCAAGACCATCGCCGATATGGCTCGGTCCATGGTGGTGGTGCTGGTTGTGGTCGGTGCGATCCTGCTGGTCACTTGGCGCCCCCAGCCGGAGGCGATTCGCTCCGTGGATGCGACCGAGGCGCTCACCGCTGCACGGGCGACCGCGGGATATCCGGTTCTCTTCCCCGAGAACCTGCCGCAGGGTTGGGTCGTGACCAGTGCGCGTTGGGATCTACCCCTCGAGGCGGAGCCGGACCCCGCATGGCATCTGGGATTCGTCACCCCGGAGGAGGCCTATGCCCAGCTGGGCCAGTCGGCCACGACCAATCCGGCCTATCTCGCAGGTCAGACCGATACGGGTCAGCCGACCGGCGACGAGGTCGAAGGGTGGCAACGGTGGGAAAGTTCCGGTGCGGAGCCGACACGCTCGCTTGTGAGAGTGGCCGAAGGGGTGACGATCGTGGTCTCAGGAACCGCATCGTGGGAAGCACTACTCGACCTGGCGCAGCGGCTGAGCCCGACTGCCATCCCGGAACGCTAACCCGGTCCCGCCCTGCGCTGCCGCGGACTATTCGTCCTCATCGTCGTCGTCGGCATCCGCACCGTCCGCATCGAGATCGTCGAGTTCATCGGGGTCGACCGGGGTTGCTGCGTCGAGCCAACGTTGACAGTGTGCGGCGAGTGCCTCTCCCCGCTCCCACAGGCTCAGGGCGTCCTCGAGGGGTACTGCTCCGGATTCCATCTTCGCCACGATCGCGGTCAGTTCATCTCTGGCCTGCTCGAAGCCCATGGCAGCGATGTCTTCGGGGATGATGACGATAGTAGGCCCATCGTCGGGTGCGTCAGCAGCGGTGTCGTCAGCATCGGTCATCTGCTCAGGTCTCCCTCATCGTGTGCGGCTTCGGCGGGAATTCTCACTCGCTCGACGGTGAATCGGCCGGTTGCGACGCGTACCCGCAGGCGTTCGCCGAGACCAACCTGATCAGCATCCCGGATGAGTCGCCCGGTGTCGACCGACTGCACGACGGCGTAGCCGCGCTGCAGGGTGGCCAGGGGTGACAGCGTGCGCACCTGGGCCACGAGGTGGTCGACGGTGCGGCGTTCGACGTCAACGCGGTAGCGGATGGAGGTACGGATGCGGTCGAGTGCAGCCTGCAACCGCTGGTATTCGGCGTCGATGCGGCGCATCGACGCGGTCCTGCCACGGTTGCGCAAGCCGGTGACGATGTCCCACTGCTCATCCAGATCGGGCACGATCCGCTTCGCCGCATCGGTAGGTGTGGAGGCGCGCAGATCGGCGACGAAATCAACCAGCGGCGCATCCTGCTCGTGACCGATCGCGCTGACGACGGGCGCCCGTGATGCGACCACCGCACGGACCAGCCGCTCATTGCTGAACGGCAGCAGGTCTTCCACGCTGCCACCACCACGAGCGAGCACGATCACATCAACATCGTCAATCGTATTGAGATCCTCCAGGGCCGCCACCACCTCGGCGACCGCCGAGGTCCCCTGCACGGCGACCTCCCGAACCTCGAAGGCGATCGAAGGCCATCGCCCACGGGTATTCACCAGAACATCCTGCATGGCAGCACTCGATCGACCGCAGATCAACCCGATGCGTCGAGGAAGGAACGGCAGGGCGCGTTTGCGTTCGGGGGCGAATAGGCCCTCGGCGGCGAACAGGGCCCGAAGCCTTTCGAGTTCCTCGAGCAATGCGCCACGTCCTACGGGCCGGAATTCTCGGGCGCGCATCTGCAACTGACCTCGCCCGGTATAGAACTCCGGACGAGCATGGACGACGACGCGCTGCCCGTCTGTGACCCCCGGCTTGACCCGATCGAGGATCGACACGTCGGTCACCACGGTCAACGACATGTCCACCTCGACATCCCGCAGGGTGACCCAGGCGGTTCGCATGCCGGGGCGACGGCTGATCTGGGTGATCTGGCCCTCCAGCCACACCGCACCCAGGCGGTTCACCCATTCGGCGATTTTGCCTGACACAGTCCGCACCGGGATCGGCGCGTCGGGGGAGTTGTCCATCGCCACAGGCAGCAAGCCTACGCAGCATCGGCACCGCATTCGCTGGATCACACTCCTGCACCTACGATGGAAACGTGGCTGACCACACGAATTCGGAAGCGGAAGACACCTCTGCGGCGGGATCGAGAAAGCGGGTCCTCGTCGCTGCACCCCGCGGCTATTGCGCGGGCGTCGATCGTGCGGTCGTGACGGTCGAGAAGGCCCTGGAGCTCTATGGCCCCCCGGTGTATGTGCGCAAGCAGATCGTGCACAACCGGTATGTGGTGGAGAAGCTCGAGGAACGGGGTGCGGTCTTCGTCGAGGAACTCGAAGAGGTGCCCGAAGGCTCGACCGTCGTGTTCTCAGCGCACGGTGTCGCTCCGAGTGTTCACGCCGAAGCGCAGGAGCGATCGTTGAAGACGGTCGATGCGACCTGTCCGTTGGTGACGAAGGTGCACTCCGAAGCCAAGCGTTTCGCCGCGGAAGGCAAGCAGATCCTGCTCATCGGCCACGAAGGGCACGAAGAGGTCGTCGGCACCATGGGCGAGGCACCCGAAGCGATCACCCTGGTGGAGAACCCAGCCGATGCAGAGAATGTCCAGGTCGATCCCGATCGTGAAGTCATCTGGTTGTCGCAGACGACACTGTCGGTTGACGAGACGATGGAAACCGTCGATCGACTTAAGCAGCGACTGCCGAATTTGAGCAGTCCACCCAGTGACGACATCTGCTACGCCACCCAGAACCGGCAGGCGGCGGTCAAGGTCATCGCGCAGCAGTGCGATGTGCTGGTCGTGGTCGGATCGGGCAACTCGTCGAACTCGGTGCGGCTCGTCGAGGTGGGTCTTGAGGCTGGGGCAACGGCTGCGTATCGGGTCGACGGGGTGGACGAGTTGCGGGATGAGTGGTTCTCCGGAGCCACAACCGTCGGAGTGACCTCGGGGGCGTCTGTGCCCGAGGTGCTGGTCCAGGGTGTGCTCGCGTGGTTGGCAGAACGTGACTTCGTCGATGTGGAAGAGGTCACGACGGCTGAAGAGACGCTGATCTTCGCACTGCCACCCGAATTGCGCCGGGACATGAAGGCTGCGGCGGCGAAGTAGTCACAATCCTTGGTCGGCGAGGTCAGCGCGTTAAGGCGCGGCGCCGACGCACTCCCACGATCACCGCTGCCAAGGCCGTGGCCGAAACGATCCACAGTGCCGCCCGACCGAGGGTGAAGGGAATCAGCAGCCCCTGACGCACCCAGAAGCCTCCTCCGGTCACGGTCGCCTGCCCGATGGTGATGGTTGTGAGCAGGAATGCGAGCGCAGGCGTAACAACCGCCCAGTACCCGTCGCTGGGCCGAACGGTTGCGGCTGCGTAGGTGCTGACGACGACGAGGGCGATCCCGGTGAGCCAGCCGAGTTGACCGGTGACGAACACATCGGCGATGCCGATGAGGAGGGACACGCCGACGATCATGGCGGCGGCGGTCCACGCTGGCACTCCCGCATCGAGTCTCCCGGCGTACTCAGAACGCCGGGTTGCTCGCGGAGTCGACCGATCCTCCAGCGGGCGCTGTGGATCGAGGTCGTCATCCTCAGCATCGATGCCGTCGTCTTCGTATTCGACCTTCCCGGCAATCATCTTCTCGTGCACACCTACCTCGGCGAGGTCTTCGTCGGGCATCTGCGTATCGACGGGTTCGGCGAACAGATGGGCGAAATCCGGATCGATTGTCGGCCCGGGTACGGGGTCTCGATGTTCGGCCAGGCTCACACTGCGCAACCGCACGACATCGTCGAGATCCAAGGCTGCTAGGGCTTCTGGGGCTGAAGCACCGTCGGCGTGCAGAGAGCGAAAGAGCCTCCCGGTCGCGGCGTCTCGCCGCGCACCCTCCTGCGCACCGTCCTCCGCGCCGTCTCCCACGAGGCGCCAGATTACGCCACGGTCGTCTCGGGATCGAGAATTCATGAGTCCCCGGGCCCGGATCGTGGGGGAGGGTGGCGATGGCGGCACTGAAGCCTCAATCGTTAGGGTGCTGTTGTGAGCACATCTCCCTATCGCGGACTCATCGTCGACTGGGGTGGGGTCCTCACCGGGAACATGCGTGATGCGGTGCGAAGGTGGGCTGATGCGGATGGCATCGATCTCACCGCCTATTCCGAGGTGATGCGCCTGTGGCTCGGTGATGAGGGGGCGATCGAAGCACGACTCAACCCCGTCCATGCTTTGGAGCGAGGTGAAGTCGAGGTTCCGCATTTCGAGGAGCGACTCGCCGAAGAGCTCTCCCTCCGGATCGGCCAGCAGATCGAGTCCGCGGGGCTGCTGCAACGCATGTTCGTTCATTTCGAACACGCCCACGACATGACCGGGCTGGTCCGCCGGGTCCGAGATCGAGGATTGACCACCGCCCTGCTGTCGAACTCATGGGGCAATCACTATCCCGAGCACCTGTGGGACGGCATGTTCGACGTGACTGTCATCAGTGGTGACGTGGGGATGCGCAAACCCGAGGAACGAATCTTCCGGCACACATTCGAACTCATGGAGATGGATCCGCAGGAGTGCGTCTTCATCGACGACCTCGAACACAACATCCGGGCCGGGGCCAGTCTGGGGATGCCTGGGATCTTGCATGTGGACTATGAAACGACCCTCGTGGAGCTGTCCGCGCTTCTGGATACCGACCTGACCTGATCGGGCGGCCCCCGAAACGACCCCGGAACGGGTGCACGGGTCCGGTTTCCACGAACGGCTGGATAGTGCTCACAGCACCTGGCGGCCGTGGCACGATGGTCCGGTGGCAGACCGGCTGTCCGCTATGGACGCATCCTTCCTCTATCTGGAAGGACCGACGACTCCGATGCATGTCGGCAGTCTGGTGCTGTTCAGCGAGTCCCCGGGGGCGATGGATCATGAGCGGTTGGTCCGGCTGATCACGCAGCGGATCTCCTTCCTGCCCCGCTACCGCCAGCGGGTGCGTGAGGTGCCCGGAGGATTGGCAGCGCCCGTGTGGGTGGATGACCCGACCTTCGATGTGAGTTTCCATGTGCGCCGATCGGCCCTACCCGCACCAGGCTCGATCGAGCAGCTCTATGACCTGGTTTCCAGGATCTTCAGTCGTCCACTGGATCGTCGGCGTCCCCTGTGGGAGGTGTATCTCGTAGAAGGCATCGCGGGTCGACGATTCGCCCTGCTGACCAAGACCCACCAGGCGATGGTCAACGGGCTTTCGGCGATCGATATCGCCGAGGTCATCCTCGATGAGTCTCAGGAGCCGGCTGCGGTTCCTGAGACGACGTGGCTGCCATCGGCTGAACCCAGTTCGGCGGAACTCCTGGCCGGCGCCATCGGAGATTCACTTCGCTCACCGCGCAGGCTGCTGGGGCGGTTGGGTGAGGGAATCACGAACGCTGCCCGGTCGGTTGGCGATGTCGCGGCCACTCTCGTCGACGTTGCTCGCCCTGATGCACTGCCACTCTTATCTGTGGATGTCGGTGCGCAGCGTCGTTTCGACACGGTTGACCTGCGATTGGATGAGTTCAAGAGGATTCGCCGAACGACAGGCGGGTCCATCACCGATATTGCTCTGGCTGTGGTGACGGGTGCGTTGCGATCGTGGTTGTTCACGCGCGGTGTCTCGATCGCCTCCGACACCGTCGTCCGGGCGGTTGTTCCGGTGAGTGTGGCAGCCGATGACCCACGTGCCAGCACAGTGTCGGCAGTCATGCTCGACCTCCCGGTCGGCGAGCCTGATCCGGTCATCAGGGTGCAGCGCATCAGTTTCGACATGGCTCGCCATGGTGCCGAGAGTCACGTCCTGGGCGCGCAGTCGTTCGTGGAGCTCGTCGGATTCGCTCCACCCACGATGCACGCACTAGGCGCTCGGGTCGGAGCCAGCGTGTCCAAGCGTGCGTATCACCTCGTCGTCACCAACGTTCCCGGCCCCCAGACCCCCCGGTATGCAGGCGGTGCTCGAATGCTGGCGGCCTATCCGATTCTGCCTCTTGGTCCCTGTCAGCCTCTGAGCATCGGCATCACGTCCTATGACGGCGCGGTGTACTTCGGAATCACTGCGGATCGGGATGCTGTGACGGATCTCGACGTCGTAGTCCAATCGGTTCGTGAAGCACTTTCCGAGCTTCTCGATACGACGAGTGGATCTCGCCGCCGACGTCTGCGCGTGGCGATTGATCGAGCGACATCGGGCGAGGAAGAATAGAGCCGATGTCGCAGTTAACCCCCGGGTCGGATCCATCGAAGCGCACCGCACTCGTTCTCGGAGGCGGTGGTGTGCTGGGAGCGGCGTGGATGGTCGGTGCGCTGTGTGCTCTTGAAGAAGCGCGCGGCGTGAAAGTTGCCGACATGGACGTGATCGTCGGAACATCGGCAGGATCGGTGATCGGTGCACTGCTTGCCGCCGGGGTGACTCCATCTCAGCTGTGCGCCCATCAGTACGGCGAACCCATCACCGAGGGCCCCCTCGCCGGCTATGCGTGGGACTACGAATCGGCCACCGGGGGGTCGCGGCCATCGATGCCGAAACTGCGCGGACCGGGCTCGCTGAAATTGATCGGCGCCAGCCTGCGCCGGGGATTCCGACTCCCTCCGACCGCCGTCCTGTCCGCTTTCCTCCCGGTCGGTACTGGGTCGCTGGACCGAGTGGGCCACCTCATCGAAGCGATCACGCCGATGGGCGAATGGTCACCGCACGGTGACCTTCGTGTCGTCGCGATGGACTATGACGATGGTCGACGAACCGTGTTCGGGACAGAGCAGGCACCGTCGGCGTCGCTAGCCGATGCCGTGATGGCCTCGTGTGCCATTCCCGGTTGGTTCGAACCGATCATGATCGATGGCCGCCCCTACGTCGATGGTGGCGCGTGGTCGGCGACATCGGTAGACGTGCTCGTCGATGACCGGGTCGACGAAGTGTTCGTCATCGCACCGATGGTGTCCTTCACCACCGATGATCCTGACGGGTTGTTCACCCGGTTGGAACGTCAATGGCGACGACGGGTCACGCAGCGATGCCTGGAAGAAGTCGATGTGATCGAGGCTCAAGGTGCCCAGGTTCATGTCCTGGGACCGAATGAGGAGGACCTGAGCGCCATGGGGGGCAACATCATGGAGACCTCCCGCAGACTCCATGTACTCGAGTCCTCCCTGGAGACGAGTCGTCGCGCATGGGAGGGCGGCGGCGGCAACTACTTCGCCTCCACGGGATAGGCGAGTTCGTCATGTCGAGCTCAGAGTCCGTCTCCGTCGCCCGACTGCTGGATGCGGCTGTGGAATGGGCTGACGGGTCCGACGTCGATCCGCTGGTGATCTCTGCTCTGCCCGGGTACTACCACCTGGTGGCTGCCTCGGATATCGAGCAGCGCACACCCGCGGAACTCAGCGAGGCGGTCGCGTCCCACGTGGACCTGGCCAGGGATCGTCCCATCGGGACGGTTGCGGTGCGTGTTCGTGCTGCCGATCGGGACGAAGACGGTTGGCCAACAGGCAGGACGGTCATCGAGATCGTGACTGACGATATGCCCTTCCTCGTTGATTCAGTGTCGGCAGCACTCACTGCCGGCGGGCATACGATCCGACTGGTGATCCACCCGGTGTTGATGGTGGTGCGTGATGCGGCCGGGCACCTCGTCGGCCTGCGATCAAACGAAGGCGCGTTGGTCCCGGAAGTCGCCATCGAGGAGGCTCGCGCCCTGACTGATGTCGCCGAGTCATGGATCCATGTCGAAATTGATGACGGTATCGCCGATCCCGCCGTGCTCGAAGCCGAACTTCGACGGGTGCTGCTCGATGTCGGTGAAGCGGTGGAGGATTGGCCGCGGATGCGAGCACGGGCCCTCGACATCGCCGCCAAACTCAGGCAGGAACCGCCGCTGGGACTCGACCCACGGATGTGCACCGAGACGGCTGACCTCCTCGATTGGATGGTCGACGATCACTTCACCTTCATCGGGTACCGCGAATACGACCTGCGCGGAGACGTCGGCGAGGAATCGCTTTCGGCAGTGCCGGGGACGGGCTTGGGAGTGCTGCGTTCGGATCAACCATCCCAGCGTGCCTTCGCGAAACTGCCGGCGAAGGTCCGATCACTCGCGCGAGAGCCGGTGACCCTCGTCTTGACGAAGGCGAACAGCCGGTCGACCGTTCATCGGCGAAGTTATCTTGATTACGTCGGGGTCAAACGCTTTGATGACGCCGGCAGGGTCACCGGTGAACAACGCTTCCTCGGACTGTATTCCGCATCCGCGCATGCCCAGAGTGTGCGCTCAATCCCCGTGCTGCGTGAACGGGTTGTCGAGGTTCTTGATCTCGCTAACGCCGATCCGGAATCGCACTCGGGCAAGGCCATCGAGCATTTCCTCGAGACGTATCCGCGTGATGAGATGTTCGCCACCCCGGCGAGTGATCTCGCGGCCATCGGGCTCGCGGTTTCTCAAATTGCCGAGCGTCGCCAGACTCGACTGTTCAGTCGGCGTGATCCCTACGGTCGATACGCCTCCTGCCTGGTATACCTGCCCCGAGATCGCTATAACACTGCAACTCGCCTGAGAATCCAGCGGATTCTGCAGGACGCCTATGGAGTGTCGATCATCGACCACACCGCTCACGTCTCAGATTCGGTTCTCGCCCGTTTGCACTTCGTGGTTCGCGCGGCGTCGGGTGAAGAACTCGGCGAACCGGATCTTCTCGGTGTCGAGGAGCGCATCATTGCCGCGGCGCGCAGTTGGGAGGATCATTTCGCGCAAGCGCTTCGTGATCGCCTCGGGGCGCATCAAGCGGCACGTCTGCTCCCGATATACCGCGATGCCTTTCCTGAGGCCTACAAGGAGGATTTCGCTCCCCGGGTCGCCAGCCACGATGTCAAGGCGATCGACGAATTGGGCGCGGATGTCTCCATCCACGTGCTGATGTACGAGCCGATGGTCGAGAGACCGGTGCAAAGGCGCGTGAAGATCTACCGAACCGATCAGCCGATCTCGCTGACCGCGGTACTTCCCGTACTGACCAGCCTCGGCGTCGATGTCGTCGATGAACGGCCCTATGAGATCAACCGATCAGGTGCCGATCCTGTATGGATCTATGACTTCGGGATGACGATCGGCAGCGCCCGAATCCCGGAGCCGACATCCCTCGGTGAACGTTTCGCTGAAGCCTTCCTCGCGATATGGCACGGGCGAGCCGAGGTCGATGCGCTGAACGCCCTGATCGTCCGAGCAGGTTTGGACTGGCGCCAGGTCTCGGTGCTGCGTGCCTACTCTCGTTATCTACGCCAGAGTGGGACCTCTTTCGCCCCCGAACACATCGAGCGCGCGCTCCTAGCGAACGCCGATATTGCGGTGTCACTCGTTCGGCTGTTCGAGTTGCGGTTCGACCCCGGTGAATCCCTGCGTGTTGACACTGCGCGTGCTGAACGAATCACCCGGGCGACCGACTCGATCGTCTCCGCGCTCGATGCCGTAGCGAGCCTCGATGAGGATCGGATCCTGAGGGCGCTGCTGTCGATGATCACCGCGACGCTGCGCACCAACCACTATCGTCGTGATGAATCCGGTAGGCATCGTGAAATCGTGACCATGAAGCTCGATGCCTCGCGCATCGACG
Organism: uncultured Actinomycetales bacterium; assembly: GCA_913063435.1. GTDB lineage: Bacteria > Actinomycetota > Actinomycetes > S36-B12 > S36-B12 > M55B157. Next base: position 68,947 of record CAJXYI010000002.1, on the reverse strand, counting down.
TGCTGCCACAGCCGAGACCCTCCTATGAGGTATGGGCGTATTCGCCCAGGGTCGAGGGAGTTCATTTGAGATTCGGTCGAATCGCACGCGGCGGATTGCGCTGGAGCGATCGACCCGCGGACTTCCGCACCGAGGTACTGGGTCTCGTCAAAGCGCAGCAGGTGAAGAACGCGGTGATCGTCCCGGTTGGCGCGAAGGGTGGGTTCGTGCCCAAGCGCCTGCCTGATCCGACACTCGATCGAGCGGGCTGGTTGGCCGAGGGTCAGCAGGCCTACACCCTGTTCATCTCCGGCCTGCTCGACATCACCGACAACCTCGCGGCCGGCCAGGTCGTCGCGCCGCCGCAGGTCGTGCGTCACGATGGTGATGATCCCTACCTCGTCGTCGCGGCCGACAAGGGGACCGCAACGTTCTCGGATCTCGCCAACGCCGTCGCCGAGGAATACCAATTCTGGCTCGGTGATGCATTCGCGTCAGGTGGTTCGGCCGGATACGACCACAAAGCGATGGGTATCACCGCCCGCGGGGCATGGGAGTCAGTGAAGCGCCACTTCCGCGACCTTGGCGTGGACACACAGACTGAGGAATTCACCGTCGTGGGTATCGGTGACATGAGCGGCGATGTCTTCGGAAACGGAATGCTGCTATCCGAGCACATCAGACTCGTCGCAGCCTTCGACCATCGACATATCTTCATCGACCCCACCCCGGATGCTGCCGCATCCTTCGCTGAGCGCAGTCGACTCTTCGGACTACCTCGCTCATCCTGGGGTGACTACGACCCCGACCTCATCTCGCCGGGAGGCGGAGTATTCCGCCGCACGGTCAAAGCTATTCCGATCTCGGAGCCAATGCGTCGAGCCCTGGGAATCGTCGATGGGCCTGAAGCCATGGAGCCGAACCACCTGATCAAGGCGATCCTTCAAGCCCCGGTCGACCTGTTGTGGAATGGCGGTATCGGAACCTACGTCAAGGCCCAGTCGGAAACGCATGCCGAGGTCGGGGACAAGGCCAATGACGCGGTGCGGATCAACGGTGGCGAGTTGCGGGTCCTCGTGGTCGGGGAAGGAGGGAATCTCGGGCTCACCCAGGCCGGTCGTATCGAAGCAGCCCATGCCGGCGCTCGGCTCAACACCGATGCAATCGACAATTCCGCAGGGGTGGATACCTCTGATCATGAGGTCAACATCAAGGTGCTGCTCGATGAGGTCGTGCGTTCGGGCGATCTCACCGGTAAGCAGCGTGATGAAGTGCTGGCGTCGATGACAGATGAGGTCGCAACCCTGGTGTTGCGGGACAACTACGACCAGAACGTGCTGCTGGGTAATGCTCGGCGGGGTGCGGCGAATCTGATCGAGGTTCACGGCCGGATGATTCGCGACCTCGAATCCCGCGACATCCTCGATCGTGCTCTGGAGGTGCTCCCAGCCGATGATGAGATCGCAACGCGTGCGATGGCCGGGCAGGGACTCACCGGACCCGAACTCGCGGTTCTGGCTGCGTATGCCAAGATCTCGCTCGCGCAGGACCTCGGCACTGCTGCGGCGCAGGATCCGTGGTTCACCGACCGACTCGTCGAGTACTTCCCCGAGCGCATCCAGCAGGATTTTGCCGAGCGGATTCCTGGTCACTCGCTGCGCGACGGCATCATCACCACGATGGTGGTCAACGAGATCATCAACAACGGTGGTATCTCCATAGTGTTCCGAGCGTGCGAGGAGACCGGTGCCAGCGCACCCGAGGTCGTTCGTGCGGCATCCGCGGTGACCGCGATATTCGGGCTCCGCGATTTCTGGCGCCGGGTGAATGCACTGGACAACGCGGTGCCGACCCAGGCCCAGGATGCACTGCACTTAGAATCGCGGCGTCTTCTCGACCGGGCACTGCGGTGGTTCCTCAATGCGCGTGGGGGAATCCTTGATGTGCAGACGGAGGTGGATCGGTTCCGACCGGTCGTACAAGCCCTCTCCGCACATGTGGTTCCCGCGCTGCGAGGGGTCGAGCAGGACAGATACGAGCGAGGGGTCAATCAGTTCGTGGAGTTGGGTGCGCCTGTCGAACTCGCTGAAGAGGCGAGTGCGCTGCTCGATGTGTTCGCCATGCTGGACATCACCGAGATTGCCGAAGCCACCGGGCAGGACCCTGCCTCCGTGCTCGATGTGTACTTCGCCCTGTCGGAGCGCTACGGCGTGGACCGATTCCTGGGCCAGATCACCGTGCTGAGTCGGGCCGATCGGTGGACGGCACTGGCTCGACAGGCGCTACGTAGTGACCTGTATGCGGCTCTCGCCCAGTTCACCCTCGGGGTGGTCGGCCAGACCGACCCGGAGCAATCGACGGGTGAACGTATCGAGCAGTGGGAGTCCGGGCACGCGGAGGGGCTTTCTCGAGCGCGCAGCACACTCGATCAGATCGCTGCAGCGGAGAATGCTGATCTCGCGATGCTGTCGGTCGCACTGAGAGTGCTGCGGACCCTGGTGATCCAATCGGTAACCGCGCGCTCGCAGTGAGCCTTGCGACGAAACACATCACTGTAAGTCGCACCTTCGGGTGACAGCCGGATCGGATCTTTATCCACAGCTGGATCTGTCGGCTTGTTTCCCACGCACTTCACGACTTACCTTCCCGTCATCGCTCTTGCACTGCGGCGCAGGGGTTTTCCGACAAGCGATAGTTCACGATAAACGGGGCGAAACATGGACCAGCTCGAGGCCGATACGGTGGCGCGCACTCTGGTAGAGGCGCGCGTGCGTGAAGGCATCCGTCGCGCGGGCATCGACCCCATGCGGCAGTCCCATCTCGCCCAAAAGATCGTCTCGGATTCGGTAGCGGAATACCTGACCGAATGCCTTGCCTTCGACCGCAGCGTCCCAGACGATCCCGAGGTCTTGCGGCGCGAGCTACTCGATGCAATCGCCGGATTCGGTGCGCTCCAAAGGTTCTTCGATGACCCGGAGATCGAGGAGATCTGGATCAACGAGCCCGGACGAGTCTTCATCGCTCGAGGTGGGCGCAGCGAACTGACGACCACCGTGCTGACGGACGGAGAAGTCCGTGATCTCGTCGAACGAATGCTGCTGTGGTCGGGCCGTCGCCTGGATATCAGCCAGCCCTTCGTCGATGCGATGCTCCCTGACGGCAGTCGCCTGCACGTAGTCATTCCGGACATCACCCGTGAGCACTGGGCGGTGAATATACGCCGATTCGTCATGCGGCCGCGCCACGTGGGTGATCTGGTCCCGGGGGGAACGCTCACCGCGCAGGCGGCGGAGTTCTGCGAGGCGGCGATGATCAGTGGCCTCAACGTGGTCGTTGCAGGAGGAACTCAAGCGGGAAAGACAACGCTGTTGAACTCGCTGCTGGGCTGTATCCCTGCGAATGAGCGAATCGTCAGTTGCGAAGAGGTTTTCGAGATCCACCTTCCCCAGCACCCGGATTGGGTGGCCCTTCAGACGCGCGATGCCAGCCTCGAGGGGACCGGTGAGATCCCATTGCGGCGGCTTGTGAGAGAGGCCCTTCGGATGCGTCCGACACGGTTGGTCGTCGGTGAAGTCAGGCAATCGGAGGCCTTGGACCTTCTGGTCGCCATGAATAGCGGCATGCCCTCCGCGGCGACGCTGCACGCGAACTCGGCCCGCGAGGCTGTCACGAAACTGTGCACCCTTCCCCTCCTCGCGGGCCAGAACATTTCCGCCGAATTCGTCGTACCGACCGTGGCCGGTTGCGTGGACATCGTGATCCACACCGCCACGATGCGTGATGGGCGGCGGCAGGTGAGGGAGATCGTCGCCCTTCCCGGGCGGATCGAAGGTGGAACGGTCGAGATCGCCGAACTGTTCCGATTCGATGGCCAGGTATTGCGGCGCGCGACAGGATTTCCCCCGCACGTCGATCGATTCGAGGCAGCCGGATACGACCTCGCCGAACTGCTCGATGCTCGCAGGCTGGATGAGGTGGCCTGATGGGGGCGATCCTCGGATTGGGCATCGGACTCGGCATCATCCTCGTCCTGCTGGGGGTAACCACTCCCGCGAGCACCCGGCTTCGTGGCCCCTCCCGATGGCAACGTCTTATCGATCGCTCGGGTGCTAGCCGGGTGACTCCCGGTGGCCTGCTCGCCACCTGTGTGGGCGTCGGTTTGGTTGCCGCCCTCGTCGCGTTGGTGTTCACCGCTGTGCCGATCATCGCGCTTATCGCGGGCATCGCGGTCGGCTATGCACCGGTAATCACTCTGCGTCGCAGGGCCGCTCGGCGATCGCGCGCGCTTCGCGCGAGTTGGCCGGATGCGGTTGACACCCTCGCGTCTGCGGTGAAGGCAGGCATGTCACTGCCGGAGGCGGTCGCCGATCTTTCGCAGCGTGGTCCCGAGTCCTTGCGACCGGCTTTCGCTGCCTTCACCGCCGAATATCGCGCTACGGGCTCCTTCGCCGCGGCACTCACCACGTTGTCAGAGGAGTTGCGAGATCCGGTCGCTGATCGCGTGGTGGCGGCCTTGCGTATCGCACGCGACGTTGGAGGATCCGATCTGGGTCGAGTGCTCGGCGCGTTGAGTTCGTTCCTGCGAGCCGATGCGCGCACTCGAGGGGAAATCGAAGCCAGGCAGAGCTGGACGGTCAATGCCGCGCGGGTAGCCGTCGCCGCACCCTGGGTGACTCTGCTGCTGCTGTCGACGCGGCCGGAAGCGGTCGCTGCCTACTCGTCCACCGGGGGAGCGATCGTGCTCATCGGTTCCGCGGTCTTGTCGGTGGTCGCCTATCGCGTCATGGTCTCGATTGGGCGGCTACCCGATGACCCCCGCATCATCAAGGATCCGACCCGGATGAGCGTCAGCGCATGAGCGCGAGTGCTGGAGCCCTCCTGGGCCTGATCCTTGCGATCGGAGTGCTGTCCGTTGCCGCGGGCGTGCTCGCCCATCGCCGACCCCGGCTGGTCGATCGGTTGGCGCTTCGAGAGCGTCGACGACCGGAGCGGCAGCGCGGTCCTATCGGGGTTCTCGCTGAAATCGTGCAACCCGATCTTCGATCCATCACATCCCGGCTCTCGGTGGAAGGCGCGGGTGCGCAACGAGTGCGCGAGCGGTTGCTGCGGGCAGGGTTAGCCGACGACGTCTCGCGCTATCGCCTCGAACGGATCCTGTGGGCTGCTGGCGGTTTTGGTGCCGGTGGCGTCCTAGTTCTGGTCCTCCTGGCCGGCCGAGGCGCGGTCAATCCGATTGTCGCGGTGCTGCTTGCCGGCCTTGGAGCTGTCATCGCGTTGGTCTGGCAGGACCGACACCTAACCGTTCTGGCGAACAAGCGGGCTGAGCGGATGGATCAGCAGTTGCCTAACGTCGCGGAATTGCTCGCCTTCGCCGTCGCTGCGGGAGAGCCCCCGGTAGCCGCCCTGGAACGGGTGGGATCGACGGTGGCCGGGGAACTCGCCGGGGAACTTGACCAGACAGTCGCCGATGTCAAAGGCGGCACCGGACTGATGGCGGCACTCCAAGGGCTCGCCTCTCGTTCGCCGAGCCCAGCGGTTGCAAGGTTCGTCGAGGGGATCGTCGTCGCCACGGAGCGGGGAACGCCTATGGCGGAGGTGCTTCGGGCCCAAGCAGCGGATGCTCGGGCTGCCGGACATCGACGCCTGATGGAGACATCCGCCAAACGCGAGGTGCTCATGCTCACCCCGGTCGTCTTTCTCGTTCTGCCGATCGTCGTCGTCATCGCGCTTTTCCCGGGAATCCACGGACTCAACCTCACAGTTCCCTGACCGAAGGCGGCGCATCGCGTTATTCGCCGTCCGCAGAAACCTGCACACCAGCCGTTACCCACGAAACAGCACACACCACACAGCACACAACACACGGAATGAGGGAGACACCATGAACACGATGCGACACCTGTGGCTGCGCGTCATCGCGCGGGCCGGATCCGACCGAGGCGATGTCCCCGGATGGGTTCTCGTCGCGGTGATGACAGCCGGTCTTGTCACCGCACTGTGGCTATTCGCGGATGACGCACTCACCGGAATCCTCGATCGAGCGATCAGCAGCGTCTCTGGACCGTGACCACGGCAATCAAGCGAAGGCGACGCTGGCGTGATGATGACGGCAATGCTGTCGTCGAATTCGCGCTGGTGACACCGATCCTGCTCATAGTGGTCCTCGCCGTGGTGCAGGTGGTCCTGGCATTGCACGTGCGCTCGACGCTGACCGCGGCTGCTGCGGAAGGCGCTCGAGCCGCAGCACTCGCGGGCTCGAGTCTTGCTGTCGGAGAGCGACGAACGCGCGAGGTTCTCGATGATGCGATCGGGGGAGGTGCAGCGACATCGGTCGCCGCGTCGCGCGCGCGTGTGAACCAGGTTCCGGTGATCCGGGTCCAGGTCACCGCGCGACTGCCGCTACTGGGGATGCTCGGTCCAGAGGCTCTCGTCGTCGAGGGCCACGCGATCGTGGAGCGTGGGTAATGGATGCTCGGAATGACGAAGGTGCAGCGGTGATCGAGTTCACCGTCTTAGTCACGCTGGTGCTCGTTCCCATCGTGTATCTGATCCTCGCGGTGATGCAGGTTCAAGGGGCTGCCTTCGCCGTCACCCAGGGTGCTCGTGAAGCAGGCCGAGCGTTCGCCCAGGCTGACACCGTGACGCAGGCTCGAGCCGATGCAAGAGCCGCAATGGAAATCGCGCTTGCCGATCAGGGTGTGGCGGCGAGAGCGGAAACCCTGACCTTCGATTGCAGCGCCCGCGACTGCCTCGCGCCGGGGTCCCAGGTCACTGTGCGCGTCGGTGTCCGGGTGCGGCTGCCGTTCCTGCCCGGATCACTCGGGGAGGCGACGGTGGGTTCGATTCCGGTGACCGCCGAGCACCGATTTCCTATCGATACCTATCGGAGCGCGTCGTGAGCAAACACTGCGAGACTCGATCGGCAACGCCTGCAGCTGATGGCGAACGCGGCAGCATCATGGTGCTCACGCTTGGCTTCATCGTCATCTGCGTGCTCGCCGTGGCGGTCGTGGTGGATGCGTCCGCGGTTTTCCTCGAGCGTCGGTCACTGCAGGCGGCCGCAGACTCGGCAGCTTTGGCCGGGGCCCAGGCGATCGATCTCGATGCGTATTACGAACGCGGTGCGAGTGCCGGGGTACGACTCGATCCAGCGGCCGTGCGTGCCGCAGTGCGACGACAGATGGGTGGTGTGTCCGGAGTAGGAGTTGATTCAGTCCGGATCGAAGGCGGCGAGGTGATCGTGAGAGCGCACACTCGTGTGCGACCGCCGTTCAGTGGCTGGCTCACACCGGGCGGTGCTCGCACCATCACCGTCGAAGCCGGTGCGAGCCTGTCCTATCGCCCCGCCATATAGACCTTCTTCGGGTAGATCAAGCCCGATACGGGCGCCTGCTACCCGGAGAACGACCCGAAGATTAGGCTCGAGTCGTGCTCGAGATAGACATCCTCGACCGTCATATTTGCGAGGCAGAAGAGACGCTCAGCGCCGCCGCCGGTTCGGCTTCGTTGTGCACGGTGAGCCGGTCGGGCACGCCGATGCCCGGTGTGAAGTACCCCGAAGGCGCCTGGGTGGCCCTGCGGGATGTGCGTCGGGCTGTGTCGGCCACTCATGACGTACTGGCTGCGCTCGTCGAGGCACGGCAACGTTGGGCCGCTGACCTGTCCCGGCACACAGCTGCGGGCTCCGGCCCGGACTGGTTGTCCTATCTCACCGGTGGCTTGGACGCATTGGATTGCCTCGCCGAGAGTCTCGATTCCGCAGGCGCGCAATTCGGCGACTGAGCATTCCGGGAGGTGTGGTCAGCCCGAAGGATCGGCCACAGTGCGCGCGGTCGTACCCTTGACCCTCGTGGCCATCCCCGACATCGCCGAAACCCTCGCGGAACTCGAGCAGACTCTGTCCAGCATCGAGGCGGTAGTCGATATTCCCGCAGCGCGTGTGCGGATCGAGGAGTTGGAAGCCCAAGCAGCCGCTCCCGATCTTTGGGATGACCAGGCCCATGCGCAGGAGGTCACGTCGCAGCTTTCGTTGATTCAAGGCGATGTGCGCCGTCTCGAGAGCCTGCGTCGACGGCTCGACGATGTAGCGGTGCTCGTCGAACTCGCTGAAGCCGAGGATGACGATGCGACCTGGACCGAGGTGGCCGGCGAGATCGAAGTTTTACGCAAGGCGCTGTCCGAACTCGAAGTGCGCACGCTGCTGTCGGGTGAATACGACGCACGCGAGGCGCTCATGACGATCCGCAGCGAGGCTGGTGGAGTCGATGCTGCGGACTGGGCCGAGATGCTGCTGCGGTTGTATCTGCGGTACTGCGAACGTCACGGCTGGCCGGTAGAGGTCTACGACACGTCCTATGCGGAGGAAGCCGGCATCAAATCGGCAACATTCGCGGTCAAGGCTCCCTACGCCTACGGCACGCTGTCGGTCGAGCAGGGCACGCATCGACTCGTGCGCATCTCGCCATTCGACAACCAGGGACGTCGTCAAACCTCCTTCGCCGGGGTGGAAGTACTACCCGTCACCGAGCAGACCGATCACATCGACATCCCCGAGTCGGAGATCCGCATCGACGTGTTCCGGTCGTCGGGCCCCGGTGGCCAGAGCGTGAACACCACGGACTCCGCGGTGCGAATCACACACCTGCCGACCGGCATCATCGTGAGCTGCCAGAACGAGAAATCCCAGATTCAAAATCGTGCAGCCGCGATGCGAGTGCTGCAGTCGAGGCTGCTCGAAGTACGTCGACGCGAGGAACAGGCGAAACTCAACGCACTGAAGGACGACTCAGCCGGATCGTGGGGAACGCAGATGCGGTCCTATGTGTTGCACCCCTATCAGATGGTCAAAGATCTGCGCACCGAATATGAGACGGGCAACACCTCGGCTGTGCTCGATGGCGAGATCGATGAATTCATCGAAGCGGGCATCCGGTGGCGCAAGCAGCAGGAAACTGCCGCGGCGTAGGCATCCTCTCCATCACCTAGTCATGATCCGAACTGCTCGCCGGTAGTCCATAGCGGCCGCGTGGTAGGGGTTCTACCAAGCCATCCGCAACGAGTGAATCCAGCGCTCGATCCCGCTGGACGGCATCCGGCCAGGACATCTCGATCCGGCGACCGGTGACGGGGCCGGCACTGTCGCGCAGCATCGCCAAGATGGCTCCACGGGCCTGGCGGTCGGAGCCGGTGTAGCGCGGTTGCCGACGCGCTGCCTTTTCGGCATCGGGGTATCCAGCTGCCCGCCACCGGCATCCTGCGGCGATCGGACACACCTCGCATCGCGGAGCCCGCGCGGTGCACACCAGCGCGCCGAGTTCCATGATGGCTGCCATCCATGTGGCGCCATCGACGCCGGTGGGAAGAAGCTCGAGTGCCCGTTCGCGTTCGCCCACCGTGACCGATCCGGGCGGGCGTGCCTGGCCGGCGTCGTGGCGGGCGAGCACGCGCCGGACATTGGTGTCCAATGCAAGGGCCGGGCGGCCGAAGGCGAAGGCGATGACGGCCCCCGCGGTGTACTCACCGATTCCGGGCAGCGCTCGCAGGGACTCGATGTCGTCGGGAACGACTCCGCCGTGGCGCTCGACGATAGCGGCGGCCGCGGCGTGTAGACGTAACGCCCGGCGGGGATAGCCCAGCCGTCCCCAGGCCCGGATGACTGCTGCCGGGCTGCTCGAGGCGAGCGCGGCCGGGGTTGGCCACCGCTGCATCCAGGCCCGCCACACCGGTTCGACCCGGGCCACGGGGGTTTGCTGGAGCATGATCTCGCTCACCAAAACCCCCCACGCAGCCGTGGCGGACGGCGGGTTTCCCGGCCTTTCCTGCTCCGTCCGACTATCGGAGTTTATGGGGGATTTCCGCCAGGGAAGATCCCGATAATTCGCCCGAAACCAGGACAAAAGCTCCCCGGTGAGATCGCTGAGGTCGACCAGGTCAGGCGGCACAGCCACCCGCTGATGGTGACACGCGATCGCCGCAGAGGCGATACCGTGGCGCCCCGTGAGCACCGTCATCTGGCCCGTCGGGCCGCTGCCGCCGGGCGTGTACTGGCGCCGGCGGCTCGTGGTGCTCGGCGTGCTGTTCGTCGTGCTGTTCGCCATCTGGTTCGTCTTCTTGCGCGGTGGCGATGACGGCGGCGATGTGGGGCCGACCCCTCAACCATCCCCCACTGCAGAGCCGACGTCCCCGACTCCGACTCCGACGACGGCTTCGCCGACCCCCTCCCCGACGCGAACGGATGACCTCTGTTTCGACAGCGACATCCTGGTCGAGGCATCGGCTGAGTTCCCGATCTATCCGGTGGGGTCGACGCCGACATTGAGTCTGGTCATCACCAATATCGGAACAGTCGAATGTCGCCGCAATGTCGGCCCCGGAGCAAATGAGCTGTGGATCGAGCAGAACGGGGATCGGCTGTGGTCATCCGATGACTGCAACCCCTCGGATGCCTCCGACATCATCTCGTTGAAGCGCGGTGAGGAGTTCATCACGCAGTTGACCTGGGATGGGCGGACCTCAGCGACCGGCTGTCCTTCTGATCAGCCGCTGGTCGAGGCGGGCGAATACCAGGTGCTCGGTCGCAACTCCGATGTCGTGAGCCTGCCCAGCGGTCTCCGGTTGGAATAGCCCGCATCTGCAACGGCTCGCCCATTGTGCGAGGGAGGGATCGGGCACGAGGCCCAGGGCAGCACTCGTAGGCCCTGGACCCAGGTCAGTAGCCCTGGGTCGCGATGCGGTCGAGGGAGCCCAGTGCCAGGTTGATGTGATCGAGTTCGGTCACGACCTCCTGGGAAGGGCCGGAATCCAACCGGGATCGAGAACCGATGGGCACCAGGATCCGGGTGAATCCCAGGCGGCGTGCTTCGTTGACCCGAGCCTGCAGGTGCTGCACGGGTCGGATGTCTCCGGAAAGCGCGACCTCACCGATCGCCAGAACATGCGCGGGGACGGCGACGTTGCGCAAGGCCGATGCGATCGCCAGACAGACGGCAAGGTCGGCGGCTGGATCGATGATGCGGGCCCCGCCGACCGTGGCAACGAAGAGATCGTGGGAATCGATCTTCTTCTCGCTGATGCGATCGATCACCGCCGCCAGCATCGTCACACGGGCTGGATCCAAACCGGTGACGGTGCGCCGCCCGGTCGTGGTGGTCGCTACAAGGGCTTGGACCTCGTTGAGGAGGGCGCGCCGGCCTTCCATCGTGACGGCGACACAGGTTCCGGGCACCGGGACATCGCGATGGCCGCGGAACAGTTCGGAGGGGTCGACAACCTGGCGAAGTCCGTCCTCGGTCTGCTCGAAGGCGGCGACTTCATCGGCGGGTCCATACCGGTTCTTGGATGCCCGCAGTAGGCGTAGGGCACTGGCCCGATCACCTTCGAAGGTGAGCACCGTGTCGACGAGGTGCTCGAGTGCGCGAGGGCCGGCGACGGTGTTCTCGCGGGTGGACTGTCCCACGAGCAACAGGGGGACACCGCGTTCCTTCGCCGAACGGGTGAGAGCCTGAGTGACCTCGAGTACCTGAGCCACACCTCCGGGGCGCCCCTCCACCTCCGGTGAGGCCATGGTCTGCACCGAGTCGATGACGATCAGTCGCGGGCGGTGTTCGCGAATGTGCCCGAGGACGGCTTGGATGTCGGTTTCGTCTGCGACCAGCAGCGACTCGCTCATGGCGCCGATGCGTTGAGCCCGGATGCCGACCTGCTCGGCGGATTCCTCGCCGGTGACATACAGAACCGGAGTCCCCGCCAAGGTTCCCGAACCGCCCTGTTCTGCCACGGCGTGCGCCACGGCAAGAAGGAGGGTGGATTTGCCGACGCCGGGCTCGCCGGCGACGAGCACGACCTGGCCAGGCACGAGACCGCCGCCGAGGACGCGATCGAATTCACCGACTCCGGTGGGTCGCCGGTAGGTTCGCTGCGCGGAAGCCTCGCCGATCGGTCGCGCGGTGCGTGTCGGGGCGGTCCCCTTCGACCGGACTCCCGGCGCCCGCGATGTCATCGCCGATTCGGCGACGGTGCCGAATTCGCCGCACTTCGAACAGCGACCTACCCAGCGCAGGTGTGTGGCCCCGCACGAGGAGCACGCGTAGGACGCTGATGTTTTGGCCATGACGCCGAGACTAGGCGATCCCCCCGACAGCGCCGTCTGAGTTACCTGAGTGGTCGCTAACTCATCGAGTTAGCGACCACTCAGGTAACTCAGACGGCTGCTGGGGGAGGGGTTAGTCGGGGTCGGCGGGATGGATCAGCAGTGCCTCGCGATCGCCGCGGTCGAGAACATCGGCCAGCAGTCGTTCACGCGCCTCGCAGTAACCCACCAGAACCTCGTAGGCGGCCTCGCCCATGAGTGCGACCAGCTCATCCCGATGGGTCAGATAGACCGGTTCCGCGGCGGTATGCGCTTCCGGGTTGCCGCTGCAGTACCAGTCGAGGTCGTGACCACCCGCGCCCCAGGCACGCCGGTCGTACTCGGTGATGATCACGACGTCTCGCTCGGTCCCGTCGGGAAGTTCCTCGGTCTCGTACGCCCGGCGCATGGGCACCTGCCAGCACACCTCGGGCTTGGTCTCGACGAAGGACACGCCTTCTGCCTCGGCGAGGTGATGCAGGGCGCAGCCGTAGCCGCCGGGGAAATCGGGTGAGTTGTGGAAGATGCAGGCACCGTCCACGACCCGGGTCGCCCGCTCCTTCTTTCCCGCTTTGACCACGATGCCGTCACGCTTGGCAATCGATCGGTTCTGCCACATCTCCTTGGTCAACTTCTTCGCCCAGCCCAGCACCCGCTCCTCGTCTTCGCGGTCGGCGAAGTGGGCGCCGAAGGTGCAGCAGCCGGCATCGGGTCGATCGGCGTCGATGCCCTTGCACCCCCGACCGAAGATGCACTGGTAGCGGGATGTCAGCCAGGTGAGGTCGCAGCGGTAACGCTGATCGGCATCATCGGGATCATCGAACTCGACCCAGGCCCGGGGAATATCGAGGGGAACTTCTGCCACCACTCCACCCTAGGGGTCATCGGAGCCGGTAGCGTCAGCGACGTGCGTCTCGGTGTGCTCGACGTCGGCTCGAATACCGTCCATCTACTCGTGGTGGATGCGCACTACGGCGCTGCCCCGATTCCAGCGTCGAAGTCGAAGATCACACTCCGATTGGCAGAGCATCTAGACGGCGATGGCGCTATCGATGACTCCGCGGTGGATTCCCTCGTGGAATTCATCCAACGATCCCTGGTCGTTGCCGAAGACCTCGGCGTTACCGAGACGATCGCCTTCGCGACCTCGGCGATCCGCGATGCACCCAATGGTGCGGAGGTCCTGGCGTCGGTTCTCGATCGAACCGGGGTGAGACTGGACCTGCTCAGTGGTGAGGAGGAAGCGCGGCTGACGTTCCTTGCCGTGCGGCGCTGGTTCGGATGGTCTGCCGGGCGCATCATGGTCGTGGATATCGGCGGCGGCTCCCTGGAGATCGCCACCGGTGACGATGAAGAACCGGATGTCGCCATCTCACTGCCCCTCGGTGCCGGACGACTCACCCGGGATTACTGTCGCACCGATCCGCCGGATGCCGAGCAGGTGCGCGCTCTGCGCAGGCATGTGCGGACGTCGATCGCCGATGTGGCCGGGAGGATCCTGCGAGTAGGGCAGCCTCGCCTGGCCGTGGCGACGTCGAAGACGATGCGCCAACTCGCGCGTATCACCGGAGCGGCTCCATCGGCCGATGGTCCCTATGTGCGCCGCGAACTCACGCGTGCGGATCTGGCGACCTGGGTGCCCAAACTCGCTGAAATGACCTCGGCTGAACGGACCCGACTGCCCGGAGTGTCCGAGGCGCGGGCAACGCAACTCGTGGCGGGTGCGATCGTCGCCGAATCAGTGATGGACCTGCTATCGGTGGATTCCTTCGATATCGGGCCGTGGGCGCTTCGCGAAGGAGTGATCCTGCGGCGGCTCGATGGGCTGGAACCGTGAGCATCACGACACTTCCTCCGGGGCTGACCGATGCCGAGGTCGCCGAGCGGATCGCACGCGGTGACTTAAACGATGCGCCAGACGCGCACAGTCGGAGTCTGGGCAGCATCATCCGATCGAATGTCTTCACCTATTTCAACGGCCTGATCGGTTCGATGTGGGTGGTCATGCTGATCGTCGCACCCATCCAGGATGCGCTGTTCGGATTCGTCATCGTCATCAACACCTTCATCGGGATCATCCAGGAATACCGAGCCAGCCGAACACTGGCGAAACTGTCGGTGATCTCAGAGGCGAAGATCCTCGTGCATCGAGATGGGGCAGATGTCGAGGTGCGCCCCCGCGACGTCGTGCTGGACGACATCGTTCTCGTCCGCCCCGGTGATCAGCTCGTCGTGGATGGCGAGGTGATCGCAGCCGATGGACTCGAGATCGATGAGAGTCTGCTGACCGGAGAAGCCGACCCGGTCGACAAGAGTCCTGGTGACCAGGCGATGTCCGGATCGTTCGTCGTCGCCGGTTCGGGAGCGTTTCGCGCGACGAAGGTCGGCAAGGATTCTTTCGCTGCGGGCCTCACGGTGCAGGCCCGGCAATTCTCGCTGACACGGTCGGAACTGCGAGATGCCATCAACACGTTCATCCGGATCGCATCCGTCCTGCTGGTTCCCGTCGGAGGCCTGCTGCTGTGGAGCCAGTTGCGCGCCGACCAGACGCTGCCCGATGCCATCCGCGGCACGATCGCCGGTGTCGTGACGATGGTGCCCGAAGGCCTAGTGCTGTTGACCAGCATCGCCATGGCGGTGTCGGTGATGCGCTTGGCGCAGAAGAAGGTCCTTGTCCAGGAACTTCCAGCGGTCGAGGTGTTGGCGCGGGTCGACACCGTGTGCGCGGACAAGACCGGCACGTTGACCCAGCCGGGGATGCAGGTGCGCGAGGTGATCGAACTCGCGGCTGGAACCCCACAGACTGACGCTCGAGGTGCTGCATCCGATGATGTCGCCGCTGCTCTCGGCGCGCTCGGATCCGCCGAACAGTCACCCAATCCCACCCTGCAGGCGGTCGCGGAGGCTTATCCGCCGCCGACTGGTTGGGGCCAGGTGTCCGCGGTTCCGTTCTCCAGTGCCCGCAAATGGTCGGCGGCCCGCTTCGCCGATCATGGGACCTATCTGCTCGGCGCGCCCGAGGTGCTGGTCCGCGACAGTGCGCCTGAAGTGCTCGAACGAGCCGAAAGCCTGTCCGCTGAAGGCGCACGCGTACTGCTGCTGGCCCGAGGAGTCGGATCGGTCGAGCCATCCGCGGAATCCGGTCCAGGAGACATCGAACCGGTCGCCCTGGTGGTGATCGACCAGGTGCTGCGCCCCGATGCCGCGGACACCGTCGCCTACTTCCTGGATCAGGGCGTCAACGTCAAGGTGATCTCCGGTGACAATGCGGCCACGGTAGGGGCTATCGCCAAGCGCGCGGGCGTCCCGGGAGCCGCGGATCCGATCGATGCGCGTGATCTCAGCGAGGACCCGCAAGCCTTGGCCGAGCCTGTTGACACCCACAGCGTGTTCGGCCGCGTGACGCCGACCCAGAAGCAGGCCATGGTCGATGCGCTGCACCTGCGTGGCAGGACCGTCGCGATGACCGGTGACGGTGTCAACGATGTTCTCGCGTTGAAGCACGCCGATCTCGGTATCGCGATGGGTTCGGGTTCGGCGGCCACCCGCGCGGTGGCGCAGATCGTGCTGCTCGCGAACAAGTTTGCCGTTATGCCCAGCGTGGTCGCTGAGGGCCGTCGCGTTCTCGGCAATATCGAACGAGTCTCAGATGTGTTCCTCACCAAGACGTTCTATGCCTCGGCGACCTCACTCCTTGTCGGATTGAGCATCATCCCCGCGATCCTGTTCGGCATCTCGACACTGGAATTCCCGTTCCTGCCTCGTCACTACACGCTCATCTCGGCATTGACCATCGGAATCCCGGGATTCTTCCTCGCGCTGATGCCCAACACCGAACGCTTTCGCCCGGGGTTCTTGAAACGCGTGCTGCTGTTCACCATTCCTGCCGGGTTGATCTGCGCCGGAGCATCGATCACCACCTATCTGTTGGAACTACGCAATGGTGCCTCGGTCGATGATGCGCGCACTGCCGCCACTGTGTCGCTCTTCATCGTCACCGTTGCCGTGCTCGCTCAATCGGCTCGACCCTTGAACCTGCTGCGCATCGGCATCGTCGCGTCGATGGTCGCTCTCTTCCTGCTCGTTCTGGTCGTTCCGTTCTCGGCGGAGTTCTTCGCACTCACCATCCCGCTCGGCCCCGGGTTGACCCTGCCGGTCGTGTCCGGCCTCGTTGGAGTCGTATTGGTGTGGATCGCCACTGTCGTCACCGATCGCTGGCGACGGGCACGCTGATGCCCGGCCACGAGGCGGTCCCGGCGATCGCCCTGTCGACCTCGTCCGTCTATCCCGAATCGACGGCCGCGGCGTTCGAGATCGCCGCGAAGCTCGGATATGACGGGGTCGAGGTCATGGTCATGACGGACTCGGTGAGTCAGGATTCGGCAGCGCTGCGTCGCCTCAGCGAGCATTTCGCTATTCCGATCCTTGCCTTGCATGCACCATGTCTGCTCATCACGCAGCGTGTCTGGGGAACCGACCCCTGGGGCAAACTCGTGCGCGCACGCACGGTGGCGGAGGAATTGTCCGCGCGCACGGTGGTGGTGCACCCGCCGTTTCGGTGGCAGCGGGATTACGCGCGGGAGTTCGTGGCGGGAATCGCACGGATGCGCGAGGTCACCGATGTCGAGTTCGCCGTCGAGAACATGTATCCCTGGCGGGCGCGATCGCGTGAGATCGCTGCCTACTCACCCGGTTGGGATATCCGGGATGAGGATTACGCGCACACGGTCGTCGATCTTTCGCACACGGCAGTCTCGGGGACGGATGCGTTGCTGATGGTGCGCGATCTAGGAGAACGGGTACGCCACCTGCACCTGGCCGACGGCAGCGGATCGGCTCGCGATGAGCATCTCGTCCCCGGGCGCGGCAACCAGCCGTGCGCCGGTGTGCTGACCTATCTGCGCGACTCGGGCTTCGACGGCACGATCGTTGTAGAGGTCTCCACCCGCAAGGCAGCATCCCGGGCCGAACGCGAGGCTGACCTGGCCGAGGCGCTGGCCTTCGCCCGGATGCATCTCGCTCCTGGACCAAACGCCGGTTAAGAGGTCCTTCATTCGCCAAACGCCGGCTAAAGGGCCGCCGGTTGGCCAGCGTTTGCGCTGTCCACGACCTTTCGCCCGGCGTTTATCTGCCGCGGTTGCCTGACCGCTATCGGCTGCCACCCGGTTAGGGTGGGGACATGCCCGAGGACGCAACTGATCCGCGGTCGGGGCTGCTCGACGCCGCGCGCAGCGTCTTCGCCGCATCCGGCTATGCCCGCACCACGATGAAGGGTGTCGCAGCGGCAGCAGGTGTCGCCCCGGAGGTAGTGCGCCGCTACTACGCCAATAAGGGCGAACTATTTGCTGCCGCACTCCGCCTGCCCACCGATCCAGCGACTGCGGTGCCGGCCCTGTTGGCGCCCGGGGTGGAGGGTCTGGGAGACCGACTCGTGCAGTTCATGTTGACGACCCTGGATGATCCGCAAGCTCGCGCTGACCTGCTGGGCCTGGTCCGCGCGGGAGGCTCAGCGTATTCATCGACCCGGTCCCTGCAGGAATACGTCGAATCCGCAGTCGTCGATCGCATCGTCACAGCGATCGGAGTTCCCGATGCCCGGATGCGCGGGGCCTTGATCTCGTCATACCTCATCGGCATCGCGGTAGGTCGCTATGTCGCACGCATCGAGCCGCTCGCATCAGCAAGCGATGAGCATGTGGTGCGGATGGTGGGACCGGTGATCCAAGGCCTGCTCGATCCGCGGACGGTCCTGCCGGAACCGCGGGCCGATGACGGGCAGCGAAAGGGTGAACCGTCGTGACCGATGCCGTTGCACTGGATTCGCCAACTTCGAACGATGCGCTGATCGCGATCATCGGAGCCGGTGTGATGGGCGAGACGTTCATCGGCGGACTCATGCGTTCGGGTACTCCGGCCGAGCAGATCGTGATCTGCGAACAGGACTCGACGCGTGCGGCCGCGGTGTGCGACCGATTCGGTGTCTCGTCATTGTCGATGGAGGCTGCCGCAAGCGCAGCCGACGTCGTACTCATCGCAGTCAAACCACCCGATGCCCGGTCGGTGCTGCAGATCATGGGTCCCCTACTTCGCCCGGGCTGCGTACTCATCTCGATCGTGGCTGGAGTCCCGATTCAGACGATGGAATCCATCGTGGCGGACGGTGTTTCCTGTATTCGCGCGATGCCCAACACTCCCGCGGTTATCGGAGAGGGCATGACGGTGATTTCCGTCGGTGCGGGTGCCACTGCACAATCCGTTGCGGTTGCTAGGGAATTACTGAGTGTGATCGGGCAGGTGGCCGAGGTCGAGGAACCCCTGCAGGATGCCGTTACCGCGATCTCCGGTAGCGGTCCGGCCTATGTCTTCGCCTTCATGGAAGGGCTGGAGGCGGCGGGAATCGATCTCGGCCTAGACCCTGACCTTGCGCGCGCACTGGTGCGCCAGACGGTTGCGGGCGCGGCGCAGCTGGCCCGGGTGAGCGACGCTGAACCGGCGGAGTTACGACGGCGGGTGACATCACCGGGCGGAACGACTCAGGCGGCATTGCGTGTTCTGATCGGGGAGAAATCCACGGGAGGGGATCTGGCAGCGTTGCTGGCACATGCCACAAGCGCTGCACGGGACCGCAGCATCGAGCTTGGGCGAGAGGACTAGTCGAGGATGGGAGACACGGTCACTGTCGTGTGGGATGAGGCCCTGAAGGCATATGACTTCGGGCCCGGACATCCACTCGCACCGATTCGAGTGCAGCTGGCGATGCGGTTGGCAGAGGATCTCGGAGTGCTGGAGATCCCGGGTGTCCAGATGCACTCGCCGGTGGCACCGGCAACGATCGAGGACATCCTGCGGGTACACGATCGCGAATACGTCGAAGCGGTGCAACGTGCATCCGCCGATCCGACCCAGGTCGATCTGGCTCGAGGGTTAGGGACGTCGGACGATCCTGTCTTCGCCGGCATGCACGAGGCATCACTGCGTGTCGCAGGTGCGACTCTTACCGCTGTGAAAGCTGTGCACGCAGGAAGCACCCAGCATGCGGTCAACATCGCCGGTGGGCTGCATCACGCGATGCCCGGCGCCGCCTCGGGATTTTGCATCTACAACGACATCGGAGTGGCGATCGCCTGGCTGCTGGAGCAGGGAATCGAGCGAATCGCCTACGTCGATGTCGACGTGCACCACGGTGACGGGGTCCAGGCGATGTTCTATGACGATCCGCGCGTTCTCACCGTGTCGATTCACGAAAGCCCCCGATCGCTGTTCCCCGGGACAGGTTTCCCGAGCGAATCGGGAGGTGCTGGCGCGATCGGCAGCGCGGTGAATATCGCGGTGCCCGCCGGCACAGGCGACCAGGGATGGTTGCGTGCCTTCCACGCTGTTGTGCCCGATGTGCTGGAGCAGTTTCAACCCGAGATCATCGTCAGCCAGCACGGCTGCGATTCGCATTTCGACGATCCGCTCGCGCACCTAGCCCTGTCCATCGATGGTCAACGCTCCAGCTACGACGCGATCCATCGTTGGGCGCATCGTTACGCGGATGGTCGCTGGATCGCCGTGGGCGGCGGGGGATACGAGTGGGTCGATGTCGTGCCTCGAGCCTGGACCCATCTGCTTGCGATCGCCGCTGGGGAACCGATTGAGCCGGCCACGGATGTCCCCGATTCCTTCGATGCTTTCGTCCGCCAGACCATGGCCCGACCGGCACCGGCCAGGATGACCGATGGTCGTGAACCTTGGGCGAAGCCATTCGATTCAGGATTCAATCCCGACGATCCGATCGATGCCGCGGTAATCGCCACCCGGTCGGCGGTGTTCCCGGCGCATGGCCTCACCGTGGATCCGGAGCCCTGGTTCTGAAGCCGGTTTGCATGCCGGCTCGTATGTCAATGCCTTTCTCGGAATTTTTCGAATCCTCTCGGCCTTTCCCGGTCTCTGTCGATCATTCCCGATGCTTGTCGACCTGCGTGCATCGATGAAGAATGGACGGATTCGGGGATTGCCTGCACACCGGCCGGTCGCTACCACTACGCTCGCGCAGGTAGTCAGGTCGTGGATGCAGTCCCCCAGAGCGGTGGGCCGATCCGTTGAGGCCATCAGGCAAGGAGAGTGACCCTATGGCGGGAAGCCCGCAGCGGCCCGGCGATGCCCAGTCGACTCAGCGGTCGACACCGCAGCCGGCGCCAGCATCCATGGCCGATGTCCGCTTCTTGACCGTCGCTGAGGTCGCCACGGCCCTCCGGGTGTCCAAGATGACCGTGTACCGACTCGTCCACTCGGGTGATCTACCGGCGGTTCGAGTTGGCCGCTCCTTCCGAGTGCCCGAGAAAGCCGTGCAGGACTACCTGCAGTCGTCGTACTTCGAGGCGGGCTGATCGAGCGGAGCATCAACTCGACCTGCACGAACGCGTGCGGATGCGAGGCGCGGAGTCCGGCCGGGTTACACGTACCGACTGCCCCAGATGTACCCAGCGTGTCTAGGTGACGTAGGCTCAGCGCACCTACTGGACGAACGGGTTCGTCGAACGCGCGAGAATCGACACTCGCGACGACTGGCGAACGATCGACGAACTTACGACGAATGAGGTCATAGATGGGCTCCGTGGTCAAGAAGCGCCGCAAGCGCATGGCCAAGAAGAAGCATCGCAAGTTGCTCAAGCGCACCCGCGTCCAGCGCCGCAATAAGAAGTAGTCGGCCCCTCGTCGAGCTCGGCGATATCCCCCATCGCTGTCGGTGGGGTCGTACCCTGGGGTGATGACCCGTTCGGTACTCGTGACCGGTGCGGCCCGCTATCTCGGTGGCCGCGTCGCAGCCAGGCTTGCCGAGCATCCGGATGTCGACCGAGTGGTAGCAGTCGACATCGTGCCGCCCAGGCTCGATCTCGGCGGTGCGGAATTCATCCGCGCGGACATCCGCAACCCCGTGATCGCGAAGATCATGGATGCAGCAGACGTGGACACCGTCGTCCACGCGGGAGTTATCGCGACGCCGATGCAAGCCGGTGGCCGGGCCACCATGAAAGACATCAACGTCATCGGCACGATGCAGTTATTGGCCGCCTGCCAGAAGTCAGCGACCGTGCGGCACCTCGTGGTGAAGTCGACGGCATCCGTCTATGGGTCCGGTCCTCGGGATCCGGCGATGTTCACCGAGGACACCGCACCCAAGCATCCGCCCACCTCCGGTTGGGCCAAGGACTCCATGGAGGTCGAGGGGTACGTCCGGGGGTTCGCGCGGCGACGACCCGATATCGCCGTGTCTATCCTGCGATTCGCCAATGTCATCGGACCGAGCATCGACACGGCGATGACCTCGTATTTCTCACTGCCGGTGATTCCCACCGTGCTCGGATTCGATGCGCGATTGCAGTTCCTGCACGAGGACGACTGCCTCGATGCGATGCAGATGATTGCTCTGGCCGAGGATCCAATGGCCTGTGCGGGTGTGTACAACGTCGCCGGACCGGGAGCCTTGATGCTGTCGCAGGCCGTGCGTCGCCTGGGTCGGCCGGCGATCGCGTTCCCACGTGCTCTCCTCGGCGTCGCCGGTCGCAGTCTCGGTCGCGCGGGGCTTGCCGATTTCTCTGCCGAGCAGGTGCGCTTCCTCACCTATGGCAGGGTCATCGACACGACGCGAATCAGTGCGGATGTGGGCTTCACCGCACGCTGGAGCACTCCGGACGCGTTCGCTGCGTTCGCCCTCGGTCACCAGCTGACCCCGCTGCTCCCGGCATTCGCGGCTCAGCGGCACGAGACGGAACAGGGGGTGGGGTGATGACGCAGGCTCGGATTCTGTCCTTCGACCCAGACGGTCCACGCCGATCGCGCAAGGCGGGTTCTCGGACATCGGGGGCATCGTCTGCTGCCAAGGATCCCTCCGACAGCGATGCCGGTGGGAGTGAGAGCGGGATGGACCTCGCGGCACGAGTCGGTGGCGCGGTCGATTTCGTGCGTCGCCGACTCAGTGGTGATTACCCGGTCGATGAATTCGGCTTCGATCCCGAACTGCTCGACACGGTGCTGATGGCCCCGATGCGGCCACTGTTTCGATCGTGGTTCCGGGTCGAGGTGCGAGGTCTACACAACGTTCCCGACGATGGCGCCGCGCTTGTCGTGGCGAACCATTCGGGGACGATCGCCGTTGACGCCGTGATGACGCAGTTGGCGTTGCTGGACGAGCATCCCGAACACCGCCACCTGCGCATGCTGGGTGCGGATTTGGTCTTCGCCATGCCGTTCCTCGCGGAACTCGCGCGCAAAGCGGGGCACACTCTTGCCTGCATGGCCGACGCACAGAGGTTGCTAGCCGAAGGCCAACTCGTCGGTGTGTGGCCCGAAGGCTTCAAGGGAATCGGCAAACCATTCGCCGAGCGCTACAAGCTTCAGCGATTCGGTCGGGGTGGCTTCGTTGCAGCGGCGGTACGGACGGGTGCACCGATCATCCCCACCGCGATCGTGGGCGCCGAGGAGATCTATCCCAAGATCGGCGAGATCCCCGTGCTCGCCCGACTACTGGGTATGCCGTACTTTCCGATCACACCGACGTTCCCGTGGCTCGGACCGCTGGGGATGGTTCCGCTTCCGAGTAAATGGATCATCGAGTTCGGCGAGCCGATTCGCACAGATGACCTGCCTGAAGGCTCAGCCGATGATCCGATGACGATCCTGGAGATGACCGACCGCGTCCGCGAGACGATCCAGCAGGGGCTCTATCGCATCCTCGTCGATCGTCCCGGGGTGTTCGGCTGACCGGATCGGTCGAGGTTGCGAACCCGCAGACGTGATCAGCGGCGAGTGAGTCGGCCGATCGCGTAACCGGTCGCCAGTCCTGCGAACACTCCGGCACCTGCTGTGACGGCAGGTACGGCGCGACGCATCTGGGCCCGGCGGCGGAAGTCCCGGATCGGCCAATCGTTGTCGCGCGCGTGGTCGCGCAGCGCCGGGTCGGGATTGACCGCGAACGGCCGGCCGACGATCGACAGCATCGGGATGTCGTTCGCGGAGTCCGAATACGCCGAACAGCGCGAGAGATCGAGACCCTCACGTTCGGCCAGGGCGCGCACGGCTTCGGCCTTGGCCATGCCGTGCAGGGGGGCACCGACGAGCTTGCCGGTGTAGACCCCATCGACCACCTCGGCGACGGTCCCCAACGCACCGGTGAGACCGAGGTGCGAGGAGATGATCGTGGCTAATTCGACCGGGGTTGCGGTCACGAGCCACACACGCTGTCCGGAGTCGAGATGCCCCTGCGCGAGCGCGAGCGTGCCGGGAATGAGTTTGTCGGTGAGCGAATCGATGAAGATCTCCTGGCCGAGATCGATCAACTCGCTGACCGTTCGGCCGTTGACGAACGACAGTGCCGATTCGGTTGCGGAGGCCATGTCCTCGAGGTCTTCCGAGCCCGACAACACGAACTTCGCCTGGGCGCGGGCGAAGCGGGTGATCTGAGCGGCGGTGAAGAACCGCTTGCGGGTGAGGCCTGCGGCGAAGTGGAACAGGCTCGCGCCGCGCATCAGGGTGTTGTCGACGTCGAAGAACGCGGCGGCCTGCCGATCGCGCTCAGGTGCGTCTGCGGCCGCTGTGTCGATCTCGGGTGCGGCGACCGCTGCGGCAGCAGCCGATGCGCGACCTGCCGTTCGATAGGCGGTGAGCACAGGGTCGTAGGACGTCGCACGACGCTCATCCTTCGCTGGATCGCTCGCGGTCGTCATGTGCGACAGACTACGGCTCATGACGGCCGGCCCTGATCCCTCATCGGCTGCGACCTCGTCCAGGGTCGTGCTGATCGGTAAGCCTGGCTGCCACCTGTGTGATGAGGCTCGCGACGTCGTGGCCAGCGTGTGCGATCCCCTGCAGATCGCATGGGAGGAGGAGTCGATCATCGGCAACCCCCGATGGGCGGCTCGATATGCCGATTTCATCCCGGTGGTGCTCGTCGACGGCGTTGAGCATGCGATGTGGCGGGTCGACCCCGGCGGGCTGCACCGCGCCCTCACCGGCTAGCGATTCCTCGAGTAGATCGTGCCTGATCCGGTCGAGCAGCCGGCGGAATTCAACCGATATACGGACATCTCTGTCCGGATGTTTTTGCTCAGCCGCGCCTGCGATCCCTAACCTGTCAGGTCGATACCCACATGCAACCCGCCCGACACCCACCTGATATCAACCCGACACCTCCTCTGTTCCGACAGGGGGTCGCGGTGTTCGCCCAGAGGGGAATGACACCCCGTGAGCCCAACCCGCTCCCGTAAGCCCGGCCGGACGTCGAAGCCGGTCGGCACCGTCGCGCTTGTCGCGGCGGGACCTGGCGATCCTGAACTGCTCACCCTGCGCGCGGTGGCGCTGCTCCGCCAGGCCCACACGGTCGTGGTGGATGCCGACGTCCAGGAGATGGTGCAGGTCCATGTCAGCATCGACGCCACGGTGATCGTCGCCGTCGGCGATGACGGGGTTCCGCTGGAGCCGTCGGCTCGGATCAAGCACGTCGTCGAGGCCTATCGTGCCGGCAAGCACGTGGTCCGATTGATCAGCGGTGACCCGGTCCTCGATGGCAGCATCGCCGCGGAAATCTCCGCTCTTCGCAAGGCGAAGGTGCCCTTCGAAATCGCTCCCGGGGTCAGCAGTCTGTCCGGCGTCGCTGCCTATGCCGGATTCACCCTGACGACCCGAACGACGCGCGACGTGCACGTGCTCACCGACATCTCCCATCCGGTGGATTGGGTGGCACTCGCCGACGAGCGCACGACGGTCGTGGTGCTCGACGGCGCGGAGGATGCTGCTGCGATCGCGAAGGAACTCCTCAAGGCTGGCCGCAAACCATCGACGCCGATGGTGATCACGCGTTCGGGAACGACCGTCGAGCAGCGGTCCATCGAAGCCACACTCGAAGACGTCCCGGCGGCCATCAAGGCGGCGAAGCAGGCCGGCCCCGGCATGGTCGTCGTGGGTGATGTCGTCGAGCAGCGCGAGAAGATGGCCTGGTTCGAGGTCAAGCCGTTGTTCGGCTGGCGGGTCCTGGTGCCGCGGACGCAGGAGCGATCCGATGATCTGCTCGACAGATTGATGCGAGCAGGCGCTGTCCCCCAAGAGGTTCCGACGATCTCGGTGGAGCCGCCGAGGACGCCGCAGCAGATGGAACGCGCCGTGCACGGATTGGTGTCGGGCCGCTACGAATGGATCGGTTTCACCAGCGTCAACGCGGTGCGGGCGGTGCGCGAGAAACTCGAGGAATATGGGCTCGATGCGCGATCCTTCGCCGGGCTGAAGGTCGCCGCAGTCGGTGAGGATGCCGTCGAGGCGTTGATCGCATTCGGGGTCAAGCCGGACCTGGTGCCCGAGGGAGACCAGACCACCGCAGCATTGCTGGCCGAATGGCCGCCCTATGACGAACTCGTCGATCCGATCAACCGCGTGTTCCTGCCGCGTGCCGACATCGCCACCGAGACGCTTTCGGCCGGTTTGGTCGAACTTGGCTGGGAGGTCGAGGACATCACCGCGTATCGCACGGTGCGCGCGGCCCCGCCGCCGGCACCGACGCGCGAGGCCATCAAGTCCGGTGGCTTCGATGCTGTGCTGTTCACCTCGAGCAGCACCGTGCGCAATCTGGTCGGCATCGCGGGCAAACCCCACGCGACGACCGTTGTGGCCTGCATTGGTCCGGCGACGGCCAAGACCGCCGAAGAGCACGGGCTGCGTGTCGATGTGCTGTGCGAGGAGCCCACCCATGCTGCACTGGCCGATGCGCTGGCTGCACATGGTGAGGAACTGCGCCAGGCGGCCCTCGCTGCGGGCGAGGCGAGTTGGCGCCCGAGCCGTAAGCGCGCAGCGGCGCGCAAGCGTTCGACCTGATCTGTGAGTGCGTGACGCGGAATACTCCGCTACCGGATGACCCATCCCGCTGGAACCTGTGATCGGGGCTGCATGATCGGGGCTGAGTGATCTTGGCCACCTCACCTGTTCTTTGGTGCCACCGCACACCGTGACCATGGGTGTCGAACGTAGAGTGTTCGATGTGGGCGAGAAAACGGTGGTACACCTGCTGCGACACGGCGAAGTGCACAACCCCGAAGGCGTGCTCTACGGGCGCCTTCCCGGCTTCACGCTTTCCGAACGCGGACAGGCCATGGCGGTTCGAGCTGCCGAGGCGCTGACCTCGCATGACATCGCGGTCGTCACCGCATCCCCGCTCGAGCGGGCTCAGCAGACAGCCGCCCCCATCGCTGCGGTACACGGACTCGACATCGGAGTCGATGAGCGGTTGATCGAGGCGGACAACGTCTTCGAGGGCCAACGCGTCGGGGTCGGGGACGGGGTACTGCGCACTCCCTCCGCCTGGCGCCATCTGTGGAATCCCATGCGTCCGTCGTGGGGTGAGCCGTACACCCAACTTGCCGACCGCATGTCACAGGCCGTCGTGTCCGCCCGGGAGCTGGCACCCGGACGCGAGATCGTGCTGGTCAGCCATCAGTTGCCGATCTGGGTGGCACGACTCGATGCCGAACAGCGTCGATTCGCTCATGATCCGCGTAAACGTCAGTGCGCACTCGCCTCCTTGACGTCCCTGCACTTCGACGATGAGCGGCTCGCCGCGATCACCTACACCGAACCGGCTCGCGACCTGCTGGCCGATGCCTCCCCCGGGCGGGGCGCGTGACCGCAGCCGCGCGTGGCGTCGATCGGCCGGGCACTCCGATGTGGAGGATCTCGAGATTCGTCCGAGTTGGCGCCGCGCTGGGACTGAGCCTGATCCTGGCGGCCTGTGGCAGCGCACAGGGATCAGGCGATGCCGGCTTCGTGGCCGGGGATGGGTCTTTGGTGCTGCTCGATGAGTCTGCTCGCCAGCCCGTTCCCGAACTCTCCGGCGAGACCCTCGACGGGGGTACCTGGACGATGTCGGATCACCTCGGCGAGGTCATCGTCTTGAACGTATGGGCATCCTGGTGCGCCCCCTGTCGAGCAGAAGCCCCTGAACTGCAGGAGGTATGGGAGGAGTTCGAAGGACGTGGCGTGCAGTTCGTCGGATTGGACACCCGCGACTCCGATGCGGCGGCTCGGGCGTTCGTCGAGACCTATGGGATCACCTATCCGAATGTGATCGACCGCGATGGTCAGTTGCAGCTGCTGTTCGCGGACACGCTTCCGCCGCAGGCCATTCCGTCCACGATCGTCATCGACCCCGAAGGTCGAGTCGCCGGTCGCGCCCTGGGGAAAGTCTCAGCCTCAGCCCTGCGTGGGCTCATCGAGCCGCTCCTGCGATGACCGGGATCACCCAGACCGTCACCGATGGCAGCCTGCTGCTGGCCATCCCCCTCGCACTCGCGGCAGGCCTGGTGTCCTTTCTCAGCCCCTGCGTGCTACCCCTGGCGCCGGGATACGTGTCGTATGTCACCGGATTGACCGGCGCGGAGATCGCGGAGGGGAAAGGTGGAGTAGCGGTCAAGAGCCGTGTCCTTGCCGGCAGCGTGCTGTTCGTCCTGGGGTTCTCGTTGGTGTTCGTCTCCTTCGGTGCGGCGTTCGGCGGGCTCGGTGCGCTGCTGCTGCAGTACGCCGACATCATCAGCCGGGTACTGGGTGTGCTGGTGATCGTCATGGGCCTGGCGTTCATGGGTGCACTCGACCGGTTGTGGCCGGGTCTGCAGCGCGAGTGGCGAATCCACCGACTCCCGCGCTGGGGGGTTTGGGGCGCTCCGGTGCTCGGTGTGCTGTTCGGACTGGGCTGGACCCCGTGTATCGGTCCGACACTCACCGCCGTTCAGGGCCTGGCCTTCACCGAGGCCAGCGCGGGTCGAGGAGCACTTCTGGCGTTCGCGTACTGCATCGGTCTGGGCCTGCCGTTCATCGCGTTGGCGCTGGCATTCCGTCATCTCGCCGGCACGTTGGACTGGGTGCGCGCCCACTATGGGCTGAT
Organism: uncultured Actinomycetales bacterium; assembly: GCA_913063435.1. Lineage (GTDB taxonomy): Bacteria > Actinomycetota > Actinomycetes > S36-B12 > S36-B12 > M55B157. The sequence continues at coordinate 40,937 of CAJXYI010000002.1, read as the reverse complement.
CATGCGCATCGGAGGCGGGCTGCTGGTGTTCATCGGCATCCTGCTCGTCACCGGGCTGTGGACGCAGTTCACCATCTGGCTTCGGATCTGGCTGCCCGGCTTCGAAACAGCGCTGTGAGATCGACCGCACATCGATCCACGGCTGGGTGAGCGCACAGGAACGTCATAGGTAAGACTGGATGGGCCATGTCCACGCCACCTGCGAGCGCCGAATCCCCGGTCGAGGGAAGGCTGATCGACCCTGCCTCGACCCCGCCTTCGGGCCCCGGGCAGTCTGCCGGTTCCGCTGGTGCGTTGCCGCCTCTCGGTGCCGGGGGATTCGCCCGGTGGGCCTGGCGTCAGCTGACGAGCATGCGCACCGCGCTGATCCTGCTATTCGCGCTCGCGGTCGCCGCGATTCCCGGCTCGGTGCTGCCTCAGCGCGGTATCGATCCGATCCTGGTGCGTGAATGGATCGAGGATGCCCCGACCTGGGGCCCGATCCTCGATCGCCTCGGCTTCTTCGATGTCTATGCCGCCCCCTGGTTCGCGGCGATCTATCTGCTGCTGTTCATCTCGGTCATCGGGTGTGTGCTGCCCCGTACCGGTGTGCACATCAAAGCGTTGCGGACACCACCGCCGCGAGCACCCCGTCGGTTGTCTCGCATGGCGCACTTCAGGACCTGGACGACATCGCCGGATACCCCCGGCGCTCAGACGTCAGCTGCCCCGGCATCGACTGCTCCGGCATCGGCGGCCTCGGTGCTCGACGATGTCGAAGCGGATCTGCGTCGTCGTCGGTGGCGCGTTGCTCGCGGGGTGGATGACAGTGCCGCGGGGGAGCAGCCCAGTGGTTGGGTCTCGGCCGAGAAGGGCTATGCGCGCGAGACCGGCAACCTGCTGTTCCACGCCGCCCTCATCGTGTTGCTGATCGCGGTGGGCTACGGCGCGGTCTTCGGTTGGCGTGGCAATGTGATCGTGCGTGAAGGCAACGGTTTCTCCAACACCTTGACGCAATATGACGCGTGGGGTGGTGGCCGCTTGGCCTCCCCCGATGGCCTCCCGCCATTCTCGTTCACCCTCGAGGAATTCCGAGTCGAGTTCGAGCGGAGTGACACCGAGCGTGGATCGCCGAGGCTGTTCGAAGCCGAGGTGACCGCACGTGCTGAACCCGGTGCGCCCGAGGTAACCGAGGTCATTCGCGTCAATGAGCCGATCGCTTTCGATGGGGCGAAGGTGTTCCTCGTCGGGCACGGATACGCGCCCCGGATCGAAGTTCGCGATGCCGACGGCCGGCTGGTTTTCGACGATGCCGTTGTCGTCTTGCCCCAGGATGGAAATCAGACGTCGATCGGCGTGGTCAAGGTTCCCGATGCGCTCCCGCAGCTGGGGTTCCAGATGCTGTTCCTGCCCACGGCGGCGGTCGATGACGTGCGCGGGCCCTTCTCGTCCTTCCCCGATGCCGATGACCCGGCGATCTTCGCCTCAGCCTGGGTGGGTGACCTGGGCCTCGATGACGGGGTGCCGCAGAGCGTCTACCGTCTGGTCACCGATGCGATGAGCCAGGTGGGTCTCGAGGCGCTTCGCCCGGGCCAGACCTGGGACCTGCCCGATGGCATCGGGTCGGTGTCGTTCACCGGGTGGCAGCGTTGGGCGTCGTTCCAGATCGCGCACGACCCGGGCAAGGAACCCGCGCTGATCGCTTCGGGTCTCGCCCTGATCGGGCTGATGATGTCGCTGTACGTCAAGCGCCGGCGGGTGTGGGTGCGGGCTGCCGATGGCCCCAGCGGAGTGACGATCGAGGTGGCCGGCCTCGCCCGCACTGATGAAGCCGACCTCGCCGCAGATGTCGAGCAGGTGGCTGGAGTAGCCGGAGCACCGGAAGGGAAATCCGGTCCGGGGCAGGCCTCGGGGGAGCGCCTCGGGGAGGACTCGGGGATGATGGACGGGCAGAACCGAACAGGAGGGCGAAGGTGAGCGCAGCTGATCTGGCCGGGTGGAGCAACGCCGCGGTGTACGCGGCGATGGTCGTGTTGACGTTCTCGATGATCGCGTTCGCCGCGACGTTCTCCGCGCGCGGCAATCGGGTCAGCCCCGATGCCCGCAAGACACCGGTGACCGTTGGAGTCGGAGCGGATAGCGCTCCATCGGTTCGGGTGGATCCGGCAGCCTCCGGTCAGCCGACGACGGCCCCACCGATCGACGAACGTGGGCGACGTGCCGGCAACGTCGGCCTCAGCCTCGCGTGGCTGGGTTTCGGTCTGCTGCTTCTGGGAGCGGTGCTGCGCGGTGTATGGGCCGGGCGGGTGCCGTGGGGCAACATGTACGAATATTCGCTGTCCTCAGCGGTGGCGATCCTGGGTGTGTATCTGTTCATGTCGCTGCGTCGCGACCTGCGTTGGCTCGGGGTCTTCGCGACGGGCGCGACCCTGCTGACCGTCGGTCTCGCGGTCACCGTGCTGTACACCGAGGCTGCTCAGCTCGTGCCCGCGCTCACATCGTGGTGGCTGGTCATCCACGTCAGTGCCGCGATTGTTTCCGGGGGCGCATTCACCATCGCCGCGGGCTTGACGGGGCTGTATCTGTGGCGCGAACGCGCCGAGCGCAAGGGCCGGATCAGCGGCGCTGTCGCCCGGCTACCCCAAGCGGTCAAACTCGACACGATGGCCTATCGCATCCTCGCGTTCGCCTTCCCACTGTGGACGTTCGCGGTGATCGCCGGTGCCATCTGGGCCGAGAATGCCTGGGGTCGCTACTGGGGCTGGGACCCGAAGGAGACCTGGGCTTTCATCACCTGGGTGATCTACGCGGGCTATCTGCACGCGCGGGCGACAGCGGGCTGGCGCGGTCGGCGTGCGGCCTACATCGCGATCCTGGGTTGGGTTTCGTTCCTGATCAACTACTTCGGGGTCAACCTGTTCGTCAACAGCCTGCATTCCTACGCCGGGGTGTAGCGAGCTGAGCGTTCAACGACAGGCCGACACAGCGGCGGTTTGATCAGACGACCGATCAGGAAGCAGCCGGATCAGCACCGCCGCCGCGCCGACGACGCATCCGCTCACTCCAGGTCTCCTGGTCGATCTTGCGCAGGAAGTTCGGGTCGTCATCGGGGGCGATCGGACCACGCGGCCGGCGCCGGCCGAACCGCGGTCGCTGCGGTCGGGGCCGACCGGCGAAGAACCACAGCACCCCGCCGAGCAGGGGGATCACCACGACCAGGATCAGCCAGACGAATTTCGGCAGTGTCCGGACGTCGGCCCTGGGCGTGCGCAGGACATCGACGATGAACCAGATGTAGAGCGCGAGGGCGAGCAGCACACCACCGACTCTCAGCATGTGTCGAGCACCTCGCTTTCGTGACCTGTGCGGTGTAGGGCCGATCCGGTGGCCGGATCGGTGGAACATGACCGGCTGGGGATGACCAGCTGTGCCTCGTTGCCCGAGGTGGTGTCTAGCCTAACCCCGACCCGGCGGATCGACATCCGTTCGCCTACCGTGGAGTAATGCGCGGCTTGGCGATCTACACCGCTTTGAGGCTAGCCCTGCTCGCCGCGGTCTGGCTGGTGGTGCAGTTGGTCACTCCCTGGCGGGGATTGTTGGCCATCGCCATCGCTGTGGCAGTTTCTGGCGTGATCGGATTCTTCGTGCTCGATCGAACCCGCGATGATGCGAGCACGGCGGTGTGGCGGGTCTTCCGACGCATCGACGACCGCATCAAGCGCAACGAGATGCTCGAGGATGCCCTCGTCGAGGCGTCACATTCCCCCGATGCGCTGGGTTCTGGGGTGTCACTCGGCACGGAGGCGGGCCGGCCGGAGGTGCTGTCAGCCGGTCGGCAGAGCCAGGCCGATGCCGAGGAGGATTCCGTAGATGCCGGACAGCACCCCGGTGAGGGACAGCACGGGAACGAGGTCGCGGCCGGTGACGCCATCGATAACGACGAAACCGGCGCGAACAGCCAGCGGTAACGACAGCAGGGTCCACCAGGCGCCGGTGAGATTCGGTCCCCAGCCGGTGGCCAACACGATGACCACGGCGTAGGGAACGGCGAGAAGTCCGACGAAGAGCATGCGGGTCCGTGCCACCCCGAGTCGCACCGCGAGAGTGATCTTGCCGTGCTCGGTATCCGTGGGGATGTCGCGCAGGTTATTCGCCACCAAGATCGCGCACGCGATCGACCCCACTCCCACGGATGCGATGAGCGCGGTGCTCGACCAGGTGAGCATCTGCACGTAGGCGGTGCCCATGACCGGGACGATCCCGAAGAAGATGAAGACGAATACCTCGCCGAGGCCGCGATAGCCGTAGGGCCGCTGTCCCCCGGTGTACCACCACCCCGCCGCGATGGATGCCGCACCGACGAGCAGCAGCCACCACTGTGCGGTGAGGATGACCAGGACCAGTCCCGCTATAGCGGCGACTGCGAAGGATGCGAAGGCGGCGAAGCGAACCTGACCGGCTGCCGCGATCCCCTGCCCGACCAGTCGCACCGGGCCGACCCGCGAGGTGTCGGTGCCGCGGATGCCGTCGCTGTAGTCGTTGGCGTAGTTCGCCCCCACCTGGAGTGCTACGGCGACGATCAGGGCGAGGCCGGCGCGCGGAAGAGCGACCGACTGGGCGGATGCGGCCACACCGGTTCCGACGGCGACGGGTGCGACCGCCGCGGTAAGGGTGCGCGGGCGTGCGCCAGCGACCCACTCCCGGATGCTCGCCATGGGTCGATCAGGTCCCTTTCTCTTCGGTCCGGTCCTCGCTCGAGGTCGCGTCAGGGGGAAGCAGTGTGCGTGCGGTGCGACGGTCGATCTTGCCACCTGGCAGATAGGGCAGCACTGCGACCGGTCGGATGGAGCGGGGTACGGCGATCCGCCCGAGCTGTTCGCCTACTGCCTCGCTGAGGGTCTGTATCCATTCCCGGCCGCGAGGCCCCGGTGCGTCATGTGCGGGAATGACCAATGCATGCAGGTGCGAGCCATCGATGTCGTCATCGAAAGGGACGACGACCGCCTCGCGTACGAGCCCGGAATCGACGATCGCTCGTTCCACGGCTCCGATCGCGACATTGATGCCGCGAATCTGCACGACGTCATCGATGCGCCCGAGGACACTGAGACGATGACCATCCCAGGAACCGACATCACCGGTCACGAACGTGTCGCCGATGAATGACTCGGTGGTCTCCTGCGGCCGCAGACGATAACCCAGGGCGCACATGGCGCCGGACAGATGGATTCGACCACCGTGATCGACCCGCACGGAGACACCGTCCAGGGGCGTGCCGTCGTGCACGCAGCCGCCGCATGTCTCGGTCATGCCATACGTCGTCACGATCTCGATGCCGAGGTCGCGAGCCTCGGTCAGCAGTCGATCAGGTGCTGCCGCTCCACCGACGAACACCCGACGCATGGTGCGCAGAGCCTGCCGACCCAATCGATCACGCATCAACAGCGCCACCTGGGTCGGGACCAGTGACACGACGGGACCGGCTTCGGCGACCGGCTCGATGGTTTCGGCGAACACCTCCGAGGTGAACCGCCCTGCTCCGGCGATCGATGGTACGACGACGCTCGGTGCACCATCGATGACAGCGCGCACGACCATGCCGAGGCCGCCGGCGGTGGTCACCGGCAGTGCCACTACACGGGGTGCGTCGATGCTGTCCGGATAGCGATCACGCCACATCGCCGCCATCGCCAGCAGGTTCTCCCGCGACCAGCACACACCTTTGGGATCACCGGTCGACCCGCTGGTCAGCACCACCAGGGCCGTGTGTGGATCCTCCAGCGGAAGTTCCGGTCGCACGACTGCGATGGCGGATTCGGGGTCGGAGACCAGCGCGAATGCCGCAGTCGGGGAGGTGAGGACCTGTTCGACCCGATCTCGAACGATGCGGGCACCGGCTGCACCAGGCGGCACACCCACGACGGACAGCAGGCTGCCGTCGGTATCGCTTCCCGGCGGGGAGGCAGGTGCGGGCATGCCGACGAGCGTAGGGCTGACTAGGTTGGACCGCAGGCACCGCGCCCCGCGGTGCACCCAAAGTCGAGAGGTCCCCGCAGATCCCATGACGAACGAATCGCCGGCCACCGGTCAGCCCTTCGACTCACGCACCCGCTACCCCCTGCCCGCCGTTGTCGAGGAGAGCAGTCCCGCTTTCACCGATCCTGCCTACTCCAGCATCGAGCCGGGCTGCGATTGGCTCAGCGAGGGCGACTACACCGATATTCGCTACGAGGTGTCCACGGGGGATGCCGCCGGCATCGCCAAGTTGACGATCAACCGGCCGCATAAACGCAACGCCTTCCGGCCGCAGACGCTGTTCGAGCTGTCCGATGCGATGAACCGGGCGCGCGACGATGACCGAATCGGCGTCATCATCCTCACCGGCCAGGGGGACTGGGCCTTCTGCTCGGGCGGTGATCAGATGATCCGCGGGGATGACGGTTACATCGGTGATGACGATGTGGCACGCAAGGGCATCGGTCGGTTGAACGTGCTCGACCTGCAGATCCAGATCCGGCGCACCCCCAAGCCGGTCATCGCCATGGTGGCGGGCTATGCGATCGGCGGCGGCCATGTGCTGCACGTGGTGTGCGATCTGACCATCGCCGGGCACAACGCCCGGTTCGGCCAGACCGGGCCCAAGGTCGGTTCCTTCGATGGCGGCTATGGCTCAGGGTTGTTGGCGCGCACGATCGGGCAGAAGCGTTCGCGCGAGGTGTGGATGATGTGCGAGCAGTACGGTGCCGAGCAGGCCTTTGACTGGGGCTTGGCCAACGCGGCGGTACCGCTTCCGGATCTGGAGAAGGAGACGGTGCGGTGGGCCAAGCGGATGCTGAGCCTGTCGCCTCTCGCCCTTCGCATGCTCAAGGCCTCGCACAATGCGGCTGATGACGGGCTCGCCGGGGTCCAGCAACTCGCGGGGGATGCGACCTTGCTGTTCTACATGTCAGAGGAGGCGCAGGAGGGCCGCGATGCCTACGCCCAGCGGCGCACCCCCGACTTCGGACAGTTCCCTCGTCGGCCGTGAACATGACTTCGGTTTCGGTCTGCCACCGGAACGGGTGACATCGACGGTGCCATCGACCATGCCTGAACTCGCGGACCTGCTGCATGATGCAGTGCCGTTCGCGCTGCCGCTGACGCGATCATTCCGCGGGCTGCAGATGCGCGAAGGGCTGCTCATCCGCGGTCCTAGCGGTTGGGGGGAGTTCGCGCCGTTCGAGGACTACACCTCGCAGCAGGCAGCTCCGTGGCTGGCCGCGGCCGCCGAAGCAGCATTCGGCACCTGGCCGCAGCCCCAGCGAGTGGAGGTCCCGGTCAACGCGATCATCCCCGCGGTGCATGCCGATGATGCGGCAGCGATTGCGCGTTCCGCGGTACTCGATCACGGCTGCACGACGGTCAAGGTCAAGATCGCGGCACCTGGTGAGCGCTTGGCCGATGATGAAGCGCGAGTGGCGTCCGTGCGCGATGCGATCGACGTCGCGATGCGCGGCGTCGGCCGGGAGGGTCGAGGGAAGATCCGGCTCGACGCCAATGCGGGATGGACGTTGGATGAGGCTGCTCGCGCATTGGCGCGGCTCGTCGCCTATGACATCGACTACGTCGAGCAGCCGTGCGGTGAACTCGAGGATCTGCAGCGCTTACGCGAGCAGGTCGAGGTGCGCATCGCGGTGGATGAGTCGGTGCGCATCGGGGGAGTCGCCATGGGCGAACTCGAGTCGATCGCCGATGTCGTCATCGTCAAGGTGGGCCCGATCGGGGGTGTGCGTGCGGGATTGCGTCTGGTGCAGGACTGGCCGGGCGAGGTCGTGGTGTCAGGGGCATTGGACTCGGCCGTGGGTCTTGCGGCAGGAGTAACGCTCGCGACGGCACTGCCCCGTGCTCCCGGTGCCTGCGGATTGGGCACGGGCGCGCTCCTGGCCGAGGACGTCGTGTCCACACCGCTCGTGCCTGTTGATGGCATGCTCGGCGTGCAGAGGGTGAGTCCGGACCTCGATGCGTTGATGCGAGCGCGTGGTCGACTCGATGATGATCAGGCTCGGCACTGGCGCGAACGTGCGGTCGAGGTGTGGCATTCAGGCGGGGCTGAACTCGTCGAGCAGGCGATCGCGGGCGGCGTGTGATGTCCGACGACTCGTCGATGCTGCGCGGTGCGACCGTCATCGAAGCGCTCCTCGTGGCCGGGGTCAAGGACGTCGTGCTGGCGCCAGGTTCTCGATCGGCCCCACTTGCGCTCGCGGTCGCCGCCGCTGAGCGCGAAGGCCGCATTCGGTTGCACGTGCGCATCGATGAACGTTCAGCCGGATACCTCGCCCTGGGTTTGGCAAAAGGATCCGATGCGCCGGTTGCGGTGATCACCACCTCAGGCACAGCGGCGGTGAATCTGCACCCGGCGGTGGTCGAGGCCTCCTATGGCGGTGTGCCGCTGATCGCGATCACCGCAGACCGGCCACCTCGCCTGCGGGGTGTGGGAGCGAACCAGACCATCGAACAGGCGGAACTCTTCGGCGGGGAGTGCCGATTCGCCCTCGATCTCACCTCTCCCGATGCTGCTGCGGATGCAACCGCTGTGGCCACGGCGATCGCAGCAGCAACCGATGCTCGTCATCCCGGCCCGGTCCACCTGAATATCGCCCTCGAGGAACCGCTGGTTTCCGCGGAAACCGTCGAGCAGATCGCACGATCGAAGTGCGCATTGGTGCCGCGCCCGGGGACGCACCCAGCATCGGTCGGCGGCGAGGTCGATCCACACTCCAGTGGCGCAGTAACGTCGCCGCGCGGGGTGATCATCGTCGGGGATACGGCCGGGTTCCCCCACGAGGCTGCCGCGACCGAGTTGATCGAGTCCCTGGCCGAGCGGACGGGCTGGCCGATCATCAGCGAACCGTCGGGCAACGCGTCGCGGCTCGGTCGTGCGTTGCGCCACGGCCCCCTCGTGGTGGACGACGAGGACTTCCTCGCCGACCACGTTCCCGACATCGTCGTCACGATCGGCCGAGTGGGATTGCACCGCGGTGTGATGCGCATGATCGCCAGAGTCGACGAGCACTGGGTGGTCGATCCGCGGCCGGCCGGACATGCCTGCGATCCGCTGCGTACTGCGCAAACAGTCCTGGATTCGCTCCCGGAACTATTCGCGATGCTTCAGGTCATCCGCGACCCGATGTGGCTGTCGGCCTGGCAGGAAGCAGATGAAAGACAGGCGCAACGAGTCGCTGCGGCATGGCCCACGGATAGCCCCGGTGCGCTCGACGGTGTGCAGGTGGTGCGCACTGTGGTGTCGACGCTGACGGATGCAGACAATGTCGTCATCGGACCGTCGTGGCCGGTGCGCCATGTGTCGGCGTATGCCGGACCGATCCGCGCCCGGGTGTTCGCCAATCGCGGAACCTCGGGAATCGATGGCGTGATCTCGACTGCGTGGGGGATCGCCGGCAGCACGGATGCCTTCACCGTCGCGATCGCGGGAGATCTGACCGCGATCTACGACCGCAACGGACTCCTTGCCGCACCGGGTGAGCCGCATCCGCATCTGGTCTATGTCGTCATCGACAACGACGGTGGTGGGATCTTCTCAGAGTTGGAGCAGGGAGCCCCTGAGTTTGCCGTCGATTTCGAACGCGTCTTCGGCACCCCGCACGGTGCGCGCTTGACCAGCCTGCTCGACGCACCGGGGGTCACACGCCACGAAGCAGCCGATGCCACGCGCCTACGCGAGGCACTAGAGCAATCGAGGTCGACTGCCGGGGTGAGCATCATCATCGCCACGACGACTTCACGGGCCGATCAGGTCATCCGGCTCGATCGGGCTGTCCGATCGGTCGACGATCAGGGCTGACATGCGGTGCCGGGTCAGCGGCGGCCTTCGATGATGACCCGGTTGGAGCGAATGCCATCGGCGGCGAAGTAGACGAAAATCCTGGGATTCGTGACGCGCTGCCAGGTGAAGGCGCCCTCGGGTGTGATGGTGCGAGGCACACCGGTCCGATATCGAGTTTGGCCGCCCAGCTTCACCCGGGTGATCACCTGATCCGCTTGGATGCCGGTGGTGACGCCTACGACACGAGCGAATCGCCCCTCTCGCATTCCGGTGATCACGATGGACTTGGTCATCGGAGGTGGTGTCGGTTCGGGTGCCACAGCCTCGCTCCACGGCGACCATGCGCTCCAACCGGCTCCGTTGAGTGCCCGCACGCGGAATCGGTAGGTCGCGCCGTTGGTTAGTCCGGTGATCTGGCAAGCCAGCGGGGTGTCGGGTCCGACGCTCAGCAGGCAGGTGGCGCCATCGATGTCATTGGCGACCTGGTAGGTGGTGATGGGGAAGGATCCGGCACTGCCCGGTGCGCTCCAGGTGACCTCGGCCGACCGGTTGCCGGCGATGGCGACGACTTCACCGGGTGCGCCCGGTGGGATAACCGGGGTCGGCGGCGGAGGCGGGGCCGACGACACCTGGACGGCCCCGACAGTGGTCGTCACCGGCCCGCGAGTGGTGCCGAGTTGATCGAGGGTGACCGAAGGCACGAGGTCGAAAGGGGCCGCACCGACCAGAACCGAGGTGTTGTCCGGGATGAGAACCTGCGCGCCCGTGGATGGGTCCGTGACGAGCGTGTCGTCGAATTCCAAGGAGCCGCGAGTCGTGATGGTGACGGTGTCATCACCTGATCCGCAGGATGCATCCGTCGCGAAACTGTCGTAGGAGAAATCATCGGCGAGCGTGTTGCATGCGGATCCACCGCCGACCGCGGGGGAGATGACCGAGCCGACCATGGTCAGGTTCCCGGGAGGTGCCACCGCCCAGAAAGCCGAGTCGGCGGCGGATGAGTCGTCCACGGACGTGACGAAAGCCAGGGAGATCGCACTCGCCTTCACGGCTGCGCCACGAGTGTCCGCTGAATTCATGAAGAAGGTCGAATTCCGTGCGGTCACCGGCCCGACTGTAAAGATGGCGCCTCCCTCGGTCCCGGCAGTGTTCGCGGCGAAGGTTGCGTAGCTCACCAAGACCGTGTCGTCCGCGTCGATGGCGCCACCTTGCGATGAGGCGGTGTTTTCGGTGAAGGTGCCGCCGTTGGCGGTGACGCTTCCCCCGGCGCGGATGGCGCCTGCGTAATTGGCGGTGTTGTCGGTGAAGTCGGTGTCAGTGGTGGTGACACTGCCGTTAGCGCTGATGGCGCCGCCACCGGTGAAGGGGGTGAGGGTGGCGGTGTTGTTGGTGAAGGTGCCGCCGTTGGTGGTGACGCTTCCCAAGGATTGGATGGCGCCTGCGGAATTGGCGGTGTTGTCGGTGAAGTCGGTGTCAGTAGTGGTGACACTGCCGTTGGCACTGATGGCGCCACCACCGGTGTTGGCGTCGTTCTCGGTGAAGGCGCTGTCGGTGTTGGTGACACTTCCCCCCGCGTAGATGGCGCCGCCGCGAGCAGAAGCGTCGTTGTCAGTGAAGTCAGCGTCAGTGGTGGTCACGCTGCCGAATGTGAAGATGGCGCCACCGGAGGATGTGGCCCTGTTGTCGGTGAACGTACTGCGTTCCACGACGACGTCTTCATCAGTCTTGATTGAGCCTCCATCCGCCCCGCGGCCACCAGCGAGGGTGAGGTCCATGATCGTCAGCGTGTCGTCGCCGCGAGGCGGCGAATCGGCCCGGATATGGCGGTTGTTCCCCGGAGCGGTCAAGGTCACGGTCGAGTCGTCTCCCACGAGGGTGACCCTGGTGTCGTCGAGGACCAACGTCTGACTCAGGGTGATCGATTGGGCGATGCAGATCACCGAGTCGTCCACCGAGTTCGTAATGGCGGCCTGCAACGCGGTGTCGTCAGCTACCGGAGTGCCGGTGCAGGGGAGCGCGAAAGACCGGGTCGACAAGCCCGAGGCGTAGACCGAGGCAGGGCGCAGACTGCCCAGACCAGCTAAAGCGAACCCACCCAGCGACAGGGCGGTTGCTCCGGCGACCGCTCGAGCACGCTTGGAAGGTGAGGAGTGTGGTGGCAGCGGCGATGACTTCAGCGTTGACACGATCTCTCCGGGGGTAGGCGCAGACGTGATCCACACGCTACGTCCGCGGGCACGATCCCAGCCGAAACCTTCACAAGTGTGACGCGCCTAGCCCTCACTTGGTGCTCAGGCGAGTGTCTCTGCGGGGGTGGGGGCCGCAACCGTGGCCCCGCCCACGATCAGGACAGCGAGGCGGTGAGCCGCACCACCGAGTCGCCGAGGTCGGCATCCGCGGTCCGGACCCAGTCCAGACCGGTGTTGTCCAGCATCCGGATCATTCGCGTATTGGTAGCCAAGACGAGAGCAGCGACCTCTTCGAACTCCATACGACGAGCGAGGGCGATGAGATGTTGGAGTAGCGATGTACCCAGTCCCTCTCCTTGCCAGACATCCTCGACGATGACGGCGATCTCGGCGGTGCGTTGCCCTTCAGGTTGCTCCGGGAACACATTGCCCAGACCGACGATGTCACCGGCATCATCGATCGCGACCAGGGTTGCGCCCCGATGCCCACCGGAAAGTCGACGCAGTTGATCCTCGCGCCATTGCGACACCGGGGCGAAATACCGCTCGTACCGCGATTCCTCCGAACAGCGATCGTGCATTGCTGCGACGTTGTCGGCATCCCAGGGTCGGGCCAGCCTGATCGCGATCGGTTGACCATTGCGCGCCGTTTCGCGCCAGCCGAACCCACCGCTGCCGGCAGGTGCCCGCGATAGTGCATCGACCAATCGCAACAGTGCCGATGCGCGCAGGCGTTCCACCGCGACGAACGGCGAGCCGGGACGACTGAGCACGACATGCAGATCAGGAGTCCACTGCAGTCGCATGACATCCGATGAGGAGTCCGGTCCCTCCGATGCGGGCAGCACCTGCCAGGAGTCGGCAAGCACCAGGTCTGCGGCAGCCTGCGGAGCGGCGTCGGGGTTCTCGGCCAGACCGGTCGCACCGTCGAGCACTCGGGTCACGACATCGGAGGTGTCCTCGGCCGTGCCGGGTGTGACGAGCACGCGTTGCGACACCGAAGCGAGTGCGTGTTCCAGTGCTCGTCGATCGATGTCATCGGGCACGTCGATGATCAAGTCGAGTAGTTGGCTCCGCGGGCGCGGAGGCGGGTGGCTTGATGAGTCATTCGCTTCGATGGTTGCGTCGCCCTCCGCATCGGATGCCGACTGTGCAGCCGCGGATGAGGACAGCGCATGGGAGAACATCGTGAGAACATCGGCGCGCAGCAGAGCCAGCACGCGCATCACCCGTGCGGTCGCGCCGGGGTTGCCCGTGGTTTCGATCCGCACCCGCCACGGCAGCCGCCGACCGGAGTGGGCCGGGCCCGGGGGATCATCGGCGGCCAGGGACTCCAGCAGTCGGGCCACCAATCCCAGCCATGCGCTGGCTTCGGTCGTGCGGGGCACGATCGGTTCGAGCAGTGCCAATCCAGCGCCCACCGCGAGCAGGTGCAAGGTCGCCGCGTCGTCATCTATTCGCTCATCGACAGCCCCCGCGCCCCGTAGTTGACCGATCACCGCCGCTGCGGCCTGCCACCGCAGTGCGACCCGTTCGCGGACGACATCGGCGAGGTGTTCGTCGAACGGGGCGAGTACGACCGCCTGCAACTCGCGTGAATCCCACACCGAGGCGGGGGCCCCGAAGGCATCTTGGGCGACGGTGAGGATCGTCGCCAGTGGCGCATCGGATGCGTCCTGGGCCTGCTGGCGCATCCGCTGCGAGGTCGGGGGGAAGGGCAGGCTCGCCACCACCTCAGCCAGGATCTGCTGCCGATCCCGACCCACCGCGGTCACGGATCGAGTCGACACATCGGCTGCCGCGGCAATGGTTCGCCGGGATACCGCGGCGATGCCCTGATCCTCGAAAAGCATGGCGGCCGCGTCCAGGATCCGCTCCCGCTGATCGGCCATGGCCTGAATCTACGCGGTCAGTGCGTGCCCAGTGCGGTTAAGAGGAGACCGGTGGCGTTAAGAGGAGACCAGTGTGGTCACAAGCAAACCAGTGCGGTGACGAGGTGAGCAGCGCCGGCATGGGCAGGGTGGCAGCGCTGCGAGCGATCATGATGATGCGAGCGCATCGACGATCGGCACCAGCTTCGCTCGAGACTCGCTGAGTTCAGCCTCGGGCTGCGATCCCGCGACGATCCCGCAGCCGGCGAAAAGCCGCAGTGCGGTGCGATCCTCGTCGATCTCTGCACAGCGCAGGGCGATCCCGAATTCGCCATCCCCGCGTGAGTCCCACCAGCCGACCGGTCCTGCGTATCGGCCACGGTCCATGCCTTCCAACTCGCGAATGACCGAGAAGGCTCGTTCGGTGGGGGTGCCGCATACGGCAGCGGTGGGGTGCAGGGATGCAGCCAGTGCGAGCACGGGTGCTGAATCGACCAGCTGCCCGGTGATGTCGGTGGCCAGGTGGGCGACATTCGGCAGCCGCAGCACTCGAGGGCGGCCCGGCACATCCAGATCGGCACAGTGCGCGGACAGCGCCTGGGCCACCGACCGGACGGCGTATTCATGCTCCTCGAGATCCTTGTTGCTCCCGAGCAGGGCGGCTGCCAGCCCGGCGTCTTCAGACTCGTCACCGCGTCGCTTGACGGTTCCGGCCAGGACGCGGGAGGTGACCTCGGAGCCGATGCGTCGGACGAGGAGTTCCGGGGTGGCCCCGACCATGCCGGCAACGCTGAACGTCCAGCATTCCGGGTAGTTTTCGGCGAGGCGATGCAGCAGGTGGCGCACATCGACGGGGTGCTCGGTTCGGGCGAGGATGTCACGGGCGAGGACGACCTTGTCGATCTCACCGCGGCCGATCCGATCGATGACCTGGGCGACCGCGGCCATCCACTTGTCCGGGCTCAGGGAGCCGTCGTCGTAGGTGATCTGTCCGGGTTCGTAGGGAGCCTGGATGCGGGGCAGGAGTTGCGCGGTCGGATCGGTAGAGACCGGCAGGCCCACCGGCAGCCCGGAGACCGCCTGCTCGCTGTCTTCGATCACGGTGACGAAGGTGTGTCCGTGTCGACGGCCGATGATCACGCGAGGGATCACCACGGTGGATCCGCTCGAGGCCGGGTCGAAGGTGAAAGAGGCGAAGGCCAGCGGTCCGGTGCCCGGGAGCCTCAGCGGGTCGTCGATCTCGACTTCGGCGAGCCAGCGGTTCCACCACCGCTGGGCGCGGCTGAAGCGCTCCTGTCCGGAGAACTCCCAACTCGCGGCGACCCCCCAGGCGACGAGGCCTTCGCCGTTGCGCACCCATGCCAACGCATCCTCGTCCGGAAGCAGATCCAGCAGCGCCGCACTATCGGAGAGTTCGGGCAGGTCCACCTCGACGGTGCGGGCCCGGAATCGGGATGACTCCGCTGTGGGCACCAGCGTCACGGAAGAAGACACACGGGCAAGGGTACGGCTCTCAGCCCGCTCCGGCAGGTCGAACCTCTGCCGGCATGCGACGATGTGCGACGTGCCCGCAGCCGATCTTGCCCGTCGCCCCGACGAGGTGGCGGCCATGTTCGATGATGTGGCCGACCGATACGACCTGACGAATGACATGCTGGCCCTGGGCCAGACCCGCCTGTGGCGGCGTGCTGTGGTCCATGCACTGGACCCCCGACCCGGCGATCGCGTACTCGACCTCGCCGCGGGCACGGGCACATCGAGCGCCCCGCTGGCCCGTCGAGGCGCTCAGGTCGTGCCATGCGACTTCTCCCTGGGCATGCTGACCGTGGGTGCCCGACGCGACCCGGCGTTGGCATTCGTGGCCGGGGATGCCCTCAGACTGCCCTTCGCCGACCGCGCCTTCGACGCGGTGACCATCTCCTTCGGACTGCGCAACACCCACGACCCGGTCGCCGCACTGACCGAGATGCGCCGTGTCACCCGTCCCGGGGGACGCCTCGTGGTGTGTGAGTTCTCTCACCCCACCTGGGCGCCGATGCGCACCGTCTACTCCGAATACCTCATGCGCGCTCTACCCGCGGTTGCCCGGCGGGTGGCCAGCGAACCCGATGCCTACGTGTATCTCGCTGAGTCCATCCGAGCCTGGCCCGATCAGGCGGCGCTGTCGGGTCTGATTCATCAGGCGGGCTGGGAATCGGTGGCCTGGCTGAACCTCACCGGCGGGATCGTGGCCCTGCATCGAGCGGTCAATTCCGACTCCCTGTGAATCACGTCTTCGACTCCGTGTGAGTCACGTCTGCGACTGCGTGGCCCACCCCGTCGCGAGCCTGTTCCCGGAGGACGGACGAGGTGATCAGCCGGGGTGATCGGCCCACCCCGCGGTGGCTAGACTGCGGGGCTGAGTAGAGGTTGCCGACTAGATGGTGTGTCTTGACCGGTGTCGATCGCGGGTGCCGAACCAGAAGAAGTGCCCGAGGATGATCAGTGTCAGCGGTCTGGTCGGGTGATGGTTCCAACGAAGAAGGAGCGGTGGTTCGGTGAACGTCTACGCACCGATCCTCATTCTCGGGCTCCTCGCTGCGGCGTTCGCCGTCTTCAGCGTCACCCTCACCAGTTTCACCGGACCCAAGCGCTACAACCGAGCGAAGGTCGATGCCTACGAGTGCGGGATCGAGCCCACCCCGCAGCCGGTCGGTGGCGGCCGTTTTCCGGTGAAGTACTACCTCACCGCGATGATGTTCATCATCTTCGACATCGAGATCGTGTTCCTCTACCCGTGGGCCGTGGCGTTCGATCAGCTCGGGCTGTTCGCATTCATCGCCATGATGCTGTTCCTCGTCAACCTCGCCGTGCCCTATCTCTATGAGTGGCGCCGAGGCGGACTGGATTGGGATTGATGTCATGGCGTCGTACGAGTCGGATAGCTGCCCGGAAATCTGCGTCGTGTCCTTCGTCGGCGCAGATGCACAACGAGAGGTCGTGAACTGATGGGTCTCGAGGAAAAACTCCCGTCCGGAGTGCTGTTGACCACCGTCGAGAAATTCGCCGGATACGCCCGCAAGGGGTCGCTATGGCCGGCGACGTTCGGTCTGGCCTGCTGTGCGATCGAGATGATGACCACCGGCGGTCCGCGCTACGATCTCGCCCGTTTCGGGATGGAGGTGTTCCGCGCCTCACCGCGCCAGGCCGACCTGATGATCGTGGCGGGTCGGGTGAGCCAGAAGATGGCCCCGGTGCTGCGTCAGATCTACGACCAGATGGCCGCACCCAAGTGGGTTCTGGCGATGGGCGTGTGCGCATCCAGCGGCGGAATGTTCAACAACTACGCGATCGTCCAGGGTGTTGACCACGTGGTCCCGGTCGACATCTATCTGCCCGGATGCCCACCACGTCCGGAGATGCTCATCGACGCGATCTTGAAGCTTCACGACCAGATCCAGGAGACGAAACTCGGAGCGAATGCCATTGCCGAGCAGGATCGGCTCGAGGCGCAAGCGCTCATCGCTCCCAGCACCCTGGAGATGCGGGGTCTGCTGCGATGAGCGACACGACGCCTACGAATCCCGACTCGACGCAGCCGCCGGTGACGCCAGCGGAGGCCGGGGTCGAGGTGGCTCTCGGGCAGACCACGGCAACTGCCGGTCAGTTGACGATCGTCGGTGTGCGCGAGGGTGCCTTCGGCGTGCAGGGGTCGGGCGACACCTCAGGCTTCGGCGGTCTCGTCGAGCCGATCGTGATGCCCGGTCCGACACCCCGTCCCTATGGCGGATGGTTCGACGAGGTGGCCGACGAACTCGGACTGGCCCTGGCCGATCATGATCTGCCGATGACATCGGCCATCGAGAAGGTCGTCGTCGATCGGGGTGAGATCACCTTCTTCGTCCGCCGTGAGCACCTCCCGGTGGTCGCCGGCGTCCTTCGCGATGAACCCTCCCTGCGGTTCGAGATGTGCATGGGCGTATCCGGGGTGCACTATCCCCACGAGGCGGGCCGCGAACTGCACGCGGTCTACCACCTGCAGTCGATCACGCACAATCGCCGCATCCGCCTCGAGGTCACCTGCCCCGAAGGCGATGCGCGGATTCCCTCGATCGTGTCGATCTATCCGACGAACGATTGGCATGAGCGCGAAACCTACGACTTCTTCGGAATCGTGTTCGAAGATCATCCCCATCTGACCCGGATACTCATGCCCGATGACTGGCCTGGGCATCCGCAACGCAAGGACTATCCCCTCGGGGGGATTCCCGTCGAGTACAAGGGAGCGGAGATCCCGCCCCCCGATTTGCGCAGGGAGTACTCCTGATGACCACAGAGAACATCACCTTCGGCGCGGCCGAGGAAGACACCGCCGAGCCGGGATTCACCGATCCCTACGCCGGGTTCGACGACGACGGAGTCGGCACGGTGTACACCGTTTCCGGTGGTGACTGGGACACGATCTCCGGAGCTCCCGAGGGCGAGAAGGAACGCATCGTCGTCAACATGGGCCCCCAGCACCCATCGACCCACGGTGTGTTGCGGCTGATCCTGGAACTCGAGGGAGAAAGCGTCCACGAGGCGCGATGCGGTATCGGTTATCTGCACACGGGAATCGAGAAGAACCTGGAATTCCGCACCTGGGTTCAAGGCGTCACGTTCGTGACCCGGATGGATTACCTGGCACCGTTCTTCAACGAGACCGCCTACTGCCTCGGGGTTGAGAAGTTGCTGGGCATCACCGACGAGATCCCGGAGCGGGCCAGCGTCATCCGTGTGCTGATGATGGAGCTCAATCGCATCTCGTCGCACCTGGTGGCATTGGCAACGGGTGGCATGGAACTCGGTGCGCTCACCGCGATGACCTTCGGATTCCGTGAACGCGAGTTGATCCTGGACATCTTCGAAATGGTCACCGGCCTGCGGATGAACAGCGCATTCGTGCGCCCCGGCGGCGTCGCACAGGACATCACAGACGATCAGGTCCGGCGCATCCGCGAGACCTTGCCCCTGCTGCGCAATCGCCTGTCGGACACCGCGGGCCTGCTCGTCGACAACGCGATTTGGATGGGCCGCACGGTGAACGTCGGCTATCTCGACCTCGCCGGATGCATGGCACTGGGCATCACCGGTCCGGTGCTGCGATCGACCGGTCTGCCCCATGACCTGCGCAAGTCCCAGCCGTATTGCGGTTACGAGACATACGATTTCGATGTGGTGACCCGAGACACCGCGGACTGCTATGGGCGCTTCCTGATTCGGCTCGATGAAATGCAGCAATCGATGAGGATCATCGAGCAGGCGCTCGACCGGTTAGAGGGCAACCCCGGGCCCGTGATGGTGGGTGACCCGAAGATCGCCTGGCCGGCCCGCCTATCGATCGGATCCGATGGTCAGGGCAATTCCCCGGAGCACATCCAGCACATCATGGCGGAGTCGATGGAGGCTCTCATCCACCACTTCAAACTGGTGACCGAGGGCTTCCGCGTACCCGCGGGTCAGGTGTACTCCGCGGTGGAATCCCCGCGTGGCGAACTAGGTGTGCACATCGTCAGCGATGGCGGGACACGGCCCTACCGCGTGCACTACCGCGATCCTTCCTTCACGAACCTGCAGGCGACATCGGTGATGTGCGAGGGCTCGATGGTGTCGGATGTCGTGGCCGCTGTGGCGAGCATCGATCCGGTCATGGGCGGTGTGGATCGATGAGCGATCACGTCATGACTGCCGAGACTGCCGCGGAGATGGATCGCATCGTCGCGCGGTACCCGAATTCACGATCAGCGGTGATGCCGCTGCTGCACCTCATGCAATCGGAGCAGGGTGAGATCACCATCGGCGCGATCGGCGCCATAGCCGAGAGGTTGGACCTGACGACGGCGGAGGTGTCGGCCGTTTCGACGTTCTACACCATGTACAAGCGCCGCAGGGTCGGGGAACACCACATCGGCGTGTGCACCAACACCCTGTGTGCGGTGCTCGGAGGGGATGCGGTTTACGACGCGTTGAGTCGCCGCCTGGGAATCGGACACAACGAGACGACCCCCGACGGGCGATTCCATCTCGAGCGCATCGAGTGCCAGGCGGCGTGCACCCATGCTCCGGTGATGACCGTCGATTGGGAATTCATGGATGACCAGACACCGGCGAGTGCGGTCGGCGTGATCGACCGACTCGACGCAGGAGAACCGGTTGCCTCGACCCGTGGACCGATGATCCGTGACTTCGCCGCGACAGAGCACACGCTCGCCTTCCCCGACGACGGCCTAGCGGGTGAGGGCACCCCGGTCGATGCGCTCATGCTCGCAGGGTTGACGGTCGCTCGTGAACGTGGCATGTCGGCCCCGGCAGCCAACAGCCAGCAGGGGCAGGAATCCCAGCAGTCCGTTGAATCTGAGGAGTCGTCACGATGAGCACCCCGCTGACCCCTGTGATCACCGAACACTGGGATCACCCGGATCTTTTCACCCTCGAGGGCTATCGACGTACCGGCGGATACACCGCACTCGCGAAGGCGCTATCCATGGATCCGGATGCCATCATCGGTACGGTCAAGGACTCCGGCCTGCGCGGTCGTGGAGGAGCCGGCTTCCCGACCGGTTTGAAGTGGAGTTTCGTGCCCCAGGGCGACGGCAAGCCGCACTACCTCGTAGTCAATGCCGACGAATCGGAACCGGGTGCGTGCAAGGACGTGCCGATCATGATCGCCAACCCGCACGCCCTCGTCGAAGGCGTGATCATCACCTCGTTCGCCATTCGGGCCAATCATGCGTTCATCTATATCCGCGGGGAAGTGCCCGAGGCCATTCGCCGCGTCGCCAATGCCGTGCGCGAAGCCGAGGCTGCCGGCTTGATCGGCACCAACATCCTTGGCAGCGGATTCGACCTGAAGATCACGGTGCACTCCGGTGCCGGAGCCTATATCTGCGGCGAGGAGACTGCACTGCTCGATTCTCTCGAGGGCTACCGCGGCCAACCCCGATTGAAGCCACCGTTTCCTGCCGTCGCCGGTCTCTACGCGTCGCCCACCGTGGTCAACAACGTCGAGACGATCACCAACATTCCGTGGATCGTCAACAACGGGGCCGACTGGTTCCGCCAATTCGGCACGGAGAAGTCCCCGGGCTTCAAGGTCTTCGCGGTTTCGGGGCATGTGCGGCGCCCGGGGATATACGAGGCTCCACTGGGTATCACGATGCGCGAACTCCTTGATTACGCCGGGGGCATGCGCGAGGGGTCCGAGGTCAAGTTCTGGATCCCCGGTGGCTCGTCCGTGCCGATGCTGACCGCGGAACACCTCGACGTCCCCCTGACCTACGAAGCTATGGCTGAGATCGGCACGATGCTGGGCACCGGCACCCCGATGGTGTTCGACCAGACGGTGAGCGTGGTCAAGGCCGTGACCCGGTGGTTGGAGTTCTACAAGCATGAATCCTGCGGCAAGTGCACACCCTGTCGAGAAGGGACGTACTGGATCACCGGTGTCCTGCAGCGGTTCGAGGAGGGTCGCGGCACCGATCCGGATCTCGACCTGCTCAACGAACTGTGCTCGCAGATCATGGGCCGGTCTTTCTGCGCACTCGGCGACGCTGCGGCAACCCCGTTCCCTGCTGCGGTCAAACTCTTCCGCGATGAGTTCCTCACCGCGACGACCACTCCGGTCGACGAGTCCTTCGATCCGGCCCGCTCCTATGTGTTCACCGCAGATGCGCTCGAGGGAGTGAACGCCTGATGACGATCGCCTCTCAGCCCGCCGGTCAGTCAGGCGAGCAGTCGGTCGCCCCGATCGATCTGGTCACCGTGACCGTCGATGGGATCGCCGTGCAGGTGCCCAAGGGCTCACTGGTGATCCGGGTCGCCGAGCAGATGGGCATCGAGATCCCCCGCTTCTGCGACCACCCGCTACTCGATCCGGTCGCGGCATGCCGCATGTGCCTGATCGAGATCGAAGGAATGCCCAAGCCCCAGCCAGCCTGCGCGATCACCGTTACCGATGGAATGGTTGTGCATACCCAGCGCACCTCCGAGGTCGCCGATAAGGCGCAGGAGGGAGTGATGGAGTTCCTGCTGCTCAATCACCCGCTGGACTGCCCGATCTGCGACAAAGGCGGGGAGTGTCCGCTGCAGAACCAGGCGATGAGTGCAGGACGCGGAGAGTCCCGGTTCGAAGGCGCCAAGCGCACGTTTCCCAAGCCGATCAATGTCAGCGCGCAGATCCTGCTCGATCGCGAGCGATGCGTTTCGTGTGCCCGGTGCACCCGATTCGCCGATCAGATCGCCGGGGATCCCATGCTGGAGTTGCTCGAGCGCGGTGCGCAGCAGCAGGTGGGCGTAGCCGAGGATGCACCTTTCGATTCGTATTTCTCCGGGAACACCATCCAGATCTGTCCCGTCGGAGCATTGACCTCCTCGCTGTATCGGTTCCGCTCACGGCCATTCGATCTCGTCTCGACACCCACGGCGTGCGAGCACTGCGCTTCGGGATGCGCCCTGCGCACCGATGTCCGGCGAGGCGAAGTGACGCGACGGTTGGCATGGGACGATCCGGATGTCAATGAAGAGTGGAACTGCGACAAGGGACGCTTCGCATTCCGCTATCTGCACGAGGGACGCATCGAGTCTCCGCTTGTCCGTGAAGACGGTCAATTGCGACCGGCATCGTGGCCGGAGGCCATCGATATCGCCGCACGTGGTCTAGCCGCTGCGGACAGCCGTGTCGGGGTGCTCACCGGGGGCCGGTTGACCCGCGAGGACGCCTACGCATACGCGAAGTTCGCCCGAGCAGTGCTGCACACCGACGATATCGACTTCCGAGCACGCATCAGCAGCGATGAGGAAGCGGCTTTCCTCGCCGCGGTCGTCGCCGGCCGTCCTCTCGGACCCACCTATGCCGATCTGGATTCCGCACCGGCGGTGGTGCTCGTGGGATTCGAGCCTGAAGACGAATCACCGATCGTGTTCCTCCGTCTGCGTCGAGCCGCTCGAGCAACCGGAACCCGGGTGCTGGGCGTCTCAGCGCGACACACGCGTGGCCTGCACAAGATGGACGGTCAGTGGGTGCCGTGCCAGCCGGGAGCCGAAGGACAGCTTCTGCGATCCGCGCTGGATGGAGCCGACGATCACGGCCTGGCAGCCGCACTGCGCGAACCGGGAGCAGTGCTGCTCGTCGGGGAGCGACTCGCAGCAGTTCCGGGAGCTTTGTCGGCGGCGGCCGCACTCTCGGCTGCCACCGGAGCGGCACTGGGGTGGGTGCCCCGCCGTGCAGGGGAGCGGGGAGCTCTCGATGCGGGTGCCGTAGCCGGGCTGCTGCCCGGTGGGCGCTCGATCAGCGATCCGCAGGCGCGGATCGACGTCGCCGGGGTTTGGGGAGTGTCACCGGATGAACTGCCTCGATATCCCGGGCGGCGAGACACCGCTGCGATCTGCCACGCGGTCACACCGAGTTCTCCGGCATCGAATCTCCCGGTGCAGGCAACGGTGGATGCGGAGGAGGTACCGGCGACCGCACTTGTCATCGCCGGAGTCGAACCCGCTGATGATCCCGCTCGTGAGACGCTGCTGGCTGCCTGCGAGGGCCCGGCGTTCGTGGTTGCACTCGCCACCCATCACTCCGAGGTGACCGAACGCGCCGATGTGGTCTTCCCTGTCGCCGTAGTTGCAGAAAAGGCCGGATCCTTCACCGACTGGGAGGGACGAGTTCGAACCTTCGGCCCGGCGATCCGCGACGCACAGACCCTGCCCGATGGACGGGTACTCGCGATGATCGCCGACGCGATGGATGCGCCGTTCGGGTCTGGCGAGGTGGCCCAACTGCGCGCGGAACTCCAGGCACTGGACGCACCGTCCACTATCGAGCGGCCGAGCCCGCCGGATACAGCGGCGTCCATCCCAGCCGATTCGGGTCTGCGCCTTGCATCGTGGCGACTCCTTCTCGATCGTGGCGTGTTGCAAGAAGGTGAGCCGCACCTGGCCGCCACAGCTCGGCCGACGATGGCGGTGATGAGTGCGGCAACCGCAGCAGCCCAGGGTGTAGCCGATGCAGACTTCATCCGGGTCGTTGGTCCGCGCGGTTCCACCGAGGTGCCGTTGGAACTCGACGAGGTCGTACACGACACGGTGTGGCTACCCATGCACTCCCCGGACTGCTCGATCCTGCTCGACCTGGGTGCGCGACCCGGAGACATCGTGCGCGTCGAGCGTGCAGCGGGAACGATGGAGGCGTCAGCATGACGGAGACCTATGGATTGTTCGGCCAGGACCCCTGGTGGATCGTGGTCATCAAAGCGGTGGGGATCTTCGTCCTGCTCGTGCTGTTGACCCTGTTCACCATCTGGTGGGAACGACGCGTCGTGGCGAGGATGCAGCATCGCATCGGACCCAACCGGGTAGGCCCCTTCGGGTTGCTGCAGTCGCTCATGGACGGCATCAAGTTGGCGTTGAAAGAGGAGATCATCCCGCGGACCGCACACCGGGCGGTGTACTGGTTGGCCCCGGTGATCTCGGCGACGATGGCGTTCATCGCCTTCGCGGTCATCCCCTTCGGTCCGACGGTCAGCATGTTCGGTGTCCAGACCCCACTGCAATTGACCGACTTCCCTGTGTCGGTGCTGTACGTGCTGGCGATCGCCTCCATCGGGATCTACGGCATCGTCCTGGCCGGCTGGTCGTCTGGTTCGACCTATCCACTGCTCGGTGGTCTGCGTTCCTCGGCTCAGATGATCTCCTATGAGTTGGCGATGTCGATGTCCTTCGTCGCCGTGTTCTTGTACGCCGGGACGATGTCGACTTCGGGGATCGTCGCCGCGCAGGAGCCGATCTGGTACGCCGTCATCCTGCTGCCATCGTTCCTGATCTACGTCACCGCGATGGTCGGCGAGACCAACCGCGCACCCTTCGACCTGCCCGAGGCAGAGGGCGAACTCGTCGGCGGTTTCCACACCGAATACTCGTCACTGAAGTTCGCCCTGTTCTTTCTCGCCGAGTACATCAACATGGTCACCGTCTCGGCGCTTGCCACAACGCTCTTCCTCGGTGGCTGGCGGGCACCCTGGCCGATCAGCCTGTGGGAGGGCGCCAACACAGGCTGGTTGCCACTGCTGTGGTTCCTGGTCAAGGTGCAGTTGTTCATCTTCGTATTCATCTGGCTGCGCGGCACACTGCCACGGCTGCGCTACGACCAGTTCATGCGCTTCGGCTGGAAAGTTCTCATCCCCGTTTCACTCGTGTGGATCGTCGTCGTGGCGACGGCACGTGTGGTGCGCAATGAGTTCTCCATCGCGACGGAGGACATTCTGCTCTGGGGTGCGGGACTACTCGTTGTCGTTGTCATGGGCGCGTGGGTGCTCGCGTGGCGGGCATCCAAACGCGAACGGGAGGCTGAGCGAGTTGCTGCCCGAGAGGCTGCCCGATCCTTCGACGCGATGGCCGGCGGATACCCGGTTCCGCCATTACCAGGGCAGCAGTTCACCTATACCCCGCGGTCAGCCGACCCCCGTCCGGTGCAGGGTGCCGGTATGGGTGCGGTGACGTCTTCGGGCCCGGGAATGGAGTCGGGGACTGCGAACCAGGAAGGGACCAACGATGCCTGAGTTGCCAGCCGCGGTGCGCGGATTCGGTGTCACCTTCAAGACGATGTTCAAGCGGGTGGTCACCGAGCAGTACCCCGAACAGGCTGATCGTTTCCCACCCAAGCCGCGCTTCCACGGCCGTCACCAGCTCAACCGCTGGCCTGACGGACTGGAGAAATGCGTCGGGTGCGAGTTGTGTGCCTGGGCTTGCCCGGCGGATGCGATCTTCGTCGAAGGCGCTGACAACACCGAGGAGGGTCGCTACTCCCCGGGCGAGCGCTATGGCCGGGTGTATCAGATCAATTACCTCCGGTGCATCTTCTGCGGCCTGTGCATCGAGGCCTGCCCGACCCGAGCGTTGACCATGACGAACGAGTTCGAGCTTGCCGACGACAACCGCGCTGATCTGATCTATACGAAGGACGAGCTTCTGGCGCCTCTACTGCCTGGCATGATCGCGCCACCGCACGACATGGTGCCGGGCACGACCGAGAAGGATTACTACGCCGGTAAGGTCTCCGGTGCCGTTCCCGAGCAGGAGCGGTCGGCCGTGGTGGAAAGCGAACGCTCTCGGGAGGCGTCATCGTGATCGAGCAGATCGGCACGGGCGAGGCCGTGGTGTTCTGGGTCTGCGCCGTGCTCTCGGTCGTGGGCGCACTGGGCCTCATCCTGTCCCGACGAGCTGTACACAGCGCACTGTGGCTGGCGTTGACGATGATCAGCCTCGCAGTGCTGTACATCGCCAATGCCGCTCCGTTCCTCGGCATGGTGCAGATCATCGTCTACACGGGTGCGGTGATGATGCTGTTCCTGTTCGTGCTGATGGTCGTTGGTGTGGATGCCTCCGACTCGCTCGTGGAGACCATTCGAGGTCAGCGGTGGGCCGCGATCATCCTCGGCCTCGGATTCGGCATGTTGCTGACCGCCGGTATCGCCAATGCTCTGGTCGGTGCCCAGATGGTCGGGCTCGATGGTCCGAATTCCCAGTATGGCGGCAATGTCGAGGGTCTGGCGCGCCTGCTGTTCTCCGACTACCTGGTCGCCTTCGAGATCGTCGCGGCGCTGTTGATCGTGGCCGCGGTCGGCGCGCTGGTGTTGGCCCATCGGGAGAAGTGGCAGCCCAAACTCACCCAGCGGGACCTCGCGATCCAACGGGTGCGCACCGGTCTGCACCCGGGCAATCAACCGCCGCCGGGCGTGTATGCCCGACACAACTCTGTCGACACCCCGGCTCTGCTCCCAGATGGCAGCATCGCCGAGCAATCCGTACCTGAGCCCCTGCGCGTCCGAGGCGACCTGCGTCCGGTGGATACCGCCGCGATCACTGAAACGACGGAGTTGGCCGAAGGCCACGCCGCTGATGGGCCCCGGGACCACCCGGTTGCCGATGATCCAGGATCGTCACCGGGAGAGGGCCGATGAATCCGGAGAACTACATCATTCTCTCCGGGGTCCTGTTCACCATCGGTGCCATCGGAGTGCTGGTTCGTCGCAACGCCATCGTGGTTTTCATGTCGGTGGAGTTGATGTTGAACGCGGCGAACCTGGCGTTCGTCGCCTTCGCTCGAATCAATGGAAATCTCGATGGCCAGGTGGTCGCGTTCTTCGTGATGGTCGTCGCAGCTGCCGAAGTCGTGGTGGGGCTTGCGATCATCGTGACCGTGTTCCGGTCACGCCGCTCCGCCTCGATCGATGAACCCAATCTGCTGAAGTACTGAACCGATGGTCGCATCAGCGACCCTGACATGAGGACGATGACGTGAAGAACGAGGAGGCGCCGTGATCGGGAACGGCGCCATCATTGCGGCTGACGTCGCTCCGATCCTGGAGCCGTCATCCGCAGCGACGGGTATCTTCGCCTGGATCTGGCTGCTCATCGCCCTGCCGCTGGCAGGCGCGATCGTGCTGTTGACCACCGGTCGGTGGACAAATCGGTTCGGGCACCTCATCGGGGTCGCCACTGTAGTGATCGCTGCGGGACTTGCCATCGCGATGCTAATCGAGATGATGGGTCGATCCGCTGAGGCTCGGTCCTTCGAGCAGACGCTGTACTCCTGGGTGTTCGCGGGGCAGTTCCAGGTCGACGTAGCTTTCCAACTCGATCAACTGTCGATGGTATTCGTGCTTCTCATCACGATCGTCGGGTCTTTGATCCACATCTACTCGATCGGGTACATGGCGCATGATCCCGATCGCCGCCGCTTCTTCGGTTTCTTGAATTTGTTCGTCGCCGCGATGCTCCTGCTGGTACTTGCTGACAACTACCTGCTGCTGTATGTCGGTTGGGAAGGCGTGGGCCTCGCCTCGTTCCTACTGATCGGGTTCTGGCAGTACAAACCAAGTGCGGCGGCAGCAGCGAAGAAAGCATTCGTCATCAACCGAGTCGGAGACGTCGGCTTGAGTTTGGCGATCATGCTGATGTTCGTCACCTTCGGTTCGGTGACCTTCGAATCCGTGTTCTCCTCGGCAGGTGGAGCCAGCGACTCGACACTGACCTGGATCGGTCTTCTGCTGCTCCTGGCCGCCGCGGGCAAGTCCGCTCAGTTCCCACTACAAGCCTGGTTGCTCGATGCCATGGAAGGCCCGACCCCCGTGTCGGCCCTCATCCACGCGGCCACGATGGTCACCGCCGGCGTGTACCTCATCGTGCGTAGCAACGCGATCTACGACAAAACCGTGTTCGCTGCCACCACGGTCGTGGTGATCGGCGTGATCACGATGATCATCGGCGCCGTCATCGGATCGGCGAAGGACGACATCAAGAAAGCCCTCGCCGGATCCACGATGAGTCAGATCGGCTACATGGTGCTCGCGGCAGGCCTGGGACCGGTCGGCTACGT
Source organism: uncultured Actinomycetales bacterium (assembly GCA_913063435.1). Taxonomy (GTDB): domain Bacteria; phylum Actinomycetota; class Actinomycetes; order S36-B12; family S36-B12; genus M55B157. The sequence goes on along the minus strand of CAJXYI010000002.1, from coordinate 12,689 downwards.
CTTCGCCATCTTCCACCTGCTCACCCACGGTGTGTTCAAAGCCAATCTGTTCTTGAGCGCCGGATCGGTGATGCACGGTATGAACAATGGCGTCGATATGCGGCGCTTCGGTGCGCTGCGTGCGGTCATGATGATCACCTTCGGGGCGTTCATGTTCGGCTATCTGGCGATCATCGGGATACCGCCGTTCTCGGGCTTCTACTCCAAGGACAAGATCATCCTCGCGGCCTTCGAGCAGAACACCATCGTGGGCATCTCCGCAGTCCTCGCAGCGGGCATCACCGGGTTCTACATGACTCGGATGTTCACCATGACGTTCCTGGGCAAAGCGCGATGGGATGACGATGCTCATCCGCACGAATCCCCACCGGTCATGACGATTCCGCTGATTGTGCTGGCGATCGGTTCGCTGGGTCTTGGTGCATCGCTGTACTACTGGGGTGACATCGTCGAGTGGCTCGCCCCGGTAACCGGTTATGAGTCCAGGCCGATCGCCATCCCGACCACAGTGCTCGAGGCGATCACGCTTGTCATCGTCTTGATCGGCGTCGCCATTGCCGTATTGATGTATGGCAAGTCCGTGCCCATCGAGCCACCGCAGAAGGTCTCCGTGCTCACCATTGCTGCCCGTAACAATCTCTATGACGACGCCACCAACGACATCGTCGCCGTGCGACCTACGTGGTATGCCGCGCGGTTCCTCGTGTGGTTCGACAACAGAATCGTCGATGGTGCCGTGAATGCCTCCGCGGCATTCGTCGGGGGTGCCTCGGGCCGCCTGCGTCGACTGCAGAACGGATTCACCCGTAGCTACGCCCTGGTGATGGTGATCGGAGTCATCGTGGTGTTCGGTGTTCTCGCTCTGGTAGGCCTGTCATGAACGCCTTCCCGTGGTTGACCACGATCGGTGTCGTCCCATTGATCGGCAGCATCATCGTGATGCTGCTGCCGGCGGCCAGGACGACGCTCGCTAAGCAGATCGCGCTGCTGATCTCCCTGGTCACGCTTGGCCTGACGATCGCGATGGCGTTGCAGTTCAATGCGAATTCCACCGAGCCCTTCCAGTTCGTCGAGAGCACCTCGTGGATCCCGGCGCTGGGGATCAGCTACTCCGTGGGGGTCGACGGCATCGGATTGGTGCTCGTGGCGCTGGCCACGACGCTGGTGCCCGTTGTCATCCTCGCCGGCTGGAACGATGTGGAGAACGCTGCGGGCAAGGGCAGCGTCAAGGGCTACTTCGCTCTACTCCTGGTCCTCGAAACGCTCATGGTCGGAGTCTTCGCGGCTACCGACCTGTTCCTGTTCTATGTCTTCTTCGAGGCGATGCTGGTCCCGATCTATTTCCTTATCGGCCGCTATGGCGGGGCTCAGCGTTCCTACGCCGCGGTGAAGTTCCTCATCTACTCACTCGTGGGCGGGTTGTTCATGCTCGCCTCGCTGATTGGCGTTTACGTCGTCTCGGCGCGCATTCTCGGCGAGGGCACCTTCGACTTCCTGTCGCTGGTCGGGCTGGAAATGGATTCGACCACGCAGCGCATGCTGTTCCTGGGCTTCTTCTTCGCCTTCGCCATCAAGGCTCCGCTGTGGCCGTTCCACACCTGGCTGCCGGATGCTGCCAAGGAATCCACCCCGGCGACCGCGGTGCTCCTCATCGGTGTACTCGACAAGGTCGGCACGTTCGGCATGATCCGGTACCTGCTGCCGATCTTCCCCGAAGCCTCGCAGTTCTATGCACCGGTCGTGATTGCCATGGCCGTCATCGGCATCCTGTACGGCGCATTCGTGGCGCTCGGCCAAAACGATATGAAGCGGCTATTTGCCTATTCGTCCATGTCGCACTTCGGGTTCATCGCCCTGGGCATCTTCGTGTTCACCTCTCAGGGCGGCACCGGTTCGGTGTTCTACATGCTCGCGCATGGCCTTTCGACGGCAGCCTTGTTCCTCACCGGTGGTTTCTTGATGATGCGCCGGGGTGGATCCAGCCTCATCAGCGATTACGGAGGGGTGGCGAAGATCGCCCCCGTACTCGGCGGATTCCTGCTGTTCGCAGCGATGTCCTCCCTCGCACTGCCGGGCCTGGCGAGCTTCGTCGGGGAATTCCTGGTCCTGCTGGGGGCCTTCTCCCGCTACATCTGGGTCGGTGTCATCGCGACGCTGGGCATCGTGTTCACGGCCGCCTACGTGCTGCGGTTCTATCAGCGCACCGCGACCGGACCGGCACCTGCAGCGATGGTCGACATGCCCGATGCGCGTGGTCGTGAAATCACCTCCCTTGCACCGATCGTGCTGCTGACCCTGGTGCTTGGCATCGTTCCCGGCCCGGTGCTCGACGTGATCAATCCGGCCGTTGAACGAACCCTGGAGATCGTCGGGGTGAGCGACCCACCGCCCACCGTCGATATCGGCGAAGGGAGCCAGCCATGACCGATGTGCTGACTGCTCCCAGCATCGACTACCTCGCGTTGCTGCCCATGATCATCGTGGGTGTCGCTGCGATCGTCGGCGTGATCGTCGAAGCTTTCATCCCTCGAGGTGCTCGTCGTGGGCTGCAACTGACCATCGCCTTCGCAGCACTGGTGGCGGCGTTCGTCGTGCTTGTCTCCAATGCCGGAATCCGGGTGATCACCGGTGGATTGGCTATCGACGGACCCAGCATCTTCCTCCAGGGTTTGATCCTGGTGGTGTCGATCGTCGCCGCGATGCTCATCGCGGAACGCAGCGTCGACCCGGCCGGAGATGCATTCGCTCCTCGCGTGAGTTCACTGCCGGGCTCCGATGAGGAACGTGAACTCGCACGGCGGGGTTTCGCCCAGACCGAGGTCTGGCCTCTCATGCTCTTCGCGGTCCTGGGAATGATGATCTTCACCGCGGCGAATGATCTGCTCATCATGTTCATCGCCCTGGAGATCATGTCGTTGCCGCTGTACCTCATGGTCGGTATGGCGCGTCGCCGGAGGCTGCTATCGCAGGAAGCGGCGCTGAAGTACTTCGTCCTCGGCGCGTTCTCTTCAGCATTCTTCATCTTCGGGGCGGCACTGCTGTACGGCTACTCGGCGAGCATCACTCTGCCGGGCATCGCCGAGGCGCTAGCGGCCAATCCAGGAGAGTCCGGTCTGGTCATCGCCGGCTTTGCGCTTGTCGTGGTGGGCCTGCTGTTCAAGATCGGTGCGGTCCCGTTCCACCAGTGGGTGCCCGATGTCTATCAGGGCGCTCCGAGTCCCATCACCGGTTTCATGGCGGCAGCGGTGAAGGTCGCGGCCTTCGCTGCCCTGCTGAGATTCCTCTATGTCGCGTTCGGTGGCACCCGCTGGGACTGGGCGCCGGCGCTGTGGGTTGTGGCGATCGCCACCATGCTGCTCGGATCGATCGTCGCGCTCACTCAGACCGACATCAAGCGAATGCTCGCATACTCGTCAATCGCCCAGGCGGGATTCATCCTGGTCGGCGTGATCGCGACCAACCCCGAGGGTGTGGCCGCTGTGATGTTCTATCTCGCGGCCTATGGATTCGCAACGCTCGGTGCCTTCGGTGTCATCAGCCTGGTTCGGGAGCGAAGCGGTGGCGAGGCGACCCACCTGTCGAAGTGGGCCGGTCTGGGGCGGCGCTCACCTCTGCTCGCCGGTGTTCTCGCGCTCTTCATGCTCTCCTTCGCCGGTATCCCGCTGACCAGCGGTTTCATCGGCAAGTTCACAGTCTTCGAAGCAGCGATCATCGGCGATGCGACACCCCTGGTGATCGTGGGAGTCGTGGCGAGCATTATCGCGGCATTCTTCTACGTTCGCGTGATCGTGCTGATGTACTTCACTGAGCCGGGAGAGGACTCCCCGGTGATCGCCGTCCCTTCGGCCTTCACCACGCTGGCGATCTCCGTGGCGGCGGCAGTCACGGTTGCCCTCGGTGTGGTGCCCCAGCCTGTGCTCGACCTCGTCGAGCGCGCCGATGTGTTCCTTCGGTAGTACCGTCGATAGCGACATCGACAGTTTCTGGAAGGGATCCTCACGGTGAACTACGCGAGCCTGGCCGGTCTCGGCATCGATGGCATGCTCGCGGAGGATCTGCGTCGTGACATGGAGCAGGTCGAGAAGCTCCTGCGGGATTCAGTCCGCAGCGAATATCCCTTCGTCACCGAGGCGTCACGACACCTCGTCGATGCCGGTGGCAAGAGGTTCCGGCCGCTCCTGGTGCTGCTGGCAGCACGATACGGCGACCCGGAGGCAGTGGGAGTCGTCCCTTCCGCGGTGGTCGTCGAACTGACCCACCTAGCGACCCTCTACCACGACGATGTCATGGATGAGGCGGATCTGCGGCGAGGTGCCCGGTCGGCCAACGCTCGCTGGGACAACACGGTTGCGATCTTGACCGGCGATTTCCTCTTTGCTCGAGCCTCGGACATCCTCGCCGATCTCGGCCCGGAGGCAGTCCGAATCCAAGCCCGGACCTTCGAGCGACTGTGCACCGGGCAGATTCGCGAAACCGTGGGACCGGTCGATGGTGATGACCCGGTGACTCATCATCTGCAGGTTCTGGCCGACAAGACCGGCTCCCTGATCGCCACGTCATGTCGATTCGGGGCGATGCTCTCGGGTGCATCGGAACCGGTGGTGGACACCCTCACCCGGTTCGGTGAGCAGATCGGCGTCGCCTTCCAGCTAGCCGATGATCTCGTGGACATCACCAGCGACTCGGATCAATCCGGCAAGACGCCGGGAACCGACCTGCGCGAGGGGGTACCTACCCTCGCTGCGCTGATGGCACTGCGCGATGGTGACGATGACGTGTTGAACGCAGCATTGATCGGGCCAATCGACGACGATGGCGAACATGCCCTGGTGCTGAATCGTCTGAGGGGACACCCGGCGATCACTGCTGCACGTCATGAGGCCAGGGCGTGGGCGGATCGGGCCCGCGGGGAATTGGCGCATCTGCCACCGGGTCCGGCAACGGATGCGCTGTCAGCGCTGTGTGACTACGTCGTCGACCGCACCGGCTGACCCCCGCGCCCCAGCCAAGGATGCGTCTGAGTTACCTGAATGGTCGCTAACTGCCCGAGTTAGCGACCATTCAGGTAACTCAGACGCATCCGTTCGGAGTTGGGGTTAGTAACCGAGGAGGCGGGCTGCGAGATCGGTCATCACCTCGGTCGCTCCACCGCCGATGCCGAGCACCCGCACATCCCGGTAGTGCCGTTCGATTTCGACCTCGCGCATGTATCCCATGCCTCCGTGGATCTGCACTGCTCGATCGACGACGAATTCCGCGGTCTCCACCGCGGTCTGCTTGGCCAACGCAGCCTCGACGACGAGGTTCTCACCCGCGGCGTATCGCTGCGCGACACTGCGGGTGTAGGTGCGAGCCACGTCGGTGCGTCGATACATGTCAACCAGAAGATGTCGAATCGTCTGCCGGGTGATGAGCGGGCGGCCGAATGTCTCGCGGTCACGGGCCCAGGCGACTGCGAGATCGAGACTTCGCTGCGCGGTCGCGTAGGCCGTGACTGCGATCGAGAGTCGTTCGGAGACGAAGTGCCGAGCGAGCGAACCGAATCCCTCCCCGAGTCCGAGCACATCTCGATCGATGACCGGGACATCAGTAAAGGACAGTTCCGCGGTGTCTGAACACCACCAGCCCATCTTCTCCAGCGCCCGCGGTGTCGCGTATCCGGGGGATTGTGGATCGAGCAGCATCAAGGTGATGCCGGCTGCTCCGTCCCCGGCCTCGGGGGTGCGTACAGCGGTCACCACGCGATCGGCGCGGACACCTGAGGTGATGAAGGTCTTGGCACCATTGACCCGCCATCCATCGTCGACGCGCGTGGCGCTGGTGCGTAGGCGAGCGACGTCGGAACCGCCATCGGGTTCGGTCACTGCGAGTGAACTGATCATCTCCCCGGCCAGAACAGGTCGGATCACGGTCTCGGCGAGGTAGCGAGCTCCTTCGGGATCGCCTGCGGCTTCGCGTCGGTCATGCTCATCGATCACGTGGGGCAGGCTGATTCCATGGGTGAACAGCGCCGAGATCACACCACCGCTGGCACCTGCTTCGAGCATCGCCTCGGTCATTACCACGACGTCGAGGAAGTCCCCACCGCTACCGCCCAAGGACTCGGGAAAGCCGAGTCCGAGTAGTCCGAGTTCCGCAGCCTGCTGGTGCAGTTCGCGAGGGAGTTGCTCCTGCCGCTCCCAGTCAGGCAGGTACGGCGTAATGGATCGGGTGGTGAAGTCGGTGACGAGTTTGCGCAGATCTTGGCGCTGCGGAGTGTTCCACGTATCGGACGTCATAGCAGCACTTTAGAACGGTGATTGTGGATACCCCCATCCCACCTCAGGTCGGTTCGGTCACCTCGAGTTCCTGGGCCCGCGTCGGACGACGGGAGTGTCGATACAGGTCGATGGTGAACCAGAGCAGGGCTAGCCAGATGACGATGAAACCGGACCATTCCGTGACGGTGACGGATTCGGCGAAGACGGTCAGACCGAGAATGAACAGAACGGTGGGCGTCAGATACTGCGTGATCCCCAGAGTGCTCAGCGGCAGGCGATTGGCTGCTGCGACGTATGCGAGGAGGGGAACGGCGGTTATCGGTCCAAGGAGAACGAGCAGCGCCGTGATGCCGAGACCGTCGATGACGAATGCGGCCGAGCCGTTGATCTCGGCAACCGCGAGTACTGCTGCCGCGATGGGGAACAGCATCGCGGTTTCGATGGTGAGGCTGGGAATCGCATCGACCCCGGCGATCTTCTTCACCAAGCCGTACGTGCCGAACGAGAATGCCAGGGTCAAGCCGATCACCGGGGTAGCGCCGGAACCGATTCCGATGATGATCACCCCTAGCGTCGCGAGGCTGACCGCACCCCATTGCGCGCCGCGTAGCTTCTCGCGCAGGACCACCACGCCCAGGGCAACGGAAACGAGCGGATTGATGAAGTATCCCAGTGATGACTCCACAACCTGGTCGGTGCTGACGGCATAGACGTACGTCGTCCAATTCACGGTTATCGCGACCGCTGCGAGAGCGAGGAGCGCAACCGATCTCGTAGAGCGAAGGACTGAGCTAACCGACGCCCACCCGCGAAGGGAGGCGATGACGATCAGCAGGAACACCAGCGACCAGATCACTCGATGCGCCACGACCTCGACGGGGGACACCGAGTCCAAGAGCGCGAAATACAGCGGAAACGCGCCCCAGAGCCCGTAGGCGATGCCAGCGAAGCCCAACCCACGCCATAGGTTCGTGTGCGCGGGTGTTGCTGCGCTCAGGAGACGGTCCAGGTATCCGAGCCAGCCAGCAGGACAGCGAGATCCCCTTCGCCCTTGGCGGCTCGAGCGGCCGCCATCTGTTCCCGGGCCATGCGGTCATAGGAAGGGCGGGAGACATCTCGGAACACTCCGATCGGAGTGTCAGCCAGGGTGTGCGGATCGGACAGGCGAGATAGGGCGAAGGCCAAGCCCGGGTCGTCGGCATGGGCATCATGGCTCAGGATCTGCGAATCGTCGACCTCTGATGCCGCCACCACACCTACGTGACCATCGGCGCCACGAACCACGACACGGTCACCGTTGGTGCCGAATCGGATGGGTTCTCCGTGTTCGAGCCGGATCAGCATGTCGTCACGGGTATCGCCATCCTTCAGCGGCTCCCAGGCATGGTCGTTGAAGATATTGCAATTTTGATAGATCTCGACCAGTGCAGTCCCCTCGTGGGCAGCCGCGGCGCGCAGCACCGATGTCAGGTGCTTTCGATCCGAGTCGATGGTGCGAGCGACGAAGGTCGCCTCAGCACCGAGTGCGACGGACACCGGGTTGAAGGAATAGTCGAGGGAACCCATCGGAGTGGATTTGGTGATCTTGCCGGTCTCCGATGTCGGTGAGTACTGTCCCTTGGTCAAGCCGTAGATGCGGTTGTTGAACAGCAGGATCTTCAGGTTGACATTGCGGCGCAAGGCGTGGATGAGGTGGTTACCACCGATTGACAGTGCGTCGCCGTCACCGGTGATGACCCAGACCGACAGATCGGGACGAGATACGGCCAGGCCCGTGGCGATCGCAGGCGCTCGTCCGTGAATCGAATGCAGGCCGTAGGTGTTCATGTAGTAGGGGAATCGCGAGGAGCAGCCGATTCCGGAGACGAACACGATGTTCTCTCGGCGCAGACCGAGCTCGGGAAGGAACCCCTGTACTGCCGCGAGAATCGCGTAGTCACCACACCCGGGGCACCAGCGGACCTCCTGGTCGCTTTTGAAGTCCTTGGCCTTCTGCGGTTCATCGGTCTTGGGCACTAGATCGAGAGCCGGAAATGCCGATGGTGTGATGGCGGGGTTCATCGTGGTGTCTCCCTCACGTCCTGGCCGGTGTGTCGAGGTGGGCGATGACATCGCTGATGGTCTCGGCGAGTTCGTCGGAGGTGAAGGGCAGCCCCCGGACGCGGTTATAGCCGATGGCATCGACGAGGAACCTGCCGCGCAACAGCAGGGCGAGTTGGCCGAGGTTCATCTCCGGAACGATGACCCGGTCGTAATCGCGCAGCACCTGCTCGGTGTTCTCCGGCATCGGATTGAGATGGCGTAGGTGGGCCTGGGCTACCGAGTGTCCGGCTGCGCGCAGTTTCCGGCAGGCCGCACCGATCGGGCCGTAGGTGGACCCCCACCCGATGACGAGCACGCGCGCATCGCCGTCGGGATCCTCGACCTGCAGGGGCGGGATGCTGCGGGCGATGGCATCCACCTTGGCCTGGCGCAGGCGCACCATCCGGTCGTGGTTGTCGGGATCGTAGGAGATCGCTCCGGAGCCGTCGGCCTTCTCCAATCCACCGATGCGGTGTTCCAGGCCTGCAGTTCCCGGCACCGCCCAGGGGCGGGCCAGCGTTTCCGGGTCGCGCACATAGGGCCAGAACTCCGGGTTCTCGGTGTCGACCCCGTGGTTGGGTTCGGTGGCGAAGCCCGGATCGATCACCGGCAGGGTGTCGACAGCGGGGATGCGCCAGGGCTCGGATCCGTTGGCGAGATAGCCGTCGGAGAGTAGGAACACCGGGGTGCGGTAGGTGATGGCGATGCGAGCCGCCTCGACGGCCGCATCGAAGCAGTCACCGGGTGAGCAGGGCGCCACGATCGGGACGGGAGCCTCGCCGTTGCGGCCGAACATCGCCTGCAGGAGATCAGCCTGTTCGGTTTTGGTCGGCAAACCGGTCGATGGTCCACCGCGCTGCACGTCGATGATGATCAGCGGTAGTTCCAATGACACCGCCAGGCCGATGGTTTCGGATTTCAGCGCGATTCCCGGTCCTGAGGTCGTGGTCACCCCCAGTGCGCCACCATAGGAGGCTCCGAGTGCAGCACCGATTCCGGCGATCTCATCCTCGGCCTGGAATGTCGTCACGCCGAACGTTTTGTGCTTGCTCAACTCGTGCAGGATGTCCGACGCTGGGGTGATCGGATAACTGCCGAGGAACACCGGCAGTCCCGACTGCACACCGGCGGCAACCAGTCCGTAGGACAGGGCGAGGTTGCCGGAGATGTTGCGGTACACCCCTGCACCCATTGGTGCTGGCTTGACCTCGTACCGGACAGAGAAGTCCTCGGTGGTCTCACCGAATGACCAGCCGGCTTCGAAGGCGGCGATATTCGCCGCGAGGATGTCGGGCTTGGCCCCGAATTTCGATCGCAGGAATGCCATGGTGCCCTCGGTAGGCCTGCTGTACAGCCAGCACAGCAAACCAAGCGCGAACATGTTCTTGGCTCGCTCGGCTTCCTTCTTCGAGACATCGAAATCGGCCAGGGCCTCGACCGTCATCGAGGTGAGGGGGATGGGGTGGACCCGGTAATCCTCGAGCGAACCGTCTTCCAGTGGATTGGCGTCATAGCCGACCTTGGCGAGATTGCGACTGGTGAATTCATCGGTATTCACCAGCAGGTCTCCGCCGGGTCGCAGCGCCTCGATATTGGCCTTCAACGCCGCCGGGTTCATCGCGACGAGCACGTCGGGTCGATCGCCCGGGGTCATGATGTCGTGATCGGCGAAATGCAGTTGGAAGGCCGAGACTCCGGGCAACGTGCCGGCCGGGGCGCGGATCTCGGCGGGGAAGTCCGGCAGGGTGGACAGGTCGTTGCCGAGGCCTGCAGTCTCGGAGGTGAATCGGTCGCCGGTCAGCTGCATGCCGTCCCCGGAATCCCCGGCAAGGCGAATGACAACCTGGCCGAGGGTCACCGTGTCCTTGTCCAGCGGAGTGTCGTGCTCGAGGTTCGCAGGGGGAGAGGTCGCCGAGGTTTCAGCGGATACCTGGTGGTCGCGGGATTGGGCCGGCGAAGTCACCCGACCACGGTATCGCGAGACAGTCAGACGCGAGTGTGCAACCGGTCTCGACGAAGTGCCCAGCCCGGCCGCTGTGCGTTCTGCGGCAACACACGGGGATGCGGATGGGCACTATCCTGGGCACGATGGCCCTCATCCGCCGATATCGAGTTCCCGGAATGCCGCACCTGCGCGCCCACGTTGCCGACCTGGGTTTGGCCTGCTGCGCGGTGGAGTTCGTCGCTGCAGTATCGCGTGGTCTGCTGGTGCCCGAGCCCACGGAGGACGCGTCCGCGGCGGTCGGACCGGAGGCCGACCAGCAGACCGTCGATGTGCTCATCGTGTCGGGAACACTCACGCACGCGCTGGAGCCAGCCCTGCTTCGCGTGTGGGAGGGCCTGACTCAGCCGCGTGCGGCGCTCGCCTTCGGTGCCTGCACGATCTCCGGGGGGCCCTACTGGGATTCCTATGCCGTCGCTCCAGGAATCGACCATGCGATCCCCGTCACCCGATACGTGCCCGGGTGCCCACCACGTCCGGAGGCTTTGATCGAAGCGCTCGCGGGACTCGCCGAATCCAGCGTTACCGCAGGGAAGGCGAGTTGAATGCTCATCGAGATGGATGCTGACGCTGAGATCGACTCCGGGGCGCAGTCGTGGCGCGATGCGTTGACTGCCGCCCACGGGGCCGGTTTCGTGTTCCTCGATCTGCTGACGGTTGTCGATCGCACGAACCTCGATTCGGGTGAGCTCGGACCGTGGGAGTTTCTCGCCCATCTGCTGCGGCCCGGTGATCGAGCGCGGCGGTGGATTCGTCGAGTGCAGGATGAACCCGAGATCGAATCGGTGACCGATCTGTTCGCCGCAGCTGCCTGGCATGAACGCGAGATCCACGAGATGTTCGGCGTTGAATTCACCGGTGCCGCTCAGCCCCACGACCGACCGCTGCTGCTGGCAGGCCGCGACATCGGCGGGAAGCATCCCGCGTCGCAACTCGAATATCCGCTGCGCAAACGGACACCGTTGGTGGCGCGATTGACCACCCCGTGGCCGGGAGTCCACGAACCCGGTGGCGGCGAGACGAGATCGCGTCGCTCGCGCCGGGTGCTTCGTCCACCCGGCGTGCCGCAGGCTTGGCTGACCGACTCGTCTGAACGGGGAGGTTCCGATGCGCAACGTTGAGCCCGATGAATCCGATCAGCATCTGCAGCCGGACGAGCAGGTCGTGGCACAGGCTCATGAAACGGCGCAGGCTCATGAAACGGCGCAGGCCCATGAAACGGCGCAGGCCCATGGAACGATCATTCTGGACACCCCGGCCTGCACCTCGTGCATGCTGTGCGTTCGCGAATGCCCCGTATGGTGCATCGAGTTGTCCAGTCACACGGAGCAGATCGACGAACCTGGTAGCCGGAGGCCGCGTAGCGTCGCAGTGCTCGACACGTTCACCATCGACTGGGGCCTGTGCATGTTCTGCGGGATCTGCGTCGAGGTATGCCCGTTCGACGCTCTCGCCTGGTCTCCAGCGTTGCAACCGAGCGCGAGTGCGAAGTCTGATCTCGTTGCGGGAATCGATGCCTTGAGCATCGACCGTTAGCGGTAGTTCGTGAACTGCACGGGGAACTCGAGGTCGGCTTCCTTGACCAAGGCGATAACCGCCTGTAGATCGTCACGGCTGGAACTCGAGACACGGAGTTCGTCACCTTGCACCTGGACCTTGATCTTCTTGGGTCCTTCGTCCCGGATGAGTTTGCCGAGTTTCTTGGCCTGCTCCTGACTGATCCCGGCTTTGAGGGTGCAGGTGATCTTGTGCACCTTGCCCGACACTCGGGGCTCTCCCGCTTCGAGCGCCTTCAGGCTGATCCCGCGCTTGACCAACTTATCCTTGAAGACCTCCAGTGCAGCCCGCACCCGGTCCTCGGTCTCGGCCTCGATCTCCACACCCATCTCGCCCGACCAGGTGATCGCGGCGCCGGTGTTCTTGAAGTCGAAGCGCTGGGCGAGCTCCTTGGCTGCCTGCTGCAACGCATTGTCGACCTCTTGGCGGTCGACCTCGGACACGATGTCGAAACTGTTGTCGGCCATGGGTGACATTGTGCCGGTAGTCACGACGACCGCGCACCCTGTCCGCGAATCGATCTAACCCGAGCACCGACCGGAGCACCGGTCCGTTCCTTGTATCGCGAGTGGTGGGGGAAGTCCGCGACGCATCGTCCCCCGGGGGCTCCAAGCATCGGCCGGGGCCACTAGTAGCATGAGCGGGCCCGCTCAGCGGGTGCGGCAGGTTGCCCGAGCGGCCAATGGGAGCGGACTGTAAATCCGTCGGCGCAAGCCTACGCAGGTTCGAATCCTGCACCTGCCACCAGCAGTGACCACCGACCTGGTGCGCGAGTCGAGGTCTGGGGG
>CAJXYI010000001.1 GCA_913063435.1 uncultured Actinomycetales bacterium | reverse complement strand
AGGGAAGTGGATCGCTCGAACCAGGCCGAGATTGCTGGTGATGCTTCGTGAACCCGCCGTGATCGACTGTCGAACGAGCGCGAAGGAGAAGACGCCGACGGCGAGGAAACCGGTGTAGTTGACGACACTGCCGCGCCCACCGAGGAGATAGCCGAAGAGGAACCAGTACACCGCCATCGTGAAGACCGGGTCGAGCACCTGCCACAACTGCCCGAGCCGGCTCTCGGAGTTCTCCGACTCCATCTTGGCCCCGGCGAACGCGCGCAAGAACGCACGCCGCCGCCATATCTGACGGATGTAGTCACCGAATCCCGGGCGCGAATCCACCGCCCGAAGACCGGCCTGAGCAGCGATCTGGCTGCCCGGCACCTCACGTCCATCGACGTCAATCAGAGCCGGACCGCCTTCGGGTGAGTCGTCACCCCTCGGGTGTCGAGGAACGCCCGGGCGATCGACGCCAGATCATCGGCGCGGTAGGAGCGGTGGTTCTGCAGCAGCACGACAGCATCGGCATCCTTGATCGCTGCTTCGAGATCGGCCACCCGCGGCAGCGACGATGAGCCGAGTCGCCATTGCTCCACGTACGGGTCGTGGAAGGAAACCGAGGCACCCTTATCCAGCAACTGCGCCCCGATCGACGTCGCCGGGGATTCGCGCTGATCGGCGATGTCAGGCTTGTAGGTCACACCCAGCAGGACGACGCTCGAACCCCGCAGCGCCTTGCCCTCCTCGTTGAGAAGATCCTGAACGCGACGCACCACGTAGGCGGGCATGCCCGCATTGATCTCCTGCGCCAACTCCACGAACCGGAAGGGGTACCCCAGTTTGGCCTGTACCTGGTAGGACAGGTAATTGGGATCGATCGGGATGCAGTGCCCACCCACGCCCGGACCCGGATAGAACGCCTGGAATCCGAATGGCTTGCTCTTCGCCGCCGCGATGACATCCCACAGGTCGATGTCGAGCTCGTGACAGAAGCGCGCCATCTCGTTCACCAGTGCGATGTTGATATGGCGATACGTGTTCTCGAGCAGTTTGGCCATCTCTGCTTCCCGGGTTCCGCGCGTCGTCACCACCGTATCGACGAAACGGCCGTAGAAATCCGCTGCAGCCTGGGTGCAGCCTTCCGTGTGCCCTCCGACGACCTTGGGCGTGTTCCGCATGCCGAAAACGGGGTTTCCCGGATCGATGCGCTCGGGACTGAAGGCAAGGTGGAAGTCCCGGCCTGCGACGAGTCCCCCTGCTTCGAGAACCGGACGCAACTCATCGGACGTCGTCCCCGGATAGGTGGTCGACTCGAGAATGACCAACTGGCCCGGGTGCAGGTGTGCGGCGATGGATTGCGCAGCGGACAGGACCGGACCCAGATCCGGACCACCCTCGGGTGTGAGCGGGGTCGGGACGCAGACGACCACGGTGCGGGCATCTGCGATGACGCTGGCATCGGTCGTCGCGGTGAAGCCTGCTGCGAGCATCGCCTGGACATCGCCATCGACGAGATCATCGACGTGCGAGCGCCCCGCATTGAGTCCATCGACCACACGATCGGACACATCGAGTCCGGTCACCGAGAGACCGGCGCGCGAGGCCTCCTGCGCCAGCGGCAGACCCACGTAGCCCATACCGATGACCACGAGGTCACGGCTGCCCACTCGGCTCTCCACGGGATCCTCCGCTCGTCGAAGACCACGCCGGTCCGGCGAGGTCACCCGGGCGTGGCTGCACCGGCTCAGCGGCCGGCGATTCCAGCAGCGTCGCTGGTGTTCACGCCTACGAAAGCGTACGCGCTTGCATAGCCTTCGAGGACGGAAGGCCAGGTTCGACACGCCCGGACCCACTCCCTGGCCGCCTCACCGGCTTCGGTGCGGACCTCGGGATCGAGATATCGGGCCAGGGCCTGAGCCCACGCCTGTGGATCATCGCCGCTGACCAGGGTGCTGGAGGGGGCCAGCACCTCAGCCACAGCCGGTAGGTCGGCTCCCACGACGGGGATACCCCTTGCCTGAGCCTCCAGGGGTTTCAGCGCGGTGACCCACCGGGTGATCGCATCGTCTCGACGTGGCAGCGCGAAGACATCGATCGCGTCCAGGTAGTCGACGACATCCCCCACCGGGACCCTGCCGGGTGCCGTTACCGGCACTCCACATGCCTCGGCGAGGGCCAGCCAGCGTTCTCGCTCGGGTCCGTCTCCGACAAGCAGCAGTCGAGCATCGACATCGTCGTGTCGAAGTCGCGCGGCCGCCTCGATGAGGGTCTCGAGGCCTTCGTAGGCGTACATCGTGGTGACGGTGCCCAGCAGCAGGTCTCCCCCCGGGATGGCACGTCGATTACGTGCCAGCGTCGGCTCGGTGCGTGGGCTCAGCATCGAGGTGGGAACGGCGTTGGGAACCACGAAGACCCGCTCCGGCTCGACACCCTGATCGCAGATCGCCGTGCGCATGTGCTCCCCGAGCGTGGTGACGACATCGGCGGCACGCAGAACCTCCCCGTGCCGACGGTGCATCAGCGCGAAGGTGGAACTCCCGCGTGCCGACTCGCCACCGTGGCGCGACAACCAACTCTCCTCGGGCAGCGTGCGGGCTTCGTAGGCCACCGGTAGGTCACGCCGACGCCCCACCTCCAGCGCAGCCCGGGCGTTGACATGATCGGACGCGGCATGCAACACCTGCGGCTGCCAGCGATCAACCGCTTCGCCCAGGAGCTCGGCATAGGTTGCGAAGATGCGTTCGGCAGGAGGCATGACCCTCGGCAGAAGGGATAGGTAATCGACGCCGTCATAGTGCCGATCACGTCGGGCCTGCAGATCACCGTGGAACACCGGAAAGCCTGGTCGGGTGGCCACGGCGACGCGCCAACCGCGTTCCTGCTGCGCCGTCGCGATCCGATGGGTACGAATCGTCGATCCCGCCTGGACTCTCGGCAGGGAGTTGGTGACGACATGCAGCACACGAAGATGCGAATCCGAGGCCGTCACCTGGTCGATCCGCCCGTGGGTCTCGACCGGGGCCGGTGGCCGATGCCGGGCAGCCCAAGTCGGTAGGGCAGACGACCACAGCGCCAACTCGCGCCGCGCTGCGCGGACCTGGCGTCTTTGTCGACCAGTCTGCGCACGCGACGCCGCGACGTCGACGATGTCGCCCTCGCTTCGAGCGATGGCCAACTGTGCGACTCTTCGGTCGGACGGATCGTCGATCCGCCTCGCCGCAACTCGTGCGTCATCGAGTCGATCCTCGGCAACCCCCCGAAGGACTTCGGTGAGATCGCTCGATGGCCGGCGGCCGCGGGACCGAGGCCCACGAAGCAGCCACGGGGCGGCACGGGTTGCTGCCGCCCATCCACGCCACGGATCCTCAGCGATTCGACGGACACCGCCGCTGATCATGAGCGGGATCCGGGTCACGATCCGGCCGAGCCCGGAGAGGGCGATTGCGGAGTCGTCGGACCGACCGAAGGCCATGCCTGCTCCTTCCGCCGCATCCCGTGGGCCCGCCGTGTCCGACAGGCCCACCGTGTCCCACAGCAGTGTGCCGAACCGATGATGACTTCTGCGATAGTAAGCGCGATGACTCTCCTCCATGTGACCGGTGCACGGCCGAACTTCCCGAAAGCGGCCCCCGTGATCGCGCGCCTCGCCGAACTCGGGGTGTCTCAGCGATTGGTGCACACCGGTCAGCATTACGACGATCGCCTGTCAGAGGTGTTCTTCCGCGAACTCAACCTGCCCCGACCCGACGTCAACCTCGGAGTGGGTTCGGGCAGTCACGCGCAGCAGACGGCGGCCCTTCTCATCGGCCTCGAGGCCGAGATTCTGGCTACCCGCCCTGATCTCGTCATCGTCTACGGTGACGTGAATTCCACGATGGCAGCGGCGATCGTCGCAGCGAAACTGGGTGTGCCTGTCGCTCACGTCGAAGCCGGCCTGCGCAGTTTCGACATGTCGATGCCCGAGGAGGTCAACCGAAAGGTCACCGACGCACTATCGGATCTGCTTTTCGTCACCAGCCCGGATGCGATCGCTCATCTCGCCGACGAGGGAATCCCTTCCGAACGCATTCACTTCGTGGGCAACCCGATGATCGACAGCCTCCTCTCGCACCGAGATCGACTCGATAGTGCCGCTGCCCGTGCGCGATTGGCACTGCCGGAGGACTACCTGGTGGCGACCTTGCACCGCCCAGGCAACGTCGACGATCCCGAGACCGCAGCCGAACTCGTGGCCGTGGTGCACGGCGCAGCTGCTTTGGCAGACATCGTGCTCCCGCTCCATCCGCGGGGTCGGGCGATCCTCGAAGCGTTGGGGATCGGTGACCACCCGAGGGTTCATGTCGTCGAACCGCTCGGGTACCTCGACTTCATGTCATTGGTGAGCGGTGCGCTCGCGGTCATCACCGACTCAGGTGGCGTCCAGGAGGAGACGACCGTGCTGGGGGTTCCATGCCTGACTCTGCGCCCGAACACTGAACGACCGGTCACGATCACGCATGGCACCAACCGCCTGGTCACCACGCGTTCCATCGTTGCCGAACTCGCCGCGGAGGTGGCGGCTCGCAGAGCACGCTCGGACCGCACTGCGGCCCCTACCGTCGTGCCGCCACTGTGGGACGGTCAGGCAGGTGCGCGCATCGCCACCGTGCTCGTGGATTGGCTCGACGACCGCTCGGCCCGATGACGACGATGTCCTCTCCAGCGACACCGGATCCCACCCCGGTCGACTATGGCGAAACCGGTCCGGCTGAACCTCCCGACACCGAGCGTCTGGCGAAACTAGCCGGCGAGAACGCGCGCCTACGCAGCGAGATCCGACAGACGCTCACCCGGGCTCAGCGCGCAGAGGCCGATGCGACACGAGTACGAAGTTCGACCAAGTTCCAGGTCGGGGACCTGCTCGTCAAGGCTGCGCGCCACCCCAAACGCCTGCTATTGCTGCCTCGGGATCTGATCAGGCTCTATCGACTCAGGGGCCATCGTCGCACGCAGCCTGAAGCCGCCACCGGCGAAACGGGACTGGGACGCGCCCGACGCAGCGACTACACCGATGAGATAGCAGCCCGATTGCTCCTCCCGAGAATCGCCGAGCAGCCGAGCAGACCCCTTGCCGTCGCCGGTGCCCTCGATCCGTTGACGGCCACGCAGTGGGGTGACGTGGTCGCCATCACCCATGTGCTCCCCCACGACGCAGGAGCACTCATTCGGGATGTGGACCCGGATGTGGTCGTCATCGACACGGCTGCGGCCGGACCGTTCGGGACGTGGTCGCATCTCGGTGATCCTGCTGCCACGGATCGCGCTCTGGCCGCCCGGGAACTCATCACGTCGGCGAAAGGTCTCGGTCGCCCGATCATGCTGCTGCGCTCGCGCCACGATGGCGCAGGCTTCGATGCCATAGCCGCATCCTGCGATCTCGTCGTCGACCTGCCGGGTTCCCGTCCGACGAAAGCCTGGCAACCAGGACTCGCTCTCGGCAGCATCATGCGTGTGGAGCCATCCCTCGTCCGGACCCTGACACCGGGTGAATCCGATACCTCACATGACACCGGTGTTCTCATCGCCGACGTGCGAGATCCTCTCCTACCGATCGCAGATGACACCGAATCCGGTTCGGACGACACCTCACCGGCTCGGGGATGGACCCATCGACTCGCCGAAGACGGCATCCCCCTTCGGCGCATCGACATGACCGCGCCGCCGATCACGGCGATCGAGGCTGCCGTCAGATCCAGCACGGTGGTGGCACTTGCCGCCGACCAGTCACATGACATCGTCGGCGGGCCGCTCCTGGCTCTTCTCGCCCTGGCATCCGGGCGTCGACTCGTCGGGCCAGAGGACCGCGATCTGCGGTCGATCCTGGGACTCTCCGCTCAGGCAGATACCCGGCAGGTCGGGTGGTTTCCGTATCTCGCAGGCGATACCAGTTCCGCATTGCACGCACTCGACGAGGCACTCCAGGCGCCCCGAATCGATCTGCATGCGCGGTGGTCGGTGTGGCGCGCGATCTTCGAGCGCGCCAGCGCGTGCGTCGCCTGGGACGACGCCGTGACCCGACTGGGTCTGGGAGCCCAACCGCTATCGCATCGCCATGTCGCGATCATCATGTCCGCGCAGCCTGCCGATCACCGAACCATCGAGGTGATCGCCGAACTGGCGACCTCCGATCGCAGCCCTATTCGCGAGATCGTCTGCGAACGCTCGCAGGTCGACCTCTTCCGAACGGTACTCGCGGGTCGCGGATCGACGTCGATCCCGGTTTTCGGCATCTCCACCGATATCGATTCCATCACGCTCCGAGCCCGTGCGGCCCAGGCGTGCAGCAGCCACCTCCTGCTGGAGATCATCGGCGATATCGATGCCGCGGTCGATGTCGGAGTGTCTGGCACCACCATCTCGCTGCAGGACCTGACGGACGCCGTGATCGCCTACGAGATCGCCGATTCACCCGGGCAGGTCGAGATCAAGCGGGCGATCCAGCAGGGCACCATCGATTCCGGCGCTGCGTGGGCGCTTCGCATCACTGATCGACAGCGAGCTCTCAGCGGCGAGGCCTCCCCCACGATCATCGTCGATCATCCCGGAGCGAGGACATGAACACCCGCAGCCGCCCGCAGGCGATCGTCTACGGAGATGTCAACCTCAACATCCTCGACGGATCTGCGATCTGGGTTCAGTCCATGTGCGAGGCACTGTCGCGCGCGGGTGCGTCGGTCCGTGTGCTGTTGAAGGCCCCGGTAACAACCGACCGGCTCGTGGCCCCGCTGCGGTCGATGTCGCACGTCACCGTGATCGACCCCTTCGCCGAGGGTCTTACGACCACGGATGAGCCACTCATCGCATCCGAGGCCGTACGACTGCTGACCGAACTCGACACCCGCCAGCACGCCGATCTGATCGTCGTGCGCGGATTGCGTCTGACGGCTGCTGCAGCCAGAAACGCGCAGCTCGCCGGTCGGTTGTGGAGTTACCTGACCGATATTCCGCAATCGGTCGACCAGGTCACCGAGGCGACCTTGACCAATCTCGATGACATCGCCGGGGCGAGTAGATACATGCTGTGCCAGACCGAGGAATTGCGCTGCTACCTCGAAGCGCTGTGCCCCGCAGCGGCCGGTCGCAGCATCCTGTGGCCGCCCATCGTCCCCGACCCCGGCTTCGATCCACATCCCCGAACGCCAGGTCGACCCGGAAGCCCGCAGCGACCCTTGCGGCTCGTGTATACCGGAAAATTCGCCGCGACCTGGAACACCCTCGAGATGACGCGCCTGCCCGAAGCCCTGCGGTCGGCGGGCATCACCGCCGAGGTGCACATGGTCGGTGACAAAGTGCACGACGAACCCGATCGGCCCGGTTGGGCGGATCAGATGCGGGAGGCACTGCGCACCACCGACGGTGTCATCTGGCACGGCGGCCTCCCGAGAAAAGACGCCATGCAACTGTCGGCAACAGCCGACCTGGGTCTGTCGTGGCGCGACCGCAGCATGGATTCGAGTTTGGAACTATCCACCAAGGTTCTGGAATTCGGGCGTCTCGGCGTCCCTGTGCTACTCAACAGAACTGCGATGCATGAGCGGATTCTCGGCTCGAACTACCCGTTCTATGTTTCATCGGTCGATGAGATCGTGCAGTCGGTTGACTCTTCTGACCTTGCCGATTTTCTCGACCGGGTTGGGGCGCACACCCAGCGGGCGACGCAGCCGTTCACCATGGATGCCGCGATTGAGCGCATGCGCGGCGCGCTGGCACGTGCGCTACCCGAAGCCCCCGGAGCCGTCGCACAGCGCACCTCCGCGCGCCCCCTCCGGATCGCTGTTGCCAGCCACGACTTGAAGTTCTTCACCCGCATACTCGAGCATCTCGATGGTCTACCCGATGTCGAGGTTCGCCGAGATGATTGGCAATCACTCGCCGAACATGATGAGCAGGCCAGCCTCGACATCGTCGAATGGGCCGATGTCGTCGTCTGCGAATGGGCCGGGCCCAACGCGGTGTGGTATTCCCGACACAAGCGCCCGGATCAGCGTCTGATCGTTCGCCTGCATCGCTTCGAGTTGGGAGCGGGGTGGCTGTCTGATATCGATATCGACGCGGTCGACCAAGTTGTGTGCGTGAGCCCGTACTACGCGACGTTGACGGCTGAACAGACAGGGTGGCCGGTCGATCGGATCGTGGTGGTACCCAACTGGGTCGATGTCGAGCAATTCGATCGCCCCAAGCTCCCCGGTGCCGCCTTCACCCTCGGCATGATCGGCATCTCCCCCCATCGCAAACGCCCGGACCTCGGCGTCGAGGTCCTGTCGAGGCTGCGACGGTACGACCAGCGGTTCCGGATGGCGGTCAAGTCGAAACTACCGTGGGATTACTGGTGGATCTGGCGCAAGCCGGAGGAGCGCCTAGCCACCGAGGAACTCATGGATCGACTCCGTGACGACCCGACCGTCTACGGTGCGGTCTCCTTCGATGGTTTCGGTGGAGACGTCGCCGCATGGTTGCGGCGAGTCGGCTGGGTGCTGTCCACCTCCGAGGATGAAAGTTTCCACCTCGCACCTGCAGAAGGAATGGCATCGCGTGCTGTTCCGGCGATCCTGCCGTGGCCGGGAGCCGACACGATCTACTCACCACGATGGATCCATTCCGACGTCGAGTCCATGGCCGATTCCATCCTGGATACGGTGCATGGCGGTTCCTGGCAGGAACAGGCTGAGCAGGCCTACGCCGAAGTCACAGCGAGCTTCCCACTCACCGATGTCTGCGATGCCTGGGCCACCCTGCTCGTCGAAGATGTGCAACCAGGGTCTGCATCTCGACCGCTGTATCAGTCGAAGACTGCGAGATAACGGGCTTGCGCCCCCGACCTTTCGGCGATACCCACCAGTGAATCGGCGCCGATCAACGCCGTCGGCTCGGACGTTGGGGAGTTCCCTTCGCCCGGCCAGGGGATCTTGCGACCATGTCGCACTGCCCGTGCGGACTCATCATCGATCAGGAAGTGGGGCATGGACCGCATTGCGGCATCACGCATCGACATCAGCCAACGCCGCGACACCGATCCAGCCTCGGTGACCTCATGGAGACTGCTGGCTTCCCCGATGTGGAAATCCCCGGCTCGAGTCCGCCGGAGAGTCACCACGTGCCCACCAATCCCGAGAGAGGCTCCAACATCACGGGCGATCGCGCGGATGTAGGTCCCCGCAGAGCAGGTCACCAAGATATCGACATCGACCATGGTGACAGAGTCGATGTCGGATCGAAGTGCATCCCGATGAATCCCCAGGACGTCGAGTGCGTGGATCGTGACACGCCGTGCAGCGAGGTCAACCGACTCTCCAGCTCGCACTCGCGAGTACGCCCGTTTACCGTCGACCTTGACGGCACTCACCGCGCTCGGCACCTGGTCGATGGTGCCGACCTGACTGCTGAACGCGGAACGGACCTGGTCGTCGGTGACATCGTGACAGCCGACCATGTCGAGCACCTGCCCTGCCGCATCGTCGGTGTCGGTTCCGACTCCGAGTCTGATCGTCGATGTATAGGACTTCATCGTTTTCGTCAGGTGGCCCAGGAGGCGCGTAGCCCTCCCCACTCCGACAACCAAGAGTCCGGTCGCATCGGGATCCAGGGTCCCTGCGTGTCCCACCTTGCGGATCGAGAGCGCCTTGCGTACGCGAGCAACGACCGCGTGGGAACTCACACCGGCAGGTTTGTCGACGAGCAAGATCCCCTCCGGCGATCTCTCGTCCTGCCAGTCAACCGGTGGTTTCACCGGTTGTCATCGCCTCCCACCGACTCCGGCTGATCCTCGGAATCGTCGTGTCGATACGGATCGGCGTCGCCGGCATAGGTGGCACCGTTGGCCCGGGCATGCACCTGCGCATCTGCTTCGGCAGCCTGGCGAAGCAGATCATCGATATGTCGGGCGGTATCAGGCAGAGCGTCGAGGACGAATGCCAGGGACGGTGTGTGCTTGATCCCCGTCTGCCTGCCGACTTCGGTTCGCAAAACCCCCTTGGCCGACTCCAACGCCGCCGCTGTCGCGGCCTGCTCGGATTCGTCGCCGAGGACGGTGTAGAACACCGTGGCCTCCCGAAGGTCGGGAGTGACCCGCACATCGGTGATGGTGACGAATCCTAATCGCGGATCCTTGACCTCGAACTCGAGCGAACTCGCCACGATCTCCTTCACTCGCTCGGCTAGTCGACGCGCACGCGCGTGAGCAACCATGACTCCTCCTGTGTCGGTGTCGCAAGCGCCTTCCGGTCCTGACTTCCACGTGTCAGGCGCGTGTCTTCTCCCGCATTTCGAAGGTCTCGATGACGTCATCGACCTTCACATCGGTGTAGTTGCCCAGGTTGATGCCGCACTCGAAGCCTTCGCGCACCTCGGTCGCATCGTCCTTGAACCGACGAAGCGAGGCCACGGTGAGGTTATCGGCGACCACGGCCCCGTCTCGAACAAGCCGGGCCTTGGAGTTGCGGCGGATCTCGCCACTTTGAACCAGACATCCGGCGATGGTGCCGAACTTCGACGACTTGAAGATGTCGCGAACCTCGGCGGTGCCGAGCTGCACTTCCTCGAACTCGGGCTTCAGCATGCCCTTGAGGGCTGCCTCGACCTCTTCGATGGCCTGATAGATCACCGAGTAGTACCGAACATCCACACCTTCTTGCGATGCGAGTTCCGCCACCTTGCCTTCGGGCCGGACGTTGAATCCGATCACGACGGCATCGGATGCACTGGCCAACGTGACATCGCTCTTCGTGATGGCGCCGACACCGCGGTGGATCACTCGAAGCGACACTTCATCGCCGACCTCGATCTTCAGCAGGGCATCCTCCAACGCCTCGACCGAGCCGGACACGTCGCCTTTGATGACCAGATTCAGTTCACTGCGTTCGCCGTGCTCGAGAGTCTTCAAGAAGTCCTCGAGGCTGCGTCGACCACGACTGCGGGCCAGTTGAGCATTTCGCTCACGGGCCTGGCGAGTCGTTGCGATCTGCCGGGCGATCCGGTCCTCATTCACGACGAGGAACGTGTCGCCAGCGCCCGGAACACTGGTCAATCCCAGCACCTGGACAGGTCGTGACGGACCTGCCATCTCGACGGAATTGCCATCCTCATCGAGCATCGCCCGAACGCGACCGTAGGCATCTCCGGCCACGATCGACGATCCCGCCCGCAAGGTGCCACGCTGAACCAGAACCGTGGCTACCGGACCCCGACCCCGGTCGAGATGCGCTTCGATCGCGACACCTTGAGCGTCCTGGTCGGGATTCGCCCGCAGATCGAGCGCGGCGTCTGCAGTCAGCAGCACCGCCTCGAGTAGTGAATCGATGCCGGTCCCCGAGATCGCCGAGACGTCGACGAACATCGTCTCGCCGCCGTATTCCTCGGCGATGAGACCGTATTCAGTGAGTTGGCCTCGCACCTTGGCCGGATCGGCGCCCTCTTTATCGATCTTGTTCACCGCAACCACAATGGGGACTTCGGCTGCCTGCGCGTGATTGAGAGCCTCGATCGTCTGCGGCTTGACTCCGTCGTCGGCGGCCACGACCAGGATCGCGATGTCGGTGACCTGCGCACCGCGCGCTCGCATCGCGGTGAAGGCCTCGTGACCGGGGGTATCGATGAAGGTGATCGGTCGATCGCCATTATCGGAATGCGCGATGATCTGGTACGCCCCGATGTGCTGGGTGATGCCGCCCGCCTCACCGGCAACGACATTCGTCTTGCGCACCGCATCGAGAAGTTTCGTCTTACCGTGATCCACGTGGCCCATGACCGTGACGACAGGTGGTCGTGCCTGCATTTCCTCGGCACCGCCTGAGTCTTCGCCGAAATCGAGATTGAAGCTCTCGAGCAGCTCACGATCCTCATCCTCGGGTGAGACAACCTGGACGTCGAAGTTCAATTCGCCACCGAGCAGTTTCAACGTGTCATCGTCGACCGACTGTGTGGCTGTCACCATTTCTCCGAGTTTGAACAGCACCGTCACAAGATCGGCGGGACTGGCATCGATCTTCTCCGCAAAATCGGTCAAACTCGCCCCACGCGGAAGCCTGACGACCTGTCCTTCGCCGCGCGGCAACCGCACGCCACCGATAGTCGGGGCCTGCATGTTGTCGAATTCCTGACGCTTGGCGCGCTTGGACTTGCGGCCACGGGTAGGTCGGCCGCCTGGACGACCGAAGGCACCGGCTGTACCGCCACGCCCCGGCCCACCGCGACCGGGACCGCCACCTCGTCCTGGCGGACCACCGCGTCCGGGCGGACTACCGGGCGAGGTTGGTGCTGCCAGGCCTGAACCACCGGTACCGCCACCGCCCTGGCGAGCCGGTGGGCGACCCGCACCTCCTGGTCGGGGCGCACCCGGACGGGCACCGCCGGGTCGGGGCCCGCGGGCCGCAGGCATGCTCGAGGGATTCGGGCGTGGTGCCCCGGGTACCCCTCCGCGGGGCATGCTTCCGGGAGTTGCTCCCGGACGACCCATACCGGTGCTCGTACCGAAGGGGTTGTTCCCCGGTCGCGGCGCTGCAGGGCGTCCCACATTGCCCGAGAACGGGTTGTTCCCCGGTCGAGGCCCTGCTGGGCGAGGGCCACCGGGACGGGGACCCGGGCGCGGCGCCTGCTCCTGGGACTCGGCATCCGGGCGATCGGTGGTCTCGGCCGTTGCGTGATCGGCCGCGGGGGCAGCGGGCGACGTCGCTGGATGATCTTCCTCAGCGACCGGTGCGGGTGCGACGGCACCGGAGGCGCGATCATCCACCTCCGCTGGTGCCCCTGACTCTGAATCGCTAGGTGCAGAGGTTGTAGCCGCCGCGGCATCCGCCGCCGCTGTCTCGACCACCGCGGAATCTGTCGGCTCAGTCGACGCCGGAGTCGACTTCCTGGCCGCGGACTTCTTCGCAGGGGCCTTCTTCGCAGGGGCCTTCTTCGCCGGGGCCTTCTTCGCCGGGGCAGGTGCTGCCGGCATGGCTTCCTTCAGACGACGCGCAACGGGCGCCTCGACGGTCGACGATGCCGACCGGACGAACTCGCCGAGCTCAGCCAGTTTGTTGAGCACGACCTTGCTTTCCACTCCGAGCTCCTTTGCGAGCTCGTAGACCCGGACCTTCGACACTTCTCTCCTGTCTTACGGTCCGGGGGGTGTCCCGGACCGTCAGTTGCCTGTGAACCTGCTCATGGCTTCGCACTCATGGGTGGCTCATCCTCGGGACTCCCGATCTTCGTAGCGGACCCCAGTGGTCCACGGAACTGTTAACGGTCACGGTCAGCGGGACATTCCCTCGGCGTAGCCGCGGGCACCATCCCCTCACCAACCCCCGAGGTTACATCCCCCCGACATCGCATCGAACCTAGGGGGAGATCCACGAGCGCAGTGGCTGCAGGTCCAGCGGGCCGCTGACACGCAGTGCCCGACCGAAAGCCCGACGGCCTTCCGCCGCGGCCAAACAGCTCGGATGCAGCCACGCACCTCGCCCCGGCATCCGCCCCTCGGGATCGGGGTGGACGTGCGAGTCGACCGCGACCACCCGCAGCAGATCCGCACGATCCGCACGCACCCGACAGCCGATGCAGGTCCGGATCGGTCGTCGGGTATCCCTGAGCCCGGATGGAGCCACGACGGTCTCCCTCCCCTCAGTCTTGCGACACGGGTGCCGCGGGTGCCCCGGATGGACTGCCACCTCCGGGGGGTGTCGCTTCCGGCGCGGCAGCGGCGTCGGAGCGGATATCGATGCGCCAGCCTGTGAGGCGGGCAGCGAGGCGCGCGTTCTGACCCTCGCGTCCGATCGCCAGGGACAGTTGGTAGTCAGGCACGATCACCTGCGCGGCCCGCGTTGGGAGATCGACGACGCGAACGGATGAGACCCGAGCTGGAGATAGAGCGTGTGCGATGAAGGCTGCAGGGTCGTCCGAGAAGTCGACGATGTCGATCTTCTCACCACCCAATTCGCTCATGACCTGACGCACCCGCTGCCCCATCGGGCCGATGCAGGCGCCCTTCGCGTTGACACCCGGCACGGTCGGCCGCACCGCGATCTTGGTGCGATGACCCGCCTCCCGTGCAAGTGCTGCGATCGCGACGCTGCCATCGTTGATCTCGGGAACTTCGAGGGCGAACAGTCCGCGCACCAGTGCAGGATGTGACCGCGACACGGTCACCTGGGGGCCACGCGGACCCTTGCGAACGCCTACGACGACGCATCTGATGCGATTTCCATGCGGATACGACTCGCCGGGAACCTGTTCCGAGGGGGGAAGGACCGCCTCGACCTTGCCCAGGTCGACGCGGACGACTCGCGGGTCGGATCCCTGCTGGATGACACCGGACACCAGATCGCCCTCGGTGCCGCTGAATTCGCCGAACCTACGCTCATCATCCACCTCGCGCAGCCGCTGCAGGAACACCTGACGTGCCGTCGTAGCCGCGATGCGTCCGAACCCATCGGGCGTGTCGTCGTATTCCCGGCCGGGTTGCCCATCATCGGACTCCGGTTCACGCGCCCAGACGGTGACGTGACCAGATGCTCGATCGACCTCGACTCGCGCTGAGGCAGCAGCCCCCTCTGTCCGCTGATATGCGGATAGGAGGGCCTGTTCGATGGAGGACAGCACGAGTTCCCAGGACAGTTCCTTATCGCGCACCAGAGCCCTGAGCGCGCTCACATCGATATCCATGTTCGAGGCCTACCTCCCTTCGTCAGGTCGACGGAATTCGATCTGAACCGTCGCGTGAGCGATATCTGCAAAGGCTACGTCTCGTGGCTGCCCCTCGACGTCGACAGTCACATCGGTGTCGGTCACCGCGTTGATCCGTCCCACCAGGGTGGATCCACCACGTGCCGCCTGCTCGTGGGAGGCCGCGTCGTCATCGTCGCGGAACGTGATCTCGACGAGGCGCGACAGGTTGCGGCGCCAATGGCGCGGCAGGGTCAAGGGGCGATCCACACCGGGAGATGTCACCTCAAGCGTGTATGGGCCTGGATGCATCGCATCGAGGCTTCCACCAGCTTGCGCAGGATCATCGAGCACCGATGAGATCGCCTGGCTGATCGTCGCGATGGCATCGAGGTCGATTCCCTCATCGGCATCGACGACGACGCGGATTCGAGTGCGTCGCCCCGCCGCCGTGACCTCGACATCCTCGAGGTCCGCCCCCTGCTGCGCGACGACGCCCGCCAGCGACTCCGTCAGTGCGAGTGCCAGCGCCCGCATGCGTGCCCGTGCCGTGGCCTGGTGCGTCGGCGATGCCATGGGGTTTCACCTCCTGTGCCGAAGAGTACTGGTGGCTCGTGGCATCCTGGGGCAGCCGGTCATGTCGTCCTCGTCGCCTGCCCTCGACCTCGGGATCGCATGACCGGACACCGATGGTGCTGTGATGCCCGAGAGGACGGATCCTGACGATGCAGGCACGGATGCGGCGGCGGACCCTGCTGGGTTTCGCCATCGTCGCAGCGGTGGTTCCGGCGAGCATCGGATGCACCCCGGATGCCGACCCTGGGCCTGACCCAGCCCCGACGACAGACGGACCCACCGATGATTCGACGGCCTCGGCCGATGCGGCATTGCGTGCGGCCGCCGCCGCGGCGGAGAACGAGCTCATCGCGCTCTACGAGGCCACGATCACCGCGCATGCGGGGCTAGCGGCGAGCCTCGCACCACTCGCCGAGCAGCATCGGGAGCACCGGGCTGCACTGGAGGCGGGCATCGCACCCGCTACGGGGAATCCCCCGAATGTGCCGACCGTCTCGGCTGACCCCGGCACGGCTGTGGCCGAGATCATCACTGCCGAGCGACGTGCCGCTGATGCGCGAACCGTGGACTGCGAGCAAGCCGGAGCCGAGGATCTCGCTCGACTCCTCGCCCTCATCGCCGCATCGGAAGCCAGCCACTCCGAGGCACTCTCCACGACAGGTCCGTCCTCATGAGTGACGCGACCTTGGATGCACTGATAGCCGCGATCGACGGTGAATCTGCCGCTGTGTACTCCTACGGCCTCGCGATTCCTCGATTGTCCGGCAGCCTCGGCGACCTCGCCCGCGGCGGCCTGGCTGCCCACCGCCTGCGAATCGTGTCATTGCGTCAACGCATTCCCGTCGCCGACCAACCGGCGTCCGCCGGTGGGTTCGATGTCGACACACCTACCGACGCGACCCAGGCGGCGAGCCTGCTGGCCGGTGTCGAGGTTCGCCTGGCCGCGGTCTATGCCGATCTCGCAGCCGCCAGCACCGGCATGGAACGCCGTGACGCTGTGCTTTCCGCACGCGAATGCGCCGTGCGGTCAGTTGCCTGGGGTGGCGAACCGCAGGCTTTTCCGGGCCGCTGATCGAGTTCGCTCGGCAGGTTCGCTCGGCAGGTTCGCGCTACCAGGTGCGCCAGGTATCCCAAGCCAGGGTGACCAGTAGGACCGCGACCACCACGAGCAGCACGATGCGCACGAACCCACTACCTCGAGCAAGAGCTGTTCGGGCACCGATGACGCCACCGACGATGTTGGCGGCACCCATCGCCACCCCAACCAGCCACAGGATCGAGCCGCCGAATCCAAAGATGATGATGGCCGCCACGTTCGTTCCCACGTTGACGATCTTCGCGGTGCCGGATGCCCGCAGATACGAATATCCCAAGGCAGCGACGAGCAAGACGATCAGGAAGGCACCGGTGCCCGGACCCAGCATCCCGTCGTAGAACCCGATTCCTGCACCGCCCACGATCGCGGTTCCCATCCGCCGGCGACGCGACACCGCATCTCCCTCTCGGATCCCCCATGTCGGTCGAACCGCAATCAGCACCCAGACGCTCGCGAGGGCGATCAACACGATCGGGCGCAGGACCTCGACCGGCAGACGCAGGGCAACCAAGGCGCCGGCAGCCGAACCACCGAAGGCCGCGAATGCCATGGGCAGGGCGGTGCGCACGTCCGGTGGCTCACGGCGGGCGTAGGTGATCGCTGCCGCGAAGGTCCCGAAGACCGAGGACACCTTATTCGTTCCCAGTGCGGTGGCCGGTTGACTCGCCGGGACCGCGAGCAGCAGCGCGGGTACCTGGATCAGCCCACCACCGCCGCTCACCGCATCAACCCATCCTGCGACGAGAGCCACCAGGCACAGCAGGATGATCGCCCACCATTCGATGGTGGCGTCCCCGGTGAACATCAGTGGTTACCGCCAGGATTCGACGATGTCGACGACATCCGACAGTCGATGAGCGACCGCATCAGGCTGCACATCGATATCCACCGCCTGATCCCCCAGACGCGAATGCGGAATCAAGATCGCCCGCATGCCCACCAGTTGCGCCCCGTGGACGTCATCCCACGGTCGGTCACCCACGAATACGGCCTCCGCCGGCGTGACTCCGAGGCCATCGAGTACTGCGCGGAATGCGTCGAGGTGCGGCTTGGCCACCGGTAGTTCGCTGGAATACACGGCGACATCGATCAGCTCGAGCAGCCCGTCGCGCGCGAACACCGCCTCATGATGTTCGCGCGGCCACATCGTGTTCGATAGGACACCGATCGCGATCCCACCACGGGACAGTCTGGTCATGGTGTCGATGGCATCGGGATCGGCGATGGTGTGCGGGTCCCAGCCGCGCAGATAGGCCTGCACCGCAGCGTGGTGTCGTGACGAATCGATGTCGACGCCCGCCGCCCCCCAGATGTGCTCCAGCGCTCCGGTGCCATTGGCCCCTCGGGTTGCCTGCTGCTCCCGCCACTGCGCTAACTCCGCATCTGCCAGTCGCTGGGCGAGTGAGGAGTCACGCGGGTCGTAGACATCGGCGTATTCCCGCCACTGGGCCACCAGATCGATGTCATGCCAGGGAGTCAAGGTCCCGCCCCAGTCGAAGATGACCGCCTTGATCGTCGAAGAGACAGTCGTCATGGCGATGGGTTGACGCCCAGGCGGCTCTCAGCCGGTCCGTGGCCACACAGATTCGCGATCATCTCGACGACCTCATCGATGGCGACGTCGCTGCGTTCCCCGCTGGCACGATCCTTGACCTCGACGAAGCCGTCAGCGAGCCGCTTACCGACAACCACGATCGTCGGGATGCCGATCAGTTCCGAGTCATTGAACTTCACCCCCGGCGAGACACCGCGGCGATCGTCGAACAGGACCCGAACGCCGGATTCCTCGAAGGATTCGGCGAGACGTTCAGCCGCTTCGAACACGGTGTCGTCCTTGCCCGCCGCGATGAGGTACACGTCAGCGGGCGCGACAGCCCGTGGCCAGCACAGGCCGCGCTCATCGTGGTGCTGCTCGGCAATGGCAGCTACCGCTCGAGAGACCCCCAGCCCATACGACCCCATCGTGACGATGGTCGACCTACCGTTCTCGTCCAAGACCGTGAGGTCGAGTGCCTCGGCGTACTTGCGACCGAGTTGGAAGATGTGGCCGATCTCGATACCGCGGGCCATCACCAACGTTGCTGAGCAGTTCGGGCATGCATCACCTGCGCGGACCTCGGCGACGTCGATGACTCCGTCCCAGGTGAAATCGCGACCGGCGACCAGCCCGTAGACATGCTGACCCGGACTGTTCGCACCGGTGATCCACGATGTGCCCTCGACGATCCGCGGATCGACCAGATAGCGGAACCCGCGATCGGCTCCCAGCACCTGGGGACCGATGTAGCCCTTGACCAGTGCTGGATGTGCCGCGAAGTCCGCATCCTCGAAGGGTTGGGCCTGCGCCGGATGCAAGGCCGCCTCGAGGCGCTTGACATCGATATCACGATCGCCGGGCACCC
This sequence comes from uncultured Actinomycetales bacterium, assembly GCA_913063435.1. Lineage (GTDB taxonomy): Bacteria > Actinomycetota > Actinomycetes > S36-B12 > S36-B12 > M55B157. The sequence goes on along the minus strand of CAJXYI010000001.1, from coordinate 124,960 downwards.
CGATGATCAAAGGCGCCTTACTGCCATCGGACTCGGTCACCATCAGCACGACGTTCTTCAACGTGTCGCCGGCCTGCCAGGGCCGGTCTGCACGCGCGGTCTCATCCCGGGCATTGGACACCGCCACGAGTGTCTCGATGGTCGGGGTATCCGGCGTGTCATGGACGACCGCAGGTGGGAGTCCGTCAGTTGCTGATGCGGTCGGCGCCGGTGTGACCACCGCTTCGACATTGGCGGCATAGTCACATGCTGCACAGCGCACGAAGGTGTCCTCGCCGTATTCCGTCGGTGCCAGAAACTCCTCGCTCTTCGAGCCGCCCATCGCGCCTGACATCGCCGATACGATCACGTAGTTCAAACCCAGTCGATCGAACGTGGCGATGTAGGCATCCCGATGCCGCTGATAGGACGCCTCGAGTCCGGCGTCGTCGATATCGAAGGAATAGGAGTCCTTCATCACGAATTCGCGGCCGCGCAGGATACCTGCCCGCGGGCGGGCTTCATCGCGATACTTGGTCTGGATTTGATAGATGATGAGCGGAAGATCCTTATAGGAGGAGTATTCGCCCTTGACGAGCAGAGTGAACATCTCCTCATGCGTGGGGCCGAGCAGATAGTCAGCACCCTTGCGGTCTACCAGTCGAAAGAGCGTGTCGCCGTACTCCACCCACCTGTTGGTTCGCTCATACGGTTCGCGCGGCAGCAGGGCCGGGAAATGAACCTCCTGGAACCCGGCTGAGTCCATCTCGTCACGCACGATGCGCTCGATGTTGCGATATGTCGCATAGCCCAGCGGCAGCCAGCTGAAGATCCCCGGCGCCACGCGTCGGACGTAGCCTGCCCGCACGAGGAGCCGATGGCTGGGCACCTCAGCGTCGGCAGGGTCATCGCGCAGGGTTCGCACGAAGAGGGTCGACATTCTCAACATGGCTGACTCAACATGGCTTGGCACTCCAAAGTTCGCGGTCGCTCGAGGATAGCGATGTACCGGCAGCCGACGGGCAACCGCGCCGGGTGGATGCCGGCCATTCGCACGACGCTTCTTACAGCAGGACCGTCGCGAACCGGCCGGAATCGACGAAACCGACTGCCCGATAGGTCCGTCGAGCTGGCGTGTTGTAGTCGTTGACGTAGAGGCTCACGATCGGGGCGACACTGCGCAGTGCGTAGGCCACGACGGCTGCCATGCCCGGTTCGGCGAGCCCGTGGCCACGCCGACCAGGTTCGACCCAGACGCCCTGCACCTGACAGGCATCCGTGCTTACCGCTCCGATCTCAGCCTTGAACACCACCTGGCCATTCTCGATGCGTGCGAGCGCTCGGCCCTCGCGGATCAGTTCGGCGACCCGAGCACGATAGGTTCCGTGAGTTCCTCCGGCGACCGGCGAGACTCCGACCTCTTCGGTGAACATCGCGATGCAAGCGGGCAGCAGGATGTCCAATTCATCGGCACGCACCAGTCGCACCTTCGCATCGACCGGTAGGTCAGCCGGGCGGTCGATGGTCAGCAGCGGCTGATTCGGACGCACCTCGCGCGGGGTTCCCCACCCCGGTTCGATCAGGCGCCACAGATCGAGAACCTCATCAGCGAACCCGACCAGCGAGGATCCTCGGCGCCCGGTCAAGCGCAGTCGGGAAGCGAAGGCTGCACGTGCTGCCGCATCGGTCCCGATCGGGACGATATTTGCTCCGAGAAACAGCGCACTGCGGATGACCCCGTCGATCTCATAACCCCAGGCTTCGAATCCCAGCCGAGACAGATCATCCCCCGCGATATCCATCCGCGATGCAATGAAGCAGTGCCCCGCCGGCGACTGATCGATCAAGCGCCGCACATCGGGCGCGTCGGCTGCTCGCAGCGAGCGAACCTGCGCGGCCATCACCGGACCATTATGGAGACAGGCGGTTGTTCAGGAGACGGTGACGACGGCGCCTCCGCCGGCGCTCTCGCCCGCTTCGGGGTCGACACCCATCTGCTCGGCTAGTCGCATGGCCTCCTCGATCAACGTCTCGACGATCTGTGCCTCGGGAACGGTCTTGATGACCTCACCCTTGACGAAGATCTGCCCCTTGCCATTGCCCGAAGCCACTCCTAGATCGGCCTCCCGTGCCTCTCCGGGACCGTTGACCACACAGCCCATGACAGCGACGCGCAGCGGCACCTCGAGGCCCTCCAGGCCCGCGGTGACCTGCTCGGCCAGGGTGTACACATCGACCTGCGCTCGACCGCACGACGGGCACGACACGATTTCGAGTCCACGCTGACGCAGGTTCAACGACTCGAGGATGCCGATACCGACCTTGACCTCCTCCACCGGAGGTGCCGACAGGGACACGCGGATGGTGTCGCCGATGCCCTGGGACAGCAGTGCACCGAATGCCACCGCCGACTTGATGGTGCCCTGGAACGCAGGTCCCGCTTCGGTGACGCCCAGATGCAGCGGATAGTCGGCCTGCTCGGACAGCAGCGTGTAGGCCTGCACCATGGTCACCGGGTCGTGATGCTTGACCGAGATGACGATGTCCCCGAAGCCATGCTCTTCGAACAGCGATGCTTCCCACAGCGCTGACTCCACCAGAGCCTCCGGTGTGGCCTTGCCGTACTTGGCCATCAGCCGGGGATCGAGTGATCCCGCGTTGACCCCAATGCGAATGGGAGTGCCGGTGTCTATCGCAGCCCGCGCGATCTCGGCCACCTTGTCGTCGAACTTCTTGATATTTCCCGGATTCACTCGCACGCCCGCGCATCCAGCCTCGAGCGCGGCGAAGACATATTTCGGTTGGAAGTGGATATCAGCGACGACGGGGATGCCAGACTTCTTCGCGATCGCCGGGAGAGCATCGGCATCGTCTTGGCTGGGCACCGCAACGCGCACGATCTGGCAACCCGAAGCGGTGAGCTCGGCGATCTGCTGAAGGGTCGCATTGATGTCAGCCGTCAAGGTCGTGGTCATCGACTGAACGCTCACCGGGGCATCTCCGCCGACGGCGACCGGATGCGTGTCATGCCGGAGCAGCACCTGTCGGGTGGGCCGACGCGGATGCAACACCGGTGGCGGAGGGGCAGGGATCCCGAGGTCGATACTCACGAGACCAGTATCCCTGACAAGCGGTGATTCCTCAGGTCGAGGCACTCTAAGGGGTCAGAACAGGCTCAGGGGGCGCACCAGATCGGCGAAGATCACGACCCCTCCGACGACGATGAGCACCATCGCCATGACATACGCCACGGGGAGCATGCGAGCCACATCGACCGGCCCAGGGTCGGGCCTGCCGCGTATCCGGGCAACACGTCGGCGCAAACCCTCGTACAACGCACCCGCGACATGCCCGCCATCGAGCGGCAGGATCGGCAACAGGTTGAACAGGAACAGGAACAGGTTCAACGACGCCGCAAGGCTCAAGAAGATGGCGATCTTCGCCGGCCCGGATTCCCCTGAGGCGACGATGTCACCACCGAGCCGACTGGCTCCCACCACGCTGACCGGGGAGTCGATAGATCGTTCCTCGCCGCCGATGAGCGTGTCGGTCACCAGCTCGTACAACCGCACCGGCAGGCCTACCAGCGCCACCGCTGAGCGTTCGGTGAGGTTCCACATCTCCGCCGGGACACTCGACAGGGGCTGGCTGACATAGATGAAGTCCGGTCGAACACCGAGGAAGGCGGTCGTGACGGTTTCGCCGGTGTCGCGGCCTGCTTCATCGACGACGGGACGGGTGATATCGATCAGGTCCACGGTGAGGGTCTGCTCGATTCCGCCCCGTTCGATGGCGATTGCCACCGGTCCCGGCGGTGCAGCACGGATCAAGCCGGACAGTTCTTCCCAGTCGGAAACCGCAACTGAAGCGAATCGCGTGATGACGTCACCGGCTTGGAGTCCGGCTGCTGCAGCAGGTGTGGGGCCGTCGGGACAGGCGCCATCAGGGGTCGCAGTTCCGGCGGGGTTGGTGGTGCTGGGCGCACACGCCACGACCGAATTCACCTGGGTGGTCGGTTCGGGTAGGCCGATGCCGACCAGTACTCCGGCAAAGAGAACGAAGGCGATCACGAGGTTCATGAACGGCCCAGCGAGCATGATGATGACGCGCTTGGCCACCGGCAGCTTATAGAACACCCGGTTCTCATCACCGGGTTCGATCTCCTCCAGCGCCTGCTCGCGCGCCTGTTGCACGAAGGTGCCCACGCGACCCGTCGTCAGCGACCGTGCGGTCCCCTCGGGTGCATCCTTGGGTGGGGGCAGCATGCCGACCATGCGGATGTAGCCACCGACGGGGATCGCCTTCAACCCGTAGGTCGTCTCACCCTTTCGGCGCGACCAGAGGGTCGGACCGAAGCCGACCATGTACTCGGTGACTTTGACCCCGAAGGCCTTGGCCGGGACGAGATGGCCGATCTCGTGCAGGGCGATCGAGGCCACGATGATGAGGAAGAACGCGATGATGCCGATTACCTCGAGCACCGCCTCACCTCCCTCACTCCCCGATCATCTCAGCCGCCCGGCTGCGACCATAGGCGTCCGACTCAAGGACGCGCTCGAGGGTCCAAGCGTTCCCCTGATCAGCCACCGCAGTGTCGGACAGCGGGCCGGTGGTGCCGGACAGGTAATCCGTCAGAACGGCAGCGACCGTGTCGACGATTCCGGTGAACGTCAGTTCGCCCGACAGGAACGCCTCGACGGCGACCTCGTCGGCGGCATTGAATACCGCGGGAGCTCCCCCGCCGGCGGCCGCCGCCCGGCGGGCGAGGTCGATAGCGGGAAAGGCCTGGGAATCGAGCGGGAAGAACTCCCAGGTCGTGGCAGCGGTCCAGTCGCAGCCGGGGGCCGCGTCGGGCACTCGATGAGGCCAGTCGAGGCCGAGGGAGATCGGGATGCGCATGTCAGGCGGGCTGGCCTGCGCCATGGTCGAGCCATCGATGAACTCGACCATCGAGTGCACAACGGACTGCGGATGTACGACCACGTCGATGCGGTCCAGGGGAACATCGAACAGCAGGTGCGCTTCGATGACCTCCAGGCCCTTGTTGACCATGGTGGCGGAGTTGATGGTGACCAGGGGGCCCATGTCCCAGGTCGGATGAGCCAGCGCCTGTTCGGCCGTCACATCGACCAGTTCCGCACGTGTACGGCCTCGAAACGGGCCACCGCTCGCCGTGAGGATCAGCCGGCGCACCTCGCTGGCAGTTCCGGCCAGAAGCGCCTGCGCCAAAGCCGAATGCTCGGAATCGACCGGAACGATCTGCCCGGGGCGGACCCGCTCGGTGACGACCGGGCCGCCGATGATCAATGACTCCTTGTTCGCCAGGGCGAGAATGGATCCGGCATCGAGTGCGGCCAGTGTCGGTTGCAATCCTGCAGCCCCCGCGATGCCATTGAGGACGACATCGCAGGACCGACCGGCCAACTCGACGACGGCGTTTGCGCCCGACGTGAGCCGCGGGCCATCGGCGACCGTCTTTCCACGCCGACTCGCCTGTGCGGCCATTGCCGCCGCCACGTCCCGGGCACGATCGCCATCCTCGACCGCGACGACGTCGACGTCGAACTCCCACGCCTGTTCCGCGAGGAGTTGCGGGTCGCGTCCTCCCGCGGCCAATCCCGTCACGGTGAAACGATCCGGTTGCGCCGCGATGATCTCCAGCGCCTGGGTTCCGATCGAACCGGTACTGCCCAGGATGACCACGCGACGAGGGTCGTGTCGCCCCGATGCCGATAGAGCGTGCTCGAGCATGGCTGCCACGGTACGCCCAGGGCTCTCGCCAAGGGGCAAGGCGGCGCCTACGCTGTGATCATGACCGACATCCTCGATTCGACCGCACCGGCGAGTTCCGATACCGACATCCCCCAGGTCCGTCGCCTGGTCACGCCGATCCCCGGCCCTCGCTCCCAGGAACTGATGGGTCGACGCACGGCGGCGGTATCGGCCGGTGTCGGGGGCACCCTGCCGGTGTTCGCTGAGCGAGCCGGTGGTGGCGTGATCGTCGATGTCGACGGCAACTCGCTGATCGACCTCGGTTCGGGGATCGCCGTGACCAACGTGGGCAACTCCCATCCGCGCGTCGTGGCCAATGTCACCGAGCAGGTAGCCAAGTTCACTCACACGTGTTTCATGGTGACGCCCTATGAGGGGTATATCGCGGTCAGCGAGCACCTCAACGAGTTGACCCCCGGGGACCATGACAAGAAGTCGGCACTGTTCAACTCCGGTGCCGAAGCGGTGGAGAATGCCGTGAAGATCGCCCGTGCGCACACGGGCCGCGCTGCCGTCGTGGTGTTCGAGCACGGCTATCACGGACGTACCAACCTGACGATGGCGCTCACGGCCAAGAACATGCCGTATAAGCAGTCATTCGGGCCTTTCGCGCCCGAGGTGTATCGGATGCCGATGTCCTATCCCTTCCGCGACGGCCCGCATGGCGGTGCTGAGGTCGCATCCTGGGCGATTTCGAAGATGGACAAGGAACTCGGTGGATCGAACATCGCGGCTATCGTCATCGAACCGATCCAGGGCGAAGGCGGCTTCATCGTCCCCGCACCCGGGTATCTCACTGCGCTTCGCGACTATGCCACGCAACACGGAATCGCGTTCGTCGCCGACGAGATCCAGACTGGCTTCGCGCGCACCGGCCAGTGGTTCGCCTGCGAGCACGAAGGCGTCGTACCCGACCTGATCACCACGGCCAAGGGCATCGCGGGTGGGTTGCCGCTCGCAGCCGTTACCGGTCGAGCCGAGATCATGGACTCGGTCCATGTCGGTGGTCTCGGTGGCACCTACGGTGGCAATCCGATCGCATGTGCAGCAGCCCTCGGCGCTATCGAGGCGATGAAGTCCGAGGACATGTGCGCACGCGCTCAACACATCGAGTCGCTCATGATCCCACGGCTGCGCGCCATGGCCGAGTCCCATCCGCAGATCGGCGACATCCGAGGACGCGGTGCCATGATCGCCATCGAGCTCATCCACCCGGGAACGACCACCCCCGACCCTGATCTCACCCAGCGGATCGCCAAGGCCTGCCACGCACAGGGCGTGCTCGTGCTCACCGCGGGCACCTATGGCAACGTCCTGCGATTCCTGCCGCCTTTGACGATCCCCGATCACCTGCTCATCGAGGGACTCGACGTGCTCGAAGGTGCGTTCTGAGCGAATCCCTCGCCACATTCACCCGCGATCCGGCGCAGCCGGTTCGCTGGCGTGGCATCTGGCTGCTGGAGACGGCGAACGGTCTCTCCGGTGTCGGCAATGCCATTGTCATGCTCACGATCCCATGGCTGGTGCTCGAATCGACAGGATCGGTGGCGGCTGCGGGATTGGTGGCTGCGATCTCGTCGGTCCCCGGAGCGCTCGCCTCACCCTTGGCCGGCTGGGGCGTCGATCGACTCGGACGGCGCTTCGTCAGCATCGCCTCGGATATCGCCTCGGCGATCTCCGTCGCAGCGTTTCCCATCACCGCATGGCTGTTCGGCCTGTCACTGCCCGCCATCATCACGCTGGCGGTGATCGGCGCGGTATTCGATCCGGCCGGTTACACCGGCCGCAAGGCGCTCATCGCCGATGTCGCACGTGAGTCCAACTTCGACACCGATCGCCTCAACGGCATCCATGAGGGCATCTTCGCGATCGGCTGGACTCTGGGACCGCTGTTCGCGGCGGTGCTCATCGCGAGCATCGGTGCGATCAACGCATTCTGGGTACCCTTCGCTCTCTTCACCACGGCCGCTCTCCTCATCGGCGTTCTGAGAGTGAGAGACTCCGGCCAAGCCGCACGCCTGGCAGCACTGGATGCGGGCGAGGAGCAGTCGGGATTCTGGTCCCAGGCAGTCCTCGGCGTGAGGGTCATCTGGAACGACGTGCCGTTGCGCGCGCTGACGATCGCCATCCTCGTCCTCGCCGCGGTCTATCTGCCGACCGAGGCGGTTATCCTGCCGGCATATTTCGAGGGCCTGGATATGCCCTGGGGCCTGGGAATCGTCATCGCTGCTCTGGCGGGTGGATCGGTAGTCGGGTCCTTCGCCTACGGCTGGTTGTCAGCCCGGATGCGTCGCCTCACGCTGGCGCGGTTGGTCCTGGCAGGGACGATAGTCTCGATCGTTCCACTGTCACTACTGCCACCGCTACCGATCATGATCATCGCCGCCTTCGTGCTCGGCCTCGCGTGGGGTCCGATGAATCCGCTGCTGACCACGATCGTTCAGCGACGAGTGGCCCCGGATGCACAGGGCCGGGTGTTCGGCGTCCAGTTGTCCATCTTCTATGCCGCTCCACCGGTCGCGATGCTGTTCACCGGGCTCGCGGTCGAACGCTTCGGGCTGCAACCGACCTACTTCGGTCTGGCCGCGCTGCTCGTCACCACCGGTTTGATTGTGTTCTTCGTGCGCAGCATCCACCGCATCGACGACTAGCGCGACTCAATCGCGCTGTTGGCGTTCTCTCTGTGCAGGTTCATCCACGGTTGTGACCGGTGGCCGCGCGGTTCCCGATTGATAGGACGCACGCGCAAGGGCCAGCCCCGACAAGGGCACTGTCACCAAGTGGGCGATCAATACGAGGACCAGAACGATCACAGAGCGCACCGACCAGTCCGCGATGATGGCAGCGACGATGATGAGCAGCAGCCCCAGCGCAGCAGCTTTCGACACGGCACTCGCGCGGGTCAACGGGTCGGGAAGACGGAACAATCCCAGTCCGGCCAACGCAACCAGTGCTGAACCGAAGATGGCAAGAATCGAGACGATGACGACCATCACGACTCCCGTTCCCCGTCGGTTTTGCCCATGGTTCGCGCCGTCACCAGGCGTGCCAACCCGATCGTGGTGAGGAACCCGATGAGGACTGCGATCAGGGCGAAATCGAACAGGATCGACTCATCAAGCCGGAGAGCAACGAGGAGCAAGCCACCGACCGCTGCGATGAATCCGAGTTCAGCAGCGACCACACGATCGGCGCGGGTGGGGCCTGAAGCCGCACGATAGATGGCGGCGATCGCGCCCAGTGCGACGAAGATGAGACTCGCGTCGATGACCCAGGTAGGAATGTCTTTCACGGCGCCTCCCGAACCGGTTCGGCACCGAAGGAGCGGATCACCCGATCCTGCAGGGCATTCAGATCGTCTTTGAGGGCTTGCGGATCACCTGCGTACAGACTGTGCACCCAGGCCTCGTCGAGGGCGTCGGAGATCTCCACGACCAGGGTTCCCGGCGTGAGGTTGACAAGGCTCATCCACACGGCGACCTCCGTGTTCGTGGGCATCCGCAATGCGACGATCACGATGCCCGGTGCCAGTTTCGATGACGGTGCAATGATGTCGCGCGCAACCTGAGCGGAAGCCGCGGCAATCGCTCCCGTGGCCCACACGGCCAACCACGGCAGTCCCCACAGTCGCTTGATCGCAGGGCTCATGGCGCCCTCCCACCCAGCACAGCTTCGACATAGGCCACCGGGTCAGCCAGGGACTCCCCGGAGGTGTGCGCGAGGCTCAACAGCCATTCGGGGAACAGCCCGATTCCCAAACTGACCAGGGCTAGCGCGAAACCGGGTATGACGAGAAGAGGACGCCACTTGGTGACCGGTGGCGCCTCGACTGCCGAGGCCACCGACAGTGCCGTTCCTGCTGCGACGACAGGCTCGACGCTGACGTCGCTGGGGGTCTCCTCCTCTGCATCGATGGTCTTGGGCTGGCCCCAGAACACACCCGTGCCGAGTTTGAGCATCGAACCCAGGGTCCCGACACTCACGACCAGTGCCACGACGAAGACCACCGCGGCGCCTGCCTCTGCTGCCGCGGTGAGGACACCGAGTTTCGCCCAGAAACCGGAGAACGGCGGGATACCGGTCAAGGACAGGGCAGCAAAGAAGAACGCCGTGGCCGCGATCGGATGAGCACGAGCCAATCCACCGAGCCTCTTGATGACACCGGTGCCCTCTTCGTGCTCGACTGTTCCTCCGGTGAGGAACAGTGAGGTCTTCACGATCGTGTGGTGGATGAGATAGAACACCACAGCGGCGAAGCCCACGGCTCCTGCCAGGACCACTCCGACCAGGATGTAGCCCACCTGACTGATCATGTGGAAGGACAGCACGCCCCGGATCGTGCCCTCACCGAGTGCACCAAGCACGCCGATGATCATGCTCAGCACGCAAATCACGATCACCGCGGTGGTCAGGATCTGACCAGGTTCGTAGATCAACGAGATAATCCGCACGAGCGCATAGACGCCGATCTTGGTCAGCAGTCCTGAAAACAGTGCCGTGACGGCCGGTGAGGTGTACGGATACGTCGCCGGCAGCCAACTGTGTGCGGGCACCAGGGCCGCCTTGAGCATCAGTGCGACGACGACCACCCCGGTGGCGATGGCGACGACCGGGAGCGCACCGAGCCCGGCGAGCGCGGCCATGTTGACCGTGCCGGTGACGCCGTAGACCACTCCGAGTCCCGCGAGGAACAAGGTCGAGGCAGTGAGATTCACGATGAGATACAAGCGGGCGGATCGAAGTGCGGTCAGGGTCCCACTTCGTGACATCAGGATGTAGGACGGAAGCAGCGCCACCTCGACCATGACGAAGAGGTTGAACAGGTCACCGGTGAGGTAAGCGCCGTAGACGCCCGAGGTCATGATCAGTACCGAGGGCACGAACCATCGGTCCATGCCAAGCCCCGCCGCATATGCGAACACCATGCTGGAGAACACCAGGAGGGCGGAGACACCGAGCATCAGGGCACTGAGCAGGTCTGCGATGAAGGCGATCGCCACTCCCCCTTGCCAACCGGCAACCTGGGAGACGATGACCTCGCCCTCCATCGTGGCGATGACCAAGAGCACTGAAGCTGCGAAGACCGCAACCGGCACGAGCAACCCGATCGCCCGACTGGTCTTGTTCGCACCAATAAGGAACGTCACCACCGCCGCGATGAGTGGCACAGCGAAAACACCGGGAATCACCCAGACGGAGAGGGCTTGGGTATCGAGCATCATCGGTTACCCACCCCCTCATCATCGGAATCGAATTCCTCTTCGAGCTCGCTGCTCGGTGATTTCTTGGCGATTCGCGCGACGAGACCGAGCAGATACACCGTGACACCGAAGGTGATCACGATGGCGGTGAGCACGAACGCCTGAGGAAGCGGATCAGCGGCGGCGTCGAGTGGTGTGCTCCCATCAACGATGGGTGCGACTCGGCGATCAGTGCCACCTGCAGCGATGATCACCAGATTCGCAGCATGGCCGAGGAGGATGAAGCCCAGGATGAGTCGCACGGCTCCGCCGCGAACGAGCAGCCACGTCCCCGCCCCGGTGAGAAGCGCTACGGCGATCGCGAGGCTCATGGCAGCACCCGCACCGGATCGGGGTCATGGTGATGCTCGTCTTCCTCGGTATCGGAATCGAGTCCGTCGAGGCGCTGCAGAGCTGTGCGAACCAGGCCCACCACGACGAGGAACACTCCCAGATCGAAGATCAACGAGGTCGTCAAGGATCCCAGGACAGGGACATCGAACTTGAACGGCTCGAGGAAGGTTCCCCCGAGAACCTGACCCAGAACTCCAGATGCCAACGCGATACCCAGTCCCAGGGCCAGGATCACCCTCGGCCTGGGTAGGCGGACGTGGACGCCGGAGATCCCAGCGACCGCGAGAGCGGAGCCTGCGACGAGGCCCGCGATGAAACCGCCGCCGGGTTCGTCGTGTCCCCGCCAGAACAAGACCGCGGCTGCGATGAGCAGCAGCGGGATGATGACTCGGGAGCCGACCCTGAGGACCGCCTGCTCCCCCTGGCCGAGGACACCCTCACCGCGACCCTTCACGGTGATCACCCCAGCGGCGAGCAGACCGAGCGCTGCGGCGAACAGCACGGTGATCTCACCCAGGGTGTCCAAGCCTCGGAAATCCACCAGGATCGTATTGACCACGTTCGTCCCACCGGTGAGTCCTTCGGCTTCGGCCAGGAAGTAGTCCGAAAGGGATGAAGCCTCTCGTCGGCCGGTGAACACCCATACGGCCAATCCGCTGATCGCACCCACGACGACGGCACTGACCGCCGCTCGCGTCGAGCTGCCGAGGCCTCGATGCGCAGGAAGTCGAGACAGCACCGGGGCGGCGACCACCACTGTCAGAATCTCCACGAGCAGCAGAGTGAGCGCGACATCGGGAGCTCCGAGCAACAGCAGCCACAGCGAGATGATCAGGCCGACGAAACCGGCGAGGACGAGCGCCGCGATCGCGGTTCGCGCACGGGCCAGCAGGATGACGGCCGGAACCAGCAGGATGAGGATCGCAACATCCACCGGTTGCATGACGTCGGGAAGAACCGGACCAAGCCCGTCTGTCGAGCCGGGAATGAGAACGAATCCACCGACGGTCAGGGCCAGGAGCAGGATTGCGACACCACTGAGTTGCACGCCCACCGATGCCGAGTGCGCTGTGCGACCGACGCGCGCTCCCAGATCCAAGGTCGCATACCAGATGCGGTCGAAGATCTCCGGAGCGATGGAGCGCGGGGTGTCCTGACCGAGCCAGCGAAGGAGCGATTCGCGACGGAAGTGGATGATCAAACCGAGGGTGATCGCGATGATCGATAATCCGAGGGCCACGCTGAGGCCATGCCAGAGGCTGAGATCGGATTGCACCAGGGGGAATCCGACATCCTGGCTGGTGCGATCGATGATTCCATTGAGCAGCCACGGGGCCACGCCGAGGACCAGCCCGGCGATGGCGGGGACGACCGCTGGTGCGAGGAACAACCAGGACGGCTCGTACAGATTGCGCTGGGTCAACGGACCGAAGAACGCACCGAAGAAGATGCGAGCGCTGTATGCCAGGGTGAGTGCGGCCCCGATCACCGCGATCGCCGCTGCCGCGACACCGAGCCATGCCTGATCAGCAGTCCAGGAAGCCGAGGGTGTGTCGAGGAATGCGTAGAAGGATTCCTCCTTGGCGACGAATCCCACAAGTGGCGGGAATCCGGCCATCGACATGGCAGCCAGTCCGGTCAATCCGGCGGTGATCGGCATCGCACGCCACAGCCCGGACAGATCGGCGAGATTGCGGCTGCCCGCCTCGCGATCGACGATGCCGACCAGCATGAACAGCGTCGCTTTGAATAACGCGTGCGCGGCGACGAGCAAGGCGGCGGCGGCCAGCGATGCGGATGTCCCGACACCGACCAGGGCGACCATCGTGCCCAACTGGCTGACCGTCGAATAGGCGAGCAGGGATTTCAGGTCCCATTGGCGCAGCGCCTGGAATGCTCCGAAGACCGCGGTGGCCAGACCGATACCCATCAGGGTGATGTGCCACGCGGCGACCTCGGTGAACAGTGGGGAGAACAGCAACAGCAGATAGATGCCGGCCTTCACCAGGGTGGCCGCATGCAGATAGGCGCTCACGGGGGTGACCGCGACCATCGCTCCGGGTAGCCAGAAGTGGAAGGGCAGTTGGGCTGATTTGGTGAAGGCCGCGATGACGATCAGCGGTCCGATGATGGCGATATCGGTCGCGGTCAGTGCTTCGGGGGCGAGGGCGATCGCTTGCTCGATATTCGTGGTCTGGGTTCGCAGCGCGAGCATCACCACGGCACCGACCAGGGCGAGACCGCCGATACCGGTGATGACGAGGGCACGAACGGCGGGCCAGACTCCTGTGGTGCCACTGCCGGCAACGAGCAGGAAGCTGCTCAGCGTCGTGATCTCCCAGAACACGACGAGCAGGATGAGATCACCGGCGAGAACCAGGCCGAGCATCGCGCCCGCGAACAGCGTCAACACCGTATAGAGGCGACCCACTTCATAGCTCGGGTCGAGATACTGCGGCGCGTAGCTGAGGACGAGCACTCCTACGCCGAGGACGAGCACTGCGAAGAGCAATGACAAGCCGTTCAGGCGCAGGGTGAACTCGACGTCGAAGGTTTCCACCCACTGCCAGGACTCGGTGACCGTGGCTCCACTCATCACCTCGGGGGCATCAATGAGGAGCAGGACTCCGGAGATCAAGAAGATGAGGGCAAGCGGATATCCGGTGTATCGACCCAGGTATCGAACGAGGAGCGGCGCGATCAACGCCCCCGCTCCCATGAGCGCCACAGAGGCAGCGAGCACGTCGACCTGTCACCTCGATTCCCTATCGATCCGTACCGCGTTCCACGCCACATCCGGGCGTCAAATATCGAATTTGCAGCCTAGCCTGACTCCCCTGCGCCTGCTGCAGCGCCGCTTCGTCATCCACAGGGTGAAAATCCGCCCGGGATCATCGGGTTGGCATCGCCGGTGAGGCCATATCCATGCTCGAATCGAGTCGGTAATCTGCCCGCCATGGCAGATCAGGAGCAGGAGTCGGTCATCCGCGTGCGCGAGGCACTTGCCGCCGAGGGTGTCCCCGGTCAGGTTCGTCGCCTCGATGACTCCGCGCGCACGGCGAAAGAGGCCGCCGAGGCGCTCGGCATCGTTCCCGCGCAAATCGCGTCGTCGTTGATCTTCATGGCTGATGGCCAGGCAGTGCTGGTCGTGGCCTCGGGGGGTCACCGCGTCGATACGTCCAAGCTGTCGGCATTGCTCGACGGTGTGGAGATCGGGAAAGCGAACGCCGATGACGTCCGTCAGGCAACCGGGTTCGCCATCGGCGGCGTCGCGCCGATCGGCCATCCCTCTCCGATTCGCACGATTGTCGACTTCGACCTAGGCAAGTACGACGAGGTGTGGGCAGCGGGCGGCCATCCGCACTACGTCTTCCCGACGACGTTCGATGAGCTCGTGCGCATCACCGGCGGCACTCCAGCCGACGTTGGTGCCTAGTCGACGTCGAGGCTTTCTATCAGCTCGAGCAACTCTGGGAGAGCCTCTATGTCCTTGGGTCGTGCCGCAAACTGCTTCGAAGCAACGATGTCGCCCAGCGAAGCGATACTCACGATCACGCCGCCCACAGCGATATCGGACGCACGACTGACGAGATCCTCGTAGGGGTGACGACCTCCGGAGGGGTCCCGCAATTCCACGAGCAGATCCAGCGGCCCGGCGTCCGTCATCCATGTCGAGCTCCCGAACCCCGCGAGCGTCACACCATCAAGCCGCAACGGAAGCGCCTTCGCCTCGGCGTCCGACATGCCAGCGACCCGCAATCGCGCCCCGATTTCACGGAGCGCCTCTGCAAGGCGTTCCAGGTTCACCGCATCGGTGGACGGCACGCAATCGATATCAGCTGTTGCTCGGCTCGCGCCGTGAGCCCTGGCAGCGACACCGCCGACGAGCACGTACGCGACTCCGTGCGCGTCGAGGACGGCAAGGATGCGATCAGGATCGAAAGCGCCTGCCGAGTCCTGATCGCTCACGAAACATCAAGAGCTTCGTGAGGCGGCGAGGCGTTCGAGGAAGTCGCGAACCTTGTCTGCGGTATCCAGGGGCTCACCGGCCAAGGTCGTCGGCACGTCGTCAACCGAGGGCGGCTGGTCTCCCACGAGGTCGCGAGCGGAATCCCACGTGGAGCGAGCCGGCAGGGTCATGACCCCATGGTACGCCGTCACAAGTCCGTCGAGACGAGTTGCGGTAACCGCAGGGGGCGCCGCACCGGTCGGCCACCCATCTCCGAGCCGGACGATCGTCGACGACGCACTCGTGCGCATCACCAGCGGCACCCCCGCCGCCGTCGGGGCATCGCCGCCTCATCGCCTACTCATTCGACGTTCACGCCCTTGACGTTCACACCGTACTCCTCGAGGACACCACCCGGGCTCGGGACAGCCTCAAGGACGTCGACTACCGTGAAACACGCCTCACGCTGTGGGAGCTCCTCCACCTGCCAGGGGAGGATACGACGACCCGGACGGAAGGGCTCGCCCATGCCTGAACTACTCGGTGGCCTTCCCCTGCACCCACTGGTCGTGCATGGTGTCGTCGTCCTGCTCCCCCTGGCCGCCATCGGCATGATCGTGACCAGTTTCGTCACCCGCTGGCGCAACAGTTTCCAATGGGTCATCCTCGGCGGGACCGTCCTCGGTGCGATCGGTTCCTACCTCGCGAAGGTATCCGGCGACTCCCTCTCCGCCGCCGTCGGACTCCCCGCGGACCATGCCGACTGGGGCAACTACCTCACTATCGCTGCGATGGCGTTCTCCGCGATCACCGGACTGTGGATCTTCACCTGGCATCTTCAAGGGTGGACATGGGCGAAACGGGCAGCCGATGTCGCCGCGGTGAGCGCCGGTGCGGGAATCATGGTGTTGACCTACCTGGCGGGACACTCGGGTGCCGAGGCGGTCTGGAAGGAGCAGATGGAGGCCGCCCGTCAACCACCGGCCAGCGCCGCATCCATCACCGGACCGATCACGCTCGCGGAGGTTGCCGAGCACGCCTCATCGGAGGACTGCTGGTCGGTCGTCGACGGCACGGTCTACGACCTCACGGGATTCATTTCCCGGCATCCCGCTGGCGCCGGAGCGGTCATCGGGATGTGCGGTCGCGATGCCTCCGGGTCGTTCAACGGCGCACACGATGGCCAAGCCGAGGCCGAAGGCTGGTTGGAGGTCTTCCGCATCGGCACACTGGCACCATGACACGGCTGTCCTACGGCCGAAAACGACGCTAAAGCGGACTAACGAGCTGCTGTTAGTCCTGATTACCGTCGTTCTCTGCGGATGGCTCCGGTTCGTCCAGGGGAACCGGATCGCCACGCAGGTACTTCATCACCCCATACACGCCGGCAGCGAGTGGTACGCCGATCAGGGCACCGATCAACCCGAAGTAGGCCGCGCCCGCAGCCGTCACCAACACGATCGCCATCGGATGAAGGTTGACCGTCTTGCCCATGATGAGCGGCTGGAGCACATTGCCCTCGAGCTGTCCGATGATGAAGATCAGCACTACGACCAAAGCGCCGGCTAGCGGGCCGTTGGTCACCAAAGCGACGAATGCCGCGAGGAACATCGCGATCGGTGCACCGATATAGGGAATGAACGCACCGAAGAACACGATGATGCCCAGCGGAATCGCCAGCGGCACCCCCATGATGAGCAGCACGATCGTCACCACGGTCGCATTCGTGATCGCGACGAGCACGACTCCCTGGGAGTACTGCGAGAAGCCCTCCCACGCGATGCGCACCGAGTCCTCGATCACCTGACGGTTGCGCCGCGGCATCCAGCCGATGAACCACGTGAGCATGCGCTCGGGCTGGGAGAGCGCGAAGACGAGTACGAACAGGCCACCGGCGAGTGCGGTGCCCAGTCCGAGGACGCTACCCAGCCCGGACAGTACGCCCAGGGCGATGTCTCCGCCCGATTCGCGGATGAAGTTCACGACGGCTTCGTACGCCTCGGTGACCTGGGCGTCGGTGACCTGGAACGGCCCCTCACGCAGCCAGACCTCGAGGTCGGTCACGCCCTGTCGGAACGCCGCGGCGATGCCCTCCCACTGACTCGCCGTGGACAGCCCGATGAAGAACACCACCAGACCGACGGCGACGATGAACAACAAGATGGCGATCGTGGCGGCGAGCCCCCTGGGCATGACCCGGGCCATCCAATTGGTCAGGGGCATCAGCCATGCGGCGACGAGGAGTGCGAAGAAGATCGCCAACGCCAGGGCCTGGACGGGACCCAGAAGCAGGAGCAGGCCGAACCCGACGACGCCGATCGCCGATAGACGCCAGGCATATCCGCCGATCCGCCGCATCTGCGGCGACACCAGGTCCGGAGTCGCATACGGCTGCGGGTCGGGTGGTCGAACCGCTGCCTTGTCAGCCTTGGACTTGCGCGCCATCGTCCACCTCCCAATCGCCGCAACGAACTCGACGAACGAGCCACCCCGTAGCTCAGTCACAGGGGCGATCGTCGCGGTCTGCCACCGGCAGCCTAGTCCGCCATCCCACGATTGAGGCTAGGCTCGGATGTCGTGTCCGACCAAGCAGTCCGAACCTCCGGTGTCCACCGAAGGCTGCTCATCATTCCCTGGATTTTTGCGACTGTGACGATCCTCGGCCACATCGTCTGGGTGCTGGCCGGATCCGCCCGGGACGCGATCACCATCGGAACGGTGATCACGTTCTTCCTCGCGAGTGCCTCACACGCCTGGATCACCCGCGGAGCAGCATGGACGGTCGCCTATCTGGTGATCGCCGTGGGCCTTGGGCTCGTCGTCGAAGCAGTCGGTCGATCGACCGGATTCCCCTTCGGTGTCTACGACTACACCGACAGTCTCGGGGTGAAGCTCCTCGGTGTTCCCCTGGTGATTCCGCTGGCCTGGGCGATGATGGCCTACCCCGCCCTCTTGGCCGCCCAGCGCCTGACCCGGTCCCGTATCGGTGTGACCGTCATCGGCGCCTGGCTGTTGGCGACCTGGGATGTGTTCCTCGACTCCCAGATGGTCGCCGAGGGGCACTGGGTGTGGGCCGATCCCACCCCCGCGCTGTGGGGGGTGCCGGGGATTCCCATGGGCAATTACCTGGGTTGGCTGCTCACCGCACTGGTGATGATCGGCCTGCTCAGCCTCCTTCCCCGCCGGAACCATGACCGCGACGGTGTCCCCACCGTGATGCTCGCGTGGGTGTACCTGTCGAACATCCTGGCCAATGCGGCGTTCTTCTCTCGGCCGGCTGTCGCCCTCTGGGGAGGTGTGCTGATGGGGATCGTCGTGGTGCCCTGGGCCTGGACCGAATGGCGGGAACGCAACGTGCGAGAACCCATCGGCACCCGGGCGCGTCCGTGAGACGACTCACGGCACGAACCAACCGACGCAATGCCATGCTGCGCGCTATCGCATGCGCCGGTGCGCTCATCAGCTCTGCGGTGACGGCACACACCATCGCCAATGTGCGACATCTGCGAACTATCGAACCGAGGGCCGTCAGCGTCGCAGAACGCGTGTCCGTCCTCCTGCCGCTGCGCAACGAAGCCGGGCGCGTGACCCCGACCCTGCAGGCGCTGCTCGCCCAGGAAGGAATCGACGATCTCGAGATCCTCATCCTCGACGACGGGTCGACCGACGACACCGGCACTGTCGTGGAAGCCGTGGTCGGTGACGATTCGCGAGTCCGCTTGATCGATGGCGGAAGCGCCCCGCTGCCCGACGGTTGGCTGGGCAAACCCTGGGCGTGCCACCGACTTTCCGAACACGCCACCGGGAGCGTCCTGGTGTTCATCGATGCCGACGTCGTCGCCCACCCGATAGCCCTTGCAGCGACCGTTCACCACATGCGAACCGCAGACCTGGACCTGATCTCCCCCTATCCCCGCCAGATCGCCATCACATGGGCCGAGCGGATCATCCAACCCCTGCTCGTGTGGTCCTGGATGGCGACTCTGCCCCTGCGCCTGACCGAAACGACCCACTACCCCTCCCTTGCTGCGGCCAACGGCCAGTTCCTCTGCGTCGACGCGAGGGCGTATCGGATCAGCGGAGGACACACCGCTGTTGCAGGTCAGGTCGTCGAGGACGTCGAGGTTTTGCGCGCTCTGAAGCGCCATGGGTTCGCCGGGGCACCCGCGAATGGGGCGGCGATCGCCGATTGCCGGATGTACGACGGCACTGAAGAGATCATCGAGGGATACACGAAATCCCTGTGGTCGGCCTTCGGATCGGCAACCGGTGCAGCAACAGTCGTCGGGGTGATGGTCGTGGGCTACGTTGCACCGCCGATCTTCGCCCTGATCGGACGTGATCGGACCCAACGCCTCTGGGGTGCGATCGGCTATGTCGCCGGAATCACCGGGCGCTTGACTGTCGCAACGAGAACGGCTGAGCGTCGCTGGCCCGATGTCGCCCTTCAGCCGCTATCCGTTGCAGCGTTCGCTGCTTTGACGATCGAATCCTTCCGGCGCCGACGCGCAGGGGCTTTGCGCTGGCGCGGACGCACGATCTCCTGAACCGCCCACTCTCCTAGGCTGTCGCCCATGGCGGCGATCGTGGTGGCCGGAGGTGGCGCCGGTGGCATGACGGCGGCCATGCGACTGGCCGCGCTCGGCCATCGGGTGACGCTTCTGGAGGCCGCGGACCACCTCGGGGGCAAACTGTCTCGGTTCGAACGTGATGGTTTCGTCTTCGACACCGGCCCGAGCCTGTTCACCCTGCCTGCGGTGTACCGCGAAGCGTTCAACCAGACCGGATCGCCGCTCGAAGACTCCGTCGACCTGCACGCCCTGGAAATCGCGTTCGCCTATCACTGGGCCGATGGTTCGCGGGCGGATCTGCCAGGGGTCGATCCCGGACGCATCGCAGCAGCCCTGGGAGCGTCCCTGGGGGGAAGCGCGGAGTCGGATTGGCGAAACCTCATCGAGCGCGCTGGGAAGATCTGGCAGATCACTCGACGACCCTTCCTCGAATCCCCGCTCGATGGCGCCACGACCTTGCTGGGTCTCGCCCGCGATCCTCGGGACATCCGCACCGTCGCGCCCTGGAAATCACTGCGCCGACTTGGACGCGACTATCTGCGTGATCCACGCCTCGTCACACTGCTGGACCGATATGCGACCTATACCGGATCCGATCCGCGCCGCGCTCCTGCCGCACTCGCGACCGTTCCCTATGTCGAGCAGGCCTTCGGGGCCTGGCATCTGGGCGGTGGCGTCACCACGCTCGCCGATGCACTGGCACGCCGGTGTCGAGAACTCGACGTCGATATCCGCACCGGGGTCGACGTCACGCGAATCACGACGGAGCAACACGGGGTCACAGGGGTCCACACCGCTGACGGCGAGACGATCCCCGCGGACATCGTGGTGGCCAATGCCGACGCCTCGCACCTCTACGACGATCTCGTATCCGATCGACGCGCTCGATCGCCACGTCATCGTTTGCAGCGTGCCACTCCATCCCTGTCAGGATTCGTCATCCTGGTCGCCGCCCGCGGACGCACGGAAGGTGTCCAACACCACAATGTCTGGTTCCCCAGGAACTACGACGGCGAATTCGACGACATCTTCGGCCGAAACCCGCGGCCGGTTGCCGATCCCACCATCTACGCCTGTGTACCCGACGACCCGCTCATGCGACCCGATGCCGATCATGAGTCCTGGTTCATCTTGATCAACGCCCCGCGCAACGGCACAGGTCGCGGCTGTGTGGACTGGACTCGTCCCGACCGAGCCGAGCAGTATGCCGATCACATCCTCGAACTGCTTGCCCGCCGTGGGGTCGACCTTCGGCCGCGGATGATCTGGCGCGAAATCCGCACTCCCGCCGATCTGCAACGAGCCACGCGGGCACCGGGAGGTTCGATCTACGGATCGAGCAGCAACGGTCCCCGGGCGGCGTTCCTACGCCCGGGGAATATCTCGCCGATTCCCGGGTTGTTCCTTGTTGGCGGCTCATCCCATCCCGGTGGTGGATTACCTCTCGTGGGACTGTCCGCCCAGATCGTCACCGAGGCCATCGGTGCACCCTGAGATACCCGACCTGAGGCACCACCGCCCCCAATTCCACTGCCCAGCACCCCACCGCTAAGACGACCCTAACTTGCGCCACCCGGACGGGTGAGGCGCAAGTTAGGGTCGTCTTAGCGGTGGGGTTCCCAAGTTGGCCGGGTTCCCAAGTTGGCCGGGTTCCCGAGTTGGCCGGGTTCCCGAGTTGGCCGAGTTCCCGAGTTAGCCGAGCTAGTCGGGCTATCCGGGTTAGCCGGATGATTCCCTCCAGCCGCCGAGGCGGCCACCGCGGCTGAGTTCTCGCATCCGACGCTCGGTCACCGAGCGCACCCCGGCGGATGCCACGACGATCAGCCGGTCCCCCGACCTCAGCCGCGTTTCGGAATCAACAGGCAATGCCCGATCACCTCGGATGAGTAGCGAAGCGACGGCTCCCTCAGGCAGCGGCAGCTCGCCCACGTACACACCGATCAATCGACACTCGGCGTCGATGTCGATGCCGAGAACCGCAGCATCCAGGTCATCCAGAGGAGCGACATCGACCGACAACGCCGCAGGTTCGGCCGGGACGGTGATGCGCAGGATTCGCGCAATCCAGGGCAGTGCGGGCGATTGCAGCAGCGTCAGGATCAGGACGACGATGAGTGTCGCATCGAAGATCACTTCCGCTCCGGGCATTCCCAGTCCCAGTGGGATGGCCGCGAAGATGATGGGCACAGCGCCACGCAGGCCAGCGAATGACACGAAGCCGACCTCGCGGATCGGCCACCGGAAGGGCGCGAGTGAGATGAGTGCACTCACAGGCCGTGCCACTGCGACGAGAACAACGGTCGCGACCAGGGCGATGCCGATGGAGGCGGGCAGTCTCTCAGGCTGTGCGAGAAGCCCCAGCATCACGAAGAGACCGATCTCGGCCAACCAGGACAATCCATCGGAGAAGCCGATGACAGCACGTCGATGCGGGAGGTCCTGCGCCGATCCTAGGATCACCGCAGCCACATAGACGGCCATGAACCCCGAGGATTGTGCGAAGTCCGCCAGCCCGAAGGCCAGTACCAGCATGGCTATGGCCGCGATCGGATACAGGCCGATGGCGGGTAGGGCGAGTCGTTGGAGTGTCCACCGCGTCGCGAAACCGACTCCGACGCCTACGACTCCGCCGATCAGCAACTGCACGACGACCACGATCGGAACCAACCAGGGCGCGCCCTGCAAGGATCCGCTCGCCACCACGGTCACCAGGACGACGACGGGCGCATCGTTCAAACCCGACTCACCCTCCAGCAGCGTTCGCAGACGAGTCGAGACGTTGATGCGACGAAGAACAGCGAAGACAGCGGCGGCGTCGGTGGCCGATAGTGCAGCCGCGAGAAGGATCGCGACCTGCGGATCCACATCCAACAGGAGAATGAGCGGCAACGCGACGATAGCCAAACTCACCGCAACGCCGACTGTTGCCAGCACCAGGCTCGGCATGATCACCGGGCGGAAGTCATCCAGACTTGTCGTGAGTCCACCATGCGCGAGAATCAACACCAGCGCGCCGAAACCCACGACGATGGCGATGTTCGGCTCGACGATGACGTCCCCGGGAAGGACCGCACCGAGTAGTAGGCCGATTCCCAGATACAGCAGCAGACCGGGAACGCCCAGCCGACCGGTGAGGCGGACCCCGGTCACGGCCACGATCAACACGGCTGCACCAAGAAGGGCAACGAGGCCGAACTGATCGGGGGTCACTAATACGCCCTAGGGACTTGCTGAGATGGAGTCCACCGCGTTCACACCCAGGTTGGTATAGATCTCCCGCGTCGCGGTGGAGGAGTTCAGAGTATAGAAATGCAAACCGGGTGCGCCCTCCTCGAGCAACCGGGCACACAATTCACTGGCGAGTTCGATACCCAGGGCTCGGACGGCATCGGGGTCACCTTCGAGTCCGGAAAACCGCTCGACGACGGCATCGGGGACCGCGGTGCCGGACAACTGCGCGAAGCGTTGGATCTGACTCAGATTCGTCACCGGCATGATCCCGGGCAGAATCGGGATATCGCATCCGATCGATCGCGCGCGCTCCACCAGATCGAGGTAATCGGTCACCTCGAAGAAGAACTGCGTGATCGCGAAGGACGCGCCGGCTTCAGCCTTGCGAGCGAGGGTGAGCGCATCGGCGTCCTTCGACGGTGACTCCGGGTGACCCTCGGGAAAAGCCGCAACCCCGACGCTGAAGGCACCGAGGCTGCGCACCAAACCCACGAGTTCATCGGCGTGATCCAAGCCTCCCGCGGTTCGCTCCCAGGGCGACCCAGGACCTGCAGGCGGGTCACCCCTCAGCGCCAGCACGTTCGTCACACCCGCCGCGGCATAGGCCGCGATAACCCCGGTGAGTTGCTCGGTATCCGCACCCACGCAGGTCAGATGCGCCAATGGCGTCAGCGTCGTCTCCATGGCCAGGCGCTCGGTGAGCCGGACCGTTCGATCCCGGGTCGAGCCACC
Organism: uncultured Actinomycetales bacterium; assembly: GCA_913063435.1. GTDB lineage: Bacteria > Actinomycetota > Actinomycetes > S36-B12 > S36-B12 > M55B157. The sequence continues at coordinate 101,132 of CAJXYI010000001.1, read as the reverse complement.
CGCCCCGTAGGTGACCGAGGCGAAGGTCGGATGCAGCGACTCCAATTCCCTCAGGGTCTGCCACAGCTTCCGCTCACCCTCGTCGGACTTGGGCGGAAAGAACTCGAAGGAGAAGGACCGATGCCCTGCAGCCAGGACCGCGCCGATATCACGCGTATCCCTGTGAGCGCCCATGACCGGAGAGTACGCGACCTCCACGACTCGATCGGGTACCGGCTGCGCAGGCCCGCAGGTGGCCCTAGGCTTCCGGTGTGACCGCTGTTCCCCATTCCGCACCCTTGGACGCGGAGGAGTTGCGTTCGCGGGTACACAAGGCGGTCGGGGATTTCATCAGTCGTCAACGGGCCATCCTGGACGCCATCAGCGACGACCTCGATCCGCTCGTGGAAGCGGTGACGGACCTGTGCGCCGGAGGCAAGAGACTGCGTCCTGCGTTCGCGTGGTGGGGCTGGCGCGGTGCCGGGGGTGGCGATAGCGAGAAAGCACTCCACGCGGTCGCCTCTCTCGAGTTCCTTCAAGCGTGCGCTCTCATCCATGACGACGTGATGGATGGATCGGACACCCGGCGCGGTCTGCCTGCCGCCCATCGCCGTTTCGCATCCGTGCACCGTCAAGCGTCGTGGCTGGGCTCCCCGGAGATCTTCGGCACCGGAGCCGCCATCCTCCTCGGCGACCTATGCCTGTCATGGGCTGACGAGATGCTGATGACCAGCGGACTCGACTCTGGCGACCTCGCACGAGCCAAGGCCGTATACGACGAGATGCGCACCGAGTTGATGGCCGGGCAGTACCTCGATCTGCTCGAACAGGCTCGCGGTGGGGGCGATATGGAGCGGGCCATGCTCGTCGTGCGCTACAAGTCGGCGAAGTACACCATCGAACGCCCACTCCACCTAGGCGGGGCACTCGCCGGAGCGGATCCGCAGATCCTGGCCGCATACACCGGTTATGGGCTACCCCTCGGCGAAGCATTCCAACTCCGCGACGATGTGCTCGGGGTTTTCGGCGATCCGACCGAAACAGGAAAGCCTGCCGGGGACGACCTGCGCGAAGGCAAGCAGACGGTATTGGTAGCCGCTGCGATGAACCGTGCCAACCCGAGTCAGGCATCGCAACTGCGCCGCCACCTCGGAGACCCCGGGCTCGATACCGAAGGCGTATCGGTGCTGCGCGAGATCATCACCGACACGGGGGCACTGCGTCATGTCGAGGAACTCATCGACACCCTCACCCACCAGGCGGTAGCCAGCCTGGACACGGTTGTGCTCCATTCCCCAGCACCGGAGGTCCTCTCCGGTCTCGCCTACGCCGCCACTCGGCGGACGGTGTGAGCGGGGAACCTCTGTGAACAGGAGATCGGTGTGAATCTGCGACGTTGGCTGCCCCATCGCACCCCTCGGACAGTGACCGGGCCGACCGATCACGTCGTCATCGTCGGGGCGGGCCTGGCTGGCCTGTCTGCGGCGATGCGGCTCGCGGGAGCGGGGCGACAGGTGACCATCCTGGAACGCGACGACCGTCCCGGCGGGCGCGCGGGACGATGGGAGGCCACCACCTCGGACGGCACCTATCGGGTCGACACCGGCCCGACCGTGCTCACGATGCCCGATCTCATCGCGGATGCGTTCGACAGCCTCGGCGAGGAGATGAGCGACTGGCTCACCCTCAACCCGGTCGAACCGCTCTACCGCTCCTTTTATCCGGACGGCTCCGTGCTCGATGTGCACGCGAACGTCGAGCAGATGGCCGAGGAGATCCGCACCGTCATCGGCCCCGATGAGGCCGCCGGCTACCTGCGCTACGTCGATTTCGTCTCCGAGCTGTACCGCTACGAGATGACCGACTTCATCGACCGCAATATCGATTCCCCCCTGGATCTGCTCACACCGAACCTCGCGAAACTCGTGGCCATCGGTGGTTTCCGCAAATTGGCACCCAAGGTCCGAGAGTTCCTCAAGGATCCGCGCACGGAGCGGGTGTTCAGTTTCCAGGCGATGTATGCCGGACTTTCACCATATGACGCGCTCGCGATATACGCGGTCATCGCGTACATGGATTCGATTGCCGGCGTGTACTTCCCCAAGGGCGGCATGCATGCCGTCCCCGAGGCGATGGCCGATGCGGCGACCAAGCATGGGGTCGACATCCGATACGGCACAACGGTGACCCGGGTCGAAACCCTGGGTGATCGCGCGGTCGCCGTGCACACGGCTGATGGGGAGCGAATCCCCGCTGACGTGGTCGTGTTGAATCCCGATCTTCCCGTGGCCTATCGCGATCTGCTCGGCCGCAGTCCGTGGTCGGTGCGACGGTTGGACTATTCGCCATCCTGCTTCCTCCTGCTCGCCGGATCGAGTGCGGACTACTCGAAGATCGCCCACCACAACATCCACTTCGGTCACTCATGGAAGGGCGTCTTCGATGAACTCATCGATCAGCAACGACTGATGAGCGACCCCAGCCTGCTGGTCACCAACCCCACGCATTCCGACCCGTCGCTTGCTCCCGACGGCAAGCAGATCTACTACGTGCTGTTTCCGACGCCGAACATGGATGCTCCCATCGACTGGCGGACGGAGACCCCGCGCTACCGCGACGAGGTCATCACGACCCTCGAGCAACGGGGTTACGTCGGCTTCGGCGACGCAATCGAGGTCGAGAACATCACCACACCCCTGGAATGGCAGGAGCGCGGCATGGAACGCGGTGCCCCATTCGCCGCTGCTCACTCCTTCACCCAGACCGGACCCTTCCGTCCGGGAAACCTGTGGGGAGAGAACGTGGTGTTCACCGGGTCGGGCACCCAGCCCGGGGTCGGCGTCCCCATGGTGCTGGTCTCCGGACGCCTCGCTGCCGAGCGGATCACCGGCCCAGATCCGCTGTATCGCTCCCGCGCACTGCGCTGATCCCGGCGTACCCTGGCCTGCATGAGCCGGGGAGCCATCACTGCTCCACGCAATATCGACGCGTGGTGGCGCTACGGCCTGCCCGGTCTCCTCGCGACGGGGTTGATGAGCCTGGGTTCGCTGGGTGTCGGGTGGCTTCCGCTACGTACGACCGTCATCGAATGGCCCGTCGTGGAGTCACTGCGGGCAACCGGACCCGGCCTGATCACCTCTCATATCCTGGTGTTCACCGGAATCGCCGTGCTCCTGCAAACCTGGCTGCTGCTCGGACGCGCCCTCGCACCCGACGAATCGCGCCGGGTGACAACACGCGATCTCGTTGCGATCGTCTCGATGTGGTCGTTCCCGCTGTTGTTCGCGGCGCCGTTGTTCAGCCGGGACGTGTATTCCTATTACACCCAGGGTCGCCTGATGATCGAGGGTTACGACCCCTACACGACCGGGGTATCGGTCCTACCGGGCTGGTTCCAAGACGGCGTCGATCCCATGTGGGCGGAGTCCCCAGCCCCCTACGGTCCACTCTTCCTGCTGCTCTCGCGCGGAGTCGCTGACTTCTCCTTCGACCAGCCGGCGCTCGCAGCGCTCGTGTTTCGACTGCTCGCGGTGCTCGGCGTCATCCTTCTGCTGATCTATGTTCCGCGTCTGGCCTTCGCCCACGGAATCGATCCCACCCGCGCAGTGTGGCTCGCCGTCGCCAACCCGCTGGTCATCTTGCATTTCGTCGCGGGTGCCCACAACGACGCCCTCATGGTCGGCTTCGTCGTGATGGGACTGACTATGGCCGTCGAACGACGTCCCCTGGTGGGCGCCATCGCCATCGCCCTCGCCGCTTCCGTCAAGCCCATCGCGCTCCTCGCCCTCCCCTTCGTCGGTCTCGTCTGGGCTGGCAGGAACGCGAGATGGTGGGATCGCATCCGTGCGTGGTTCGCGACCGGCGTGACAGCCGCGGTGGCATTCGGTTTCACCGCGATCATCGCGGGAGTCGGTCTGGGCTGGATACTCGCCCTCGGTACCCCGGGTGAGGTGCGTACCTGGCTGTCACCGCCCACGGCCATCGGCATGTTCCTCGGAGGCGGGGCGCAGGCGATCGGGATCGCGGAGACGAATGATGCCTTCGTCAACGTCGCCCGACTTCTCGGCGCCATCGCAGCCGTGACGATCGTGGCGTGGTTGATTCTCGGTCCATGGCGTCGTAGCCCCGTGCGCAACGCTGCCTGGGCATTCGTCGCGGTCGTACTCTTGGGCCCCGTCGTCCAGCCGTGGTACCTGCTGTGGATTCTGCCCCTGATCGCCGTCACCGGCGTGAGCGCACGATCCCTGCGCGTGATCATCGTCGCCACCGCCGGCTTCTGCATCCATGCGATGTCGGAGTCCCTGGCAACTTCGGACACGGTCTTCGAGTTCAGCGACGGTCTCGGCATCGTCATCGCGGTGGTGATCGTCGGGGGCATCCTCTTCATCAGCCCCCGAGAGCGGAACCTCATCCTCGACCAGGACATCGCCGGTGGGTTGACGCCCGTCGATGCGCCAGCCCGAGCGAGGGCCCGCCAGTGGACCGGCCAACCGCCCTGGCAGGATGCGGGGTCGTGAGCGCCCGGGAATTGACCGCTGCCGGGATTATCGACCCCAAGTTGCGCGCCTCGTATGAACGGTGCCGCGAACTCAACGCCGCGCACGGCAAGACCTACTACCTCGCCACCCTGCTCCTGCCACCTGCGAAAAGGCCGTTCGTTCACGCGCTCTATGGCTTCGCTCGCTATGCCGATGAGATCGTCGATGACCTCTCGTCGACACTGACCGAACGAGAGAAGGCAGACTGGCTGGGCACGTGGGGGGATACCTTCCTCACCGACGTCCGCCGTGGGCGATCATCCGATCCGGTGTGCCACGCCGTGGTCGACACCGTGTTGACCTGGGACATCCCGCTCGAACACTTCGAGGCCTTCTTGCACTCGATGCGCATGGACTTGACTGTCGACTCCTATGACACCTACGACGATCTGTTCGAATACGTCTACGGTTCGGCGGCCGTGATCGGCCTGCAGATGGTGCCGATTCTCGAACCCTCCGCCCCCGAAGCCTATGCGCGGGCGCAGGATCTGGGTGTGGCCTTCCAATTGGCGAACTTCATCCGCGATGTTGGAGAGGATCTCGATCGCGGACGTGTCTATCTTCCCCTGGAGGAACTAGATCGGCACGGTGTCACCCGCGAAGTGCTCGAACGCCGCATCGCAACGCCCGCAGTGAAATCCGCACTTCGTGAACAGATTGCACGGGTGCGCATGCTGGAAGAACGATCTCGACCGGGTATCACGATGCTTCACCCCGATTCGCAACCGTGTATCGAAGCGGCGCGCGTTCTCTACTGCGGGATCGTCGATGAGGTGGAGAACATCGACTACGAGGTCTTCACGAAGCGCGCAAGTGTGCCGATGCGCCGGAGACTCGCCGTAGCGGGCCCTGCCTGGGTGCGTGCGCTACGCGCCCGGCACTCGGCTGCCTGAAGCCGTTTCCGGCTTGGCGTGTTCAGGGTCTCGCCGCCAGATCGGCGGACCTGCCAACGGTGTCCGTTGGATTCCTCGCCGCCCCAACCACACCCACGTCACCAGGGACAGCAGCACGAGTGCGAATCCGAACAGCAGGTCCTCCACCGGCGCGAATGCCAGGCGTCCTTCGCCGATGAACGGCGGCGGGCCATCCACCGGTGTGGACTCACCGATGATCACGTCACCGTTGTAGGTCACGATCGCGAACCCGGTGAGAACCCCGTTGGTAACCAGCTGGAAAAACACGATAATGGCGTAGGGCACCCAGAATGCCCGACGTGTCACGAGACGGGTGCGCGCGACGAACAGGTCGATGAGCACCACGACGACGACACCGATGACCGCGAGTTGCGTGTACGTCATCGGGATTCCCCCGCAGCGTGCGTCGTTTCATCGCCCACGGGCCATGACTTCACCGAGCGCACTGCTTCGAGACTCAGCACCGAAGCGATGGGGATGACGATGAAGAACAGCAGTTCCTCGATCGGAAGATTTCCGGGGAGCACGATCCCGGTCGTCGTGTCCGAATCGAATCCCCAGTGGCCTGCGGAGATCGCATACAGATCCCAGATGACGAAGACCACCACGGGCACGGCAATGGTGATCAGGAGTCGTTTCCAGCGTCGGTACACCCTCGTGCGCAAGACGATCTCGAGCCAGCCGGTCGCGAGGAGGATGAACGCGAGAACACCGAGGTAGGCCAACTTCACGGCGCACTCACGATCCGCTGATGAGTTTGCGGTGATCCCAGGAGACTGTGCGTTCGGGGATCAGACGGAAAGCCACCTGCTTGCCGGCCTTCGCCCGGTATGCCTCTTTGGCGGCTTCGACATGCTCGGGCTGCAAACCTTCGTACTTGACGAGAAGGCCGGCGGCGATCGAGCAGATCAGATCCTCTTCTCGCGACATTTCGACGCGTCCGGTGAGCTGGACTCCACGCAACTGGGCGTACGTATCTCCCGTCTCGACGAGAACCGACACCCGTGCGTCACGTTCGATGTTGATCGCCTTCTGGGACCGAGCGTAGGTGCGCATCCAGATTTCGCCGTCGACGATGACGAACCACATGCCCACAGGATCGGGAACTCCGTCTGGACCTATCGTGCACAGGATCATGGTGCGGGCCTGATCCAAGAAATCGGCCACTTCAGCCTCGGTCATGCTGGTGTTCACCCGCGCATTCACCCCTCCATCCTGCCCGTCCGATCCCGCGAACGCACACGGACCCCACTACGGATGCCACCCCGTGAACCCGCCGGTGTCCTCCACCGATTTCCCCCATGCGCAACCTAGACTCGACAGATCATGGGGACGACTATGCCGCCACCGGCCGCGACCGACGCTCTCGTCGGTCGCGAGCTCGACGGGCGCTATCTGATCCGGGCGCGGATCGCCCGCGGCGGCATGGCCACCGTCTACGAGGCGCTCGATTCGCGCCTCGACCGGACCGTCGCCTTGAAGGTCATGCATCCCTCTCTCGCCGAAGACGATGCCTTCGTCGACCGGTTTCGGCGCGAAGCCAAAGCAGCCGCCTCCCTGTCCCACCCGCATGTCGTCGCGGTGCACGACCAGGGCACGACGGATGGTCTCCCCTATCTGGTCATGGAGTTCGTCGCCGGACGCACCCTGCGCGACGTGCTCAACCAGCATGGACGACTGTCCGCGCCGCAGGCGCTGGCAGTTCTGGAACCCGTTCTCGAGGCCCTCGGCGCAGCCCACACCGCCGGTTTCGTCCACCGGGATGTCAAACCCGAGAACATCCTGATATCCGACGACGGTCGGGTGAAGGTCACCGACTTCGGGCTCGCCCGGGCCGTCACCGCTGCAACCGCCACCCAGGGACTACTCATCGGCACGGTCGCCTATCTCTCGCCCGAGCATGTCGAGCAAGGCTCCTCCGATGCGCGTTCGGATGTCTACGGCGCTGGGATCTGCCTGTTCGAGATGCTCACCGGCTCCGTACCCTTCGCGGGCGACTCTCCGTTGAGCGTCGCCTACCAACACGTCAACGCCGACGTTCCGCGACCATCGTCACTGGTACCCGATATCGATGCCGACGTCGATGACCTGGTCGAGATCGCCACACGACGTGATCCCGCACAGCGCTATGCCGATTGCGCCGAATTCACCGAGCGCGTTCGCTCGGTCCGACGCACCCTCCAACCTCCTCGACCCCTAGCCGATACCTACACCGAACCGGTAGCTCCAACGGCCACGCTGGTGGTGGACCGCCCGACGGAGAACATCGACCCAGGACCGGGCTCCCGAACACCACGATCGGAGGGCTCCGGCGACACCGCGGAGATGTCCACCGCTCGACGCCGGCGATGGGGTCCGGCCATCGCCGTCCTGCTGCTATTGGGCGCGGTCGCCGGGGCTGCCTTCGGCGCCTGGTATCTCGCTGCAGGGCCGGGTCGGACCATCGCTGTCCCGGGTGTCCTTGGGCTCGATGTCGCCGCAGCGACGGAATTGGCCTCGCAGAACGACCTGAGTATGACGGTGACCGGGGAGGCCTACAGCGAAACCGTTGCCGCAGGAGTCGTTCTGGCTGCCGATCCCGAGCCCGGATCTGCCGTCTCACCCGGCACGGAGATTGCGGTGACAGTCTCCCTCGGCCCGGAGCGATTCGCGGTTCCGGTCCTGACCGGGTTGACGGAGGCGGAGGCAGTCGAGGCGTTGACTGCTGCGGGATTGCGAGCAGGGGATATCTCCAATGAGTGGGACGCGGTGATCCCCTCCGGCGAGGTCGTCTCCTCGACTCCCGGGGCCGGGGAGGAGCTCAAGGCCGACAGCACGGTGGATCTGGTCATCTCCAAGGGGCCCCAGCCCGTCGAGCTTCCCGATCTCACCGGGACACCGGTCGAGGAAGCCACCGCAGCCTTGGTTGCCGAAGGATTGCAGGTGGACACCACCGAGGAGTTCTCCACCGCCTACTCCACCGGGACGGTGATCTCCAGCGTGCCCTCGTCCGGTGAGAAGGTCGATGTCGGTGGAACCGTCACCCTGGTGGTGTCCAAAGGACCTCCACCGGTCGAGGTCCCCTACCTGATCGACATGTTCCGCGAAGAGGCCGTCGCGTTGATCGAAAGCCTCGGGCTCGTGGCCAATGTCCAGGAGGGTCCGTTCACCCCGCTGAATCGGGTGATCAACCAGGATCCCCGCGCAGGTTCGTTCATCCCGGTCGGGTCGACCGTGACGATCACGATCATCTAGTCGTTCGCTGGAACACAACCTCTGCGCACTCTCGAGCCGCCAGTGTCGAAGGCGCTTATCGGACCCAGGCTCGTCAGCGCTTGAGGAGCATGTCTGCGACCAGGAACGACAGCTCCAGCGACTGTTCGCGATTCAATCGCGGGTCGCAGGCCGTCTCGTAACGCTCGCCCAGACCATCCTCGGCGACACCCGCCGTGCCACCTACGCATTCAGTGACGTCATCACCGGTCAGTTCGACATGGATCCCGCCCGGGATCGTCCCGAGGCCGCGGTGCACGTCGAAGAACCCGTGAACCTCGTCGAGCACATCGTCGAATGAGCGAGTCTTGTGACCCGAGGATGCCTCGAAGGTATTGCCGTGCATCGGATCGCACACCCACAGCACCGGGTGTCCACTGGCCTCGACCTTCTGCACGATCGCCGGCAGCGCCTCGCGGACCTTGCCCGCACCCATCCGGGTGATCAACGTCAAACGACCGGGGGTCTTATTCGGGTCGAGCCGCTCGACCACCTCGAGGATCTCATCCGGCGACGCGGTAGGACCCACCTTGACACCGACCGGATTGCGAATCGTCGACGCGAAGTGCACGTGAGCACCGTCGACGGCTCGGGTGCGTTCGCCGATCCACAGAAAGTGACCCGACACGTCATAGGGCGCTCCGGTGCGGGAATCGATGCGCGTCAGTGCCCGCTCGTACACCAGGCTCAAAGCCTCGTGCGCCGCATAGAAGTCGACTCGGTGGAATTCCTCGGGATCGGCTCCGCAGGCGTGCATGAACCTCAAGGCTCGATCGATCTCTCCTGCGACCCGCTCATAGCGTTGGCCCGCGGTGGAATCGCGGACGAAGTCGGTATTCCATGCGTGCACCTGCCGCAGGTCGGCGTAGCCACCCTGAGTGAACGCGCGGATCAGATTCAACGCCGAACCAGAGGCGTGATAGGCCTTCAGCAACCGTTCCGGATCGGGCCTGCGTGATTCGGGTGTGAAATCGAGCGCGTTGACGGCATCCCCGAGATAACTGGGCAGTTCCACCCCGCCACGGACCTCGATCGGATTGCTTCGGGGCTTGAAGTACTGACCGGCGACGCGGCCGAGCTTGACCACTGGGAGCGAAGCCGCATAGGTCAATACGACCGACATCTGCAGCACCGTCTTCAACCGCGCCCGAATCGAATCCGCCGTATTGGCCGCGAAGGTCTCGGCGCAATCTCCTCCGGTGAGCACGAACGCCTCCCCCAGAGCGGCATTGCCGAGCTGCTCGGTCAGCGTGTCGCATTCCCCGGCGAACACCAGGGGCGGCATCGCACGCAACTCGGTGAGCACCCGCTCGAGGTGATCCCCATCGGGCCACACCGGTTGCTGCGCGGCCGGGAGATCCGGCCAGGTCACATCAGACACAACCCCAGAGTACCGGTCAGCCGAAAAACGCACTGGCCTCGGCATAGCGAGCCAGCGGGACGGTCTTCAATTCACCGGTGGCATCGGCCAGCGGAACGCGCACGATGTCGGTTCCTCGTAGGGCGACCATCTTCCCGTGGTCACCATCGTGAATCGCGTCGATCGCGCTCAGACCGAACCTCGTCGCCAGCACACGATCGAACGCTGTCGGTGATCCGCCGCGTTGGATGTGGCCGAGGACCGCAGCCCGGGACTCCTTGCCTGTGCGATCCTCGATGGCCGCGGCCAGCCAATCCCCGATGCCGGACAGTTTCACGTGGCCGAAGGCGTCTCGACTGGCGTCCTTGGTGATCAGGTCACCGTCTGTGGGTAGGGCACCCTCGGCAACGCAGATGATCGGCGCGTAGGACGACTGGAACCTGCTTTCCACCCACCCGCACACCTCGTCGAGGTCGAAGGGAACCTCGGGAATCAAGATCCCATTGGCCCCACCCGCCATGCCCGAGTGCAGCGCGATCCAACCGGCATGGCGACCCATCACCTCGATGACCAGAACCCGATGGTGCGACTCCGCCGTGGTGTGCAGCCGATCGATCGCCTCGGTCGCGATGGTGACCGCCGTGTCGAAGCCGAAGGTGTAGTCGGTCGCGTTGAGATCATTGTCGATGGTCTTGGGCACGCCGATGACCGGAAGTCCGTGATCGGCCAGTTTCGTCGCGACACCGAGGGTGTCCTCCCCGCCGATCGCGATGAGCGCGTCGACTCCCAGACTGGCGAAGTTCGCCTCGATGCGTTCAACACCCCCTTCGACCTTGAACGGGTTGGTTCGCGAGGAGCCGAGGATCGTCCCTCCCCGGGGCAGGATCCCGCGCACGCTGGCCACGTCCAAGGGCATGGTGTCGGCCTCCAGCGGACCCCGCCAGCCGTCCTTGAATCCCACGAATTCGAAGCCGTATTCACCCACCCCCTTGCGCACCACCGCACGGATCACCGCATTGAGGCCGGGGCAATCGCCCCCACCGGTGAGCACACCTACTCGCATCGGGAGACTCCTTCGAGGTCCGTCGATTCACTTCCGGACACATGCCCGCACACGGGTGCGAACCGTGCACGCATGCGCCATGTACACGCTTACTCGACCACCCTAGTCGGTCGAAGAGGTCTACCCTGTGTCGATCATGGCCATCCTCGCTCTCGATGCCGGCACCACGGGGGTCACCGCCCTGGTCGTCGGTTCCGACGCCGCAGTGCTCGCTCGCGGCTACGCGGAATTCCCTCAGCACTTCCCCGCCGACGGTTGGGTCGAGCATGATCCCGGCGAGATCTGGTCGGCGACCCTGGCCGCAACGGGGGCAGCACTCGCGGCCAGCCCCGAGTCCATCAGTGCCGTGGGCATCACCAATCAGCGCGAGACGGTGTGCTTCTGGGATCGGGAGACCCTGGGAGCCCCACGGCGCGCCATCGTGTGGCAGGACCGCCGCACCGCAGCCGACTGCCAGCGACTGCGCGATGCAGGGCACGAGCCCCTCATTCGCGCCCGCACCGGACTGCGCCTGGATCCCTATTTCAGCGCAACCAAGATCGCCTGGGTGCGCGATCACGATCGCGACACCTGGTCGAACGTGCAGTCGGGTCGGGTGGCGATCGGCACCGTCGACTCCTACCTGATCGCCCGGATGACCCGCGGCCTGCACCACGTGACCGATCCCACGAACGCCTCGCGGACATTGCTGTACGACTTGGAGTCGGGTTCGTTCAGCCCCGAGCTCGCTGACATCTTCGGCATTCCCCTCGATGCGCTCCCCTCGATCGTGCCGTCCTACGGACCCGTCGCCATGACTGATCCGGCGACCTTCCTCGGCATGGAGATCCCCATCGCTGGAATAGCCGGGGATCAGCAGGCCGCATTGGTCGGTCAGGCGGGCTTCGATCGTGGGGACGCCAAATGCACCTACGGCACCGGGTCGTTCCTGCTGGTGAACACCGGGACGAAGATCGTGCGTTCCGGTGGAGGACTGCTGACCACCGTGGCACTCGGTGCACCCGATGGCAGTCGCACCTTCGCCCTCGAAGGGGCGATCTTCGTTACCGGTTCAGCCGTTCAATGGCTGCGCGATGGACTCGGGATCATCACCTCGGCCAGCGAGGTCGAACAACTCGCACGCACGGTGGGCGACAGCGCAGGTGTGGTTTTCGTTCCCGCCCTCACAGGCCTGGGGGCGCCGGACTGGGATCCCTACGCCCGCGGCATGATCATCGGGATCAATCGCGGCACGACCGCTGGGCACATCGCTCGGGCCACCCTCGAGGGGATCGCCTTCGAGGTAGCTGACGTCGTCGACCTCATGGTGCGTGAGGCGCACGTGTCACTGAGTCAACTCAACGTCGATGGCGGGGCAGCGGCCAATGATCTGCTGTGTCAGATCCAGGCGGACCTGCTCGATATCGAAGTCCTGCGTCCGCGCGAATTGCAAAGCACCGGGCTCGGTGCAGCCTTTCTGGCTGGCCTTGGCACGGGTGTGTGGGCCAGCCCTCAGGACATCGCCATGTCACGTGAGGTCGACCATCGGTTCACGCCGCAATCCCTGGACGCGCAACTGTCCCGGGAGCGATGGCGCGATGCTGTGAACCGCAGTCGCGGTTGGGCTGAACCGGCCGACGACTCCGGCGGCACGACAGGACGCTAGGCGCTGTTCGCCTCCGCGTCAGCCCGGTCACGTTTCGCCTTCGCCTTAGTCGCGTACATGTCGACGTATTCCTGCCCCGATAACCGCATGAGCGAATACATGATCTCGTCAGTGATCGAGCGCAGGATGAACCGATCGCCTTCCAATCCCTCATACCGGCGGAAATCGAGGGGCTGACCGAACCGGACGCCCACACGCAGCAAACGTGGCCGGATCCGTCCTGGAGGCTGGGTTTCATACGTCGCCATCATCGCGACGGGAATCACCGGTGCTGCCGCTTCCAAAGCCATCCGGGCCACACCCACGCGACCGCGATACAGCCTCCCGTCAGCGGTACGCGTCCCTTCGGGATAGATCCCGAGCAGTCCACCACCGTTGAGAACCCGGACCCCGGTGTTGATCGCCGCCTCGGATGCTCGACCACTGGAGCGGTCGATCGGCACCTGGCCCACTCCCGCGAAGAACGCCTTGCTGACCAGGCCCTTGATTCCCTTTCCGGTGAAGTACTCGGCCTTGGCCAGAAATGTGATTCGTCGCCGTGCCATCAGGGGCAGGAAGAACGAATCTGAGAACGACAGGTGATTGCTAGCCAGAATCGCGCCCCCCTTCTGCGGGAGCACTTCCATGCCCTCGGTCCAGGGGCGGAACAGCACGCGCAGCCACGGACCGATGAGGACGTGCTTGAAGAAGGAGTACAACACGCGGGCAACCCTAGCCGCTCTACGCTGTGGCACGATCGTCTTTCAGTGCCGCAAGGCGCGTCGGTCGAAGTAGACGCACACGGTCGTGCGTCGCCCAGCAGCAGGGAGGTCGCCACGATGCCGCTCATGCCCGGTGCCGAACCATTCGATCACGATGGCGGTGATGTCGGAGTCCTGCTCCTGCATGGCTTCACCGGCTCGCCCAAGTCCATGCGCCCCTGGGGGGAGTTCCTGGCGGATGCGGGGCTCACCGTGCGGGTGCCCCGCCTACCCGGTCACGGAACCCGATGGCAGGACATGAACATCACCACGTGGCAGGACTGGTACGCCGAAGCCGATCGATCATTCCGGGAACTCTCAGCGCGCTGCGCCACGGTCTTCGTGATGGGCCTGTCGATGGGCGGTTCGTTGACTCTGCGGCTAGCCGAGATGAAGGGTGACGCGATCAGCGGGATCGTGTTGGTCAATCCCGCTGTGCATTCCGAACGTCCCGATCGATTCGCACTCCCCATCATCAAGCACTTCGTCGGATCGTTTCCCGGGATCAGCAACGACATCAACAAGCCGGGACAGGACGAGGGTGCCTACGATCGGATCCCACTCAAAGCCGCACACAGCCTCACCCACCTGTGGTCGGCCGTCAAGACCGATATCGAAGCGGTCACGCAACCGCTGTTGCTATTCCGCAGTTCCGTCGATCACGTCGTCGAGGCCTCGAATGCGGCATGGATCCTGTCTCACGTCTCGTCTTCGGACGTCCGCGAGTTCGTGCTCATGGATTCCTTTCATGTCGCCACAATCGACAATGACGCCGACGTGATCTTCGAGCAGAGCCTGCAGTTCGTTCGCGAGAGGTCGCCGCACACATGACGGACTCGATGACTCCCGGCGGTGCCCATTCGCCTCAGCCATCGTTCATCGCCATCATCGATGTCGATGACAGCGTCGCGAGCGCAGTGCTGGAGGAATTAGCGCGCGAGGGCATCGCGGCATACGCGGAACCCCTGGTCGAACCCTCCGGTGACACGCTCCCCTCCGTCGCCGCAGAGGTTCGCATCCACGTCGACCGATCGCGAGTGCCCGTGGCGCGCGCCATCATCACATCACGACTCCCGCAGGCGGGATCGCGCTTCCTGTCTCCCCGAGACACGGCGGTGCCTGCATTGAGCAGCGAGGAAGTAGACGAGGCATGGGCGAAACTCGTCCATGGCTGGGAGCCCGATTCGGGTAGTGCCGGCGAAGGCCGAGACCGGGGTGGATCAGGCCTGTCGGGGCGCCTGATCCGCCGGCAGGGTCCAACCTCGCCGCACCCGGAATATCCGATCAACCCCGAGCACCCGGTGGATCCATCGGACGGGCCGGAGCCCAGCGCCGGTTCCTCAACCGGCCCACGCGATTACGCCCTCGATCACGACCTACTCGACGATGCCGACGATGCCGAGGGCTTCATTCCCCCAGAACCCCCGCCCCTACCCCGACCACGCCACACCCTCGACATCGTCGGCTGGTCGGCAGCGATCGGTGGCCCCACGGTGCTCGTAGCCAACCAGGTGCTCGCCTGGGGCAGTTGGATCAGCGGCATCGGCGTCGCAGCGTTCATGGGTGGGTTCGTGCTGCTGGTCGCCCGCATGCGCACCGAACGCGACCACGATGACCCAGGAGCGGTCGTCTAGGTTCCACCTGCACAGGTTTTCCTCGAGCCGCCGGGCCGGCCGTTGGTGATCTTGCTACTAGCCTCGCGCGAGATCCGCCGCTCCCACCACGCCGGCATCATTGCCCAGACTCGCAGCGACAACCAATGGAACCTCACGACCACCGTACTGCGCGACCAGGTGCGCGTGTTCGCGCCGGGCCGGCTCCACCAGCATCTCACCGGCATCGCTGACGCCACCGCCGATGATGTAGGCCTGCGGGTCCAATACGGCCGTCAGATCGGCCATGCCTCGGCCGAGCCACAGGCCGACCTCGGCGAATGCGGCCAGCGCCACCGGGTCCCCATGGCGGGCCGCCTCGGTCACATGCCTGCCCCGGATTCCCTCGGGGCTGCCATCTCCGAGACTCAGCAGCACATGGGCTTCCCCGCGACGGTCACCGGCGAAATCACGTGCGATACGGACTAGAGCCGAGCCGCTCGCGTACTGCTCCCAGCATCCCCGCCGGCCACAACCGCAGACACGGCCATCGGAAACGAGGGTGACATGGCCGATCTCCGCTGCCATTCCATGGGCACCGCGGCGGAGCCTGCCCTCGAGGATCAACCCGCCGCCGATTCCCGTGCCGACGGTGATGACGACAGCATCGTCGAACCGACGGCCCGCTCCATGCCGGAACTCGCCCCATGCGGCAGCGTTGGCATCGTTTTCGACCACGACGCGGCGATGGATCTGCTGCTCGACCGCCTCCGCCAACGGCACTTCCGCCCAGCCGAGGTTGGGAGCGAACACGACGCGGGATCGATCACCATCCACGAGCGCGGCGACCCCGATTCCCACCGAGTCGACCGGGCCGGGGTGACTATCGACGAGGGTCTCGATGGCCGTCACGATCGCATCGATCGTGGCTTGCACGTCGCGTGCTGGGGTGGGGATCCGCTGGCGGCTGAGGATGCGGCCGTGGGAGTCCACGGTCGCTGCGAGGATCTTGGTGCCGCCGACGTCCACCCCGATGCTGACCGGCGTCAGCGCCGCAGCCCCAGTGTCGTTCAGCGATGCGTCGCTCACCATCGAAGATCAGCCACCCGTGGGATCGGTGGATTCCGTGGATTCCACCCGTGCTTTCAATCCCCGCAGCGCCGTGTCGACGATCACTTTCTCGGCTTTGCGCTTGATCATCCCGATCATGGGGACCTTGACGTCGACAACGAGGCGATAGCGGACCTCGGTCTGCCCCGAAGGCTGCTCGGATAGGTCGTAGCTCCCGTCCATGGCACGCAGCATGTCTCCGCGGGTGAGGTGCCACGCCACATGATCGTCGCCCCGCCAGTCATAGGCGAGCTCGTAGGTGTCCTTGATGGGACCGGAGGCTAGTTCGAAGCGCGCCGTAGCCGGGCGACCATCGGATTCACTCAGCACGGTCACCTCGGTGATCCCGTCGCTCCACTGGGGATACGACGCAAGATCGGCGATCACATCCATCACCCGTCGCGCGGAAGCATCGATGAGAATGCTGGACTCGGTCTGCTCAGCCACGATTCACCACGTTAGCGCTCAGTGGATGCGAAACCCACCGGCTCCCCCGGTCTACGTCCCTGTTCGAGTTCGTCCTTCAAGGCCCACACCGTCCTCTTCCAAGCCAGTGCGTGGCGTCGGCGCAGCCGGTCCGCTTCGCGACGGCCACGCGCGGAATCGTTAACGCGTCGAGGGCGCGTGGTCGAACCCGGTTCGGTCGGTTCGGCACGCAGATAGTGGTGCACGATGACGCCGTCTCGATAGGACTCCAGCCAGATTTCGGCCGATCCCACGAGTTCGCCGGTGATCGTCCATCGGATGCCTTCGAGACCGCGATCCATGAAGATCACCAGGTTCAGCCCAGGCCACCAGGACGCCCAACGACCGGAATCAGCCACGATCTCGGCGATCCGGGCCGGGGCGACCACGATGAACGTCTCGTCGACCAGATCCACGGTGGCCATGGCTGCAGGATACGCGCGATCTCGGAGTTGCAGATGCCGACTGAGCTGAATGGCGTGCCAAGAGCCCGTCGATCGCGTAACGTCACCAGTCATCTCGGAGAACTCATGCGCTCTCCGGGCCCGACATACGCCGGGCGACTGGCACCGATAGCCCCGTGAAGGAGACCTCAGGCCATGAAGACCGAATTCGCCGTGCCGGCCATCGTCGCGCCACCCAATGCTGGCAGTCTCACCGATCACATCGTCGAGAACGCCGCACAGGCACCCGATCGCGTGGTGCTCTCGCGCAACGACTCGGGAAAGTGGGTCGGTGTCACCGCTCGTGCGTTCCTCGATCAGGTGAAGGCCGTGGCCAAGGGACTCATCGCCTCTGGCGTGCAGCCAGGCCAGCGCGTCGGCATCATGTCGCGCACCCGCTACGAGTGGACCGTCGCCGATTACGCGATCTGGTACGCCGGGGGCGTCACCGTTCCGATCTACGAGACGTCCTCACCGGAGCAGGTCGAATGGATCGTCAGTGATTCCGATGCGGTCGCGTTGTTCGTCGAAAGCGCGAAGAACAAGGCGGTTTTCGACGAGGTAGCCGATCGGCTTCCGGAGTGCACCCGCACCTGGATCTTCGATGATGGCGCCCTCGAAGCGCTCACTGCGGCCGGCGAGGATGTCACCGACGAAGCCCTCGAAGCGGCACGGGCCAGCGTCAAACCCGAGGACCTCGCCACCATCATCTACACCTCCGGCACCACCGGGCGCCCCAAGGGCTGCATGCTCACCCACAAGAGCTTCATGTTCGAAGTCGACAACGTGGTGCAGGGAATGCCCGAGGTCTTCTTGCGTTCGGGGGCATCGACCCTGCTATTCCTGCCTTTGGCGCACGTCTTCGGCCGCATCATCCAGCTCGGTTCGATCCGGGCTCGCGTTCGCATGGGGCACGCTCCCGATGTGACGAACCTGCTGCCCGACCTGCAGTCCTTCCAGCCCACGTTCCTCCTCGCGGTTCCCCGCGTGTTCGAGAAGGTCTTCAACTCCGCTCAGCAGAAGGCCACCGCCGAGGGCAAGGGCAATATCTTCAACACCGCCGCAGGAGTAGCGATCGAATACAGCCGCTCCCTCGATCACGGAGGGCCCGGCCTGACCCTGAAGGTCAAGCACGCCCTGTTCAACAAACTCGTCTACTCCAAGCTCCGTGCCGCCATGGGCGGTGAGGTGGCCTGGGCGGTCTCCGGTGGTGCCCCACTGGGAGAGCGCCTCGGGCACTTCTTCCGCGGTATCGGGGTCACCATCCTCGAGGGGTACGGCCTGACCGAAACCAGTGCGGCGACGACGGTCAATCGGCCGACGGCGTTGAAGATCGGCACCGTCGGTCAACCCTTCCCGGGTGCGTCGGTCAAGGTCGCTGCCGACGGCGAGCTGCTGCTGTCCGGCGCTCAGATCTTCGATGGATACTGGAAGAATCCGACGGCTACGGCCGAGGCGATCGAACCGGACGGCTGGTTCCATTCCGGTGACATCGGCGAGATCGACGATGAAGGCTTCGTGAAGATCACCGGTCGCAAGAAGGAACTCCTCGTCACTGCCGGTGGCAAGAATGTCGCCCCCGCGGTGCTCGAGGATCGCCTGCGCGCCAACTACCTCGTCAGCCAGTGCATGGTGGTCGGCGACGGCCAGCCCTTCATCGCGGCCCTGGTCACGATCGACCCGGAGTCCCTCCCGGCATGGTTGAAGACCGCCGGCAAGCCCGAGTCGATGACGATCGCCGAGGCGGTGAAAGACCCGGATCTCATCGCCACGATCCAGGGTGCGGTCGATGAGGCCAACAAGGCTGTGTCGAAGGCAGAATCCATTCGCAAATTCGCCATCCTCGACGTTGACTGGACTGAAGAGGGTGGGCAACTCACACCCTCGATGAAGCTCAAGCGCAACGTGGTCATGAAGGAGTTCGCCGCAGACGTCGACGCGCTCTACGCGTGATGTGACGTGACCACACCCGCTATCCGCCGGTCGCAACGGCGATGACCGCAGCATCCGGCGCCGGTGATGGGGTCGGTGATGACGTCGAGGGCGGGACTGATCCAGAGTCGATCGGCGATGCGGTCGCTGATCTACCCGGTTCCGGAGGTGGTCGTGCCCTCCCCGTCGAACGCGGTCGGCTCCCCCGGTGGGCTTGGGAGCCGATCGTTCGGGTCATCGGTGTCCTGGCGACGTTCCTTCTCGCCCTGAGCACCGGCGCCCTGGGAACCGCGTATCACCAGGTCGTTCTCATCGGCATCGTCGCGTTGACAGCGAGCATCGCTCGCCGCCCGGCTTGGCTGCGCTACGTCGCCGTCCTGCTCGAGGCCGCGGTCGTAGCGGTGATCGTGCTGTCAGCACCGGCTGGCCTGCGTCCCTCTGCGGTCTACCTCATCGTGCCGCCGATCGTGGCGGCTTTGATGGCCGGAACCGTGGGTGCCCTCGCGGCCGGCCTGGTGTCGGCGCTCGTTCTGGTCATCGGTGTGGTGTGGCAGCAGGGATCGTCGCTACCCGAACCGATCGCCGATGTCGTGATCTGGCTAGCCATCGCCATCGCTATCGGTCTGGGCACCGCACTGGCACGGCATATCCGTGAACGGGTGGCACCCACCCAGGATTCCTACGCTGCAGCCCGCATGTTGCTCACTGCCTTGCGCGACGTGACCAGACGACTGCCCGAGGGGCTCGAAGAACCCGTCCTCGCCCGCGTCACACTGGATACGGTCGCGCAGATCCTGCCCCATGACAACGCGGTGGTGTATCTGAACACCCGATCGGGCACCACGGTGGCCGCAACGGGATCGCAGCATCCGGTGCCATGGATCCCACGGTGGGATCGTGGACTGTGGGCGCAAGCAGCGCAGGCGCAGACTGCAGTCCAACGGCAGGGACCGTTGGACGGTGTCACGATCGCCGCCGAATGGCCCCTGTCCGCCACTGAGCCCATCGCCAGTGCGATCATCCCCCTGAGGCTCGAAGGCACACCGATAGGTGTGGTGGCCCTGCAGCGCACTGGTTCGCTGTGGCCGATCGAAGACCTCGCCCTCGCCCAGCGCGAGGTCGATGCGGCAGCCCTGCGTCTCGATGCTGCCCGACTGTTCGATGAGATCCGAGATCTTGCCACGACGAATGAGCGCCATCGGATGTCTCGGGAAATCCACGACGGAATCGCGCAGGAACTTGCAGGCGTGGGCCTGCTCGTCGATGACCTGGCGCGCGAGAACCTCGATGCCGATGTCCACGACCGCTTGGTTCGGCTTCGTGAGGAACTCACCCGCATCATCACCGAACTTCGCCTGTCCATCTACGACCTGCGGCTCGAATCGGGAGCAGGGATCGCCGATGCACTGGCCAACTACCTGGCGAGCGTGGGCAACGAGAGCCAGATGACCGTTCACACGGTGCTCGATGAGGACGGCACGCGCATCCCGGCCGGGATGTCGCCGCAGGTGCTGCGCATCGCTCAGGAGGCGATCACCAACGCGCGCAGGCATGCGCAGGCGCGGACCCTGTGGGTGACGTACCGGGTCGATGACGACGGGGTGATGCTGCGTATCGCAGACGATGGCCGTGGTATCGACTCCCGATCGGCACGCCAGGACAGTTTCGGACTCACGATCATGCGGGAAAGGGCCGAGGCACTCGGCGGTGACCTCATCATCCGTGCTCGCGAAGGTGGCGGGACCGTGGTGGAACTCGTCATCGCTGCTTCGGCTCTCGCACTCGCGGGCGCACGGGAAGGCGATCGCTGATGCCCGTACCCCATGAGATCCGCGTTGCGCTCATCGATGATCACGAATTGATTCGAGAAGGTCTGCGTCGAGCATTCGAACGCGAACCGGATGTCCAGGTCGTCGCCGAGGCGGCCACCGTGCAAAGCGGTCTTGCCATCATCGAGTCTCAGTCGCCTGATGTCGCGGTGATCGATCTGCGTCTGCCCGACGGTGACGGAATCACCCTGGTGCGCGAATCCCGTAAACGTCATCCGCAACTCGGCATCGTGGTGCTGACGATGTACGCCGGCGATCAACATCTGTTCGACGCACTCGAGGCAGGCGCCAGTGCCTTCATCCCCAAGAGCGCACCCGCAGACGAGATCGTGGCCGCAGCCCGCCATGCGGCGGCGACACCCCGGACGTTCAGCTCCCCGGATCTGGCATCGGCGATGCAGCGGCGGATGAATGACGAGGGCCCGCATCTGTCCCCTCGGGAACGCCAGGTTCTCGATCTGCTCGCCGATGGGTTGGGGGTCTCGGCGATCTCGACCACGCTCTACATCTCCGAATCCACGACGAAGACGCACATATCCCGGTTGTACGACAAGCTCGGAGCCGCGAATCGCGCGCAGGCGCTCATGGCTGCTCTTCGAGCAGGATTGATCAGCCCACCGGGCATCGAACCCTGACCTCGCCGCTCACGCAAGCGCCCATGGGCTGCGGTTAGTCTGCCTTCGTGACCTCGCGCGCGAGCCGACTCCCCCGGGCACTGGGATGGCTCATCCTGGCCTGGATCGGCAGTCGCGCGGCTCTCATGGGGGTCATCATCGGCCTGGTGCCCTATCCCGATGGCCCCCTCGTGATCAATGACGTCCTGCTGTACTCGGAGTGGTCGCAGTTGCTCGTCACCGGGCGTTTCCCGATCGGTGACGACATGTGGCAGTACCCGCCCGGTGCCGGTGCGGTGTTCGCTCTGTCCGCGCTCATCGGAGCATCGCCCGTGGTCGGGTTCTTCGTCATCGCACTCGCCGCCGACGCGGCGATCCTGGTGATGCTGCTCATCGCCGGATTCCGCCGCCGACGCCCGCAGACCGATGCAGCGACGGACACCGTGCTCCCTGACCTCATGCCAGCCTGGGCCTGGGTCGTGTCCGCGCTATTGATAGGCCCGGTTTTCCTGGCTCGATTCGATTTGCTTCCCACGGCCGCTGCGGTCGCAGCACTTCTGCTCATCTCGCGTCCTCGGCTCTCCGGGGGTGCTGCAGCCGTGGGCGCCCTACTCAAGGTGTGGCCGGGGTTGGCGTTACTCGCACTTCCTAGGCGCAGTCTCGTGTGCGGAGCAACAGGTTTCGTCGTCACCGCCATCGCCATCTTGATCGCCGTGTCGCTGTGGGCGACCGGTGGAGTGTCGTTCGTCGGAGAGCAGCAGTCGCGCGGCCTGCAGGTCGAATCGGTGGCCGCCTGGCCCTTCCTGGTTGCGCAGGGTTTCGGTGCGGAGGTTCCCTTCGAGTTCCGCTTCGGAGCCATGGAGATCGATCTGGATGTGACCATCGGGATCGGAACCGTGGTGACCGGGATCGGATTGCTCCTCATCCTGGGCCTCGGCATCGCACGCCTGCTGGGCATGCTCGAGGACATCCCCGGGGTCGACGTCGTACTGACCGCGCTGCTTATCTCGATGATCACCTCGCGTGTGCTCTCCCCGCAATACAACGTGTGGGTCGCCGGCGTTGCTGCGGCGGCACTGATGGATCGGCGAACCCAACTCCGTCCGGTCATCGCGCTCCTGGCGATTTCAGTCACGGTCACGCAGGTGATCTATCCGTTCGGATACGGCTCGCTGCTCAGCAGTCAATGGTGGGCACTGGGGCTGCAGACGGTGCGCATTCTCAGCCTCGTTGCGGCAACGGTCTGGGCGATCGCTGTTCTCATCCGTCAGATGCGGGCACCCTCGCTTCGTGAACGCGCCACCGAGCCGACACCGGCAGCCGGCACCACCGAGTCAATCGACGAGCAGTCCGGGGATCTCGCCGGTTCCCCCATCAGGCAGCTCCCTCGTCCGAACTGAGCAGCCGCAGCGGGGGAACCAGTCCCGATCCGGCGAGCACCGCCAACGCGGTGCGCTCGACTTCATCGAGGAAGGCCGGCGGTCCGAGCAGCACGCTGACCACGCAGTCTGAGCAGGCATCCCCTCGAACAACACAGGAATTGCAATCGATCACGATCTCGTCGCTGCTTCGTTCATCGCTCATGCCCCCATGGTGGGGTGGGGGTCTGACATTCCGATGGCGCAGCAGCCCATCGCGGGCTGTGATCAGGGCTGGCCGCCGGGGTTCTCCTCAGGCAACGGATCGCCAGGGGCCGGACGCGCGATGATCTCGATGGCGTCGGGCTTGCCGCACCATCGGCAGGTCACCGACTCGATGACATCCTCCAGCGCCCGCGACTCCTCGATGGTCGGCTCACCGGCGAGGTCGAGGTGCCAGAATTGTTCGGTCCGAGACCGTCGGACCACGTCGAAGCGCGTGAGATTGCCGCAGTGCGCACAGCGCCAGCGGTGATCGGCATCGGGAACGATGATCGACACGCCGGTGAACCTATCGGATCACTCGTGACCTCGCCGTGTCGGAGGTCGGCCCTAGGGTCACTGACATGTCCGAACAGCGCCACGTGAGCGACCAGTTGAGCATCGATGACCTCGGTCGCCCCCTGGCAGAGGTCACCTTCGTGGTTCTCGACCTGGAAACCACCGGCGGGTCACCCGCCGATGCCGGGATCACCGAGATCGGGGCGGTGAAGGTCCACGGTGGTGAGGTGCTCGGCGAGTTCGCCACTCTGGTCGATCCCGGGCACGACGTTCCCGCGTTCATCGCATCCTTGACCGGGATCACAAACGCCATGCTGATCGGCGCGCCATCGGTGCCCGCGGCTACCGCGTCGCTGTGGGAGTTCATCGGCGATGCCGTCGTCGTCGCACACAACGCGCCCTACGACATCGGATTCCTCAAGGCAGCCGCGGCGAAGTCCGGCCATGTCTGGCCTCAGCCCCGGGTACTGGACACCGCCCGACTAGCCCGGCGCCTACTGGGGCGTGATGACGTGCGCAACGTCAAGCTCGCCACCCTCGCCTCGTTCTTCGGCTCGCCGACCACACCCATCCACCGTGCTCTCGATGACGCGCGCGCCACCGTCGCCGTGCTGCACGGCCTGCTCGAACGTGCGGCCAGTCACCATGTGTGGACACTCGAGGATCTCGTGTCCTTCACGGGCCGGACCCACGAGGTCCAGCGCCGCAAGCGCAATCTCGCCGATGGACTCCCTCGCTCACCGGGGGTGTACGTCTTTCGCGACGCCCAAGGCGATCCGCTGTATGTCGGCACCTCCCGTTGCATCCGGGACCGGGTGCGTACCTACTTCACCGCGTCGGAACCTCGAGCCCGGATGCGCGACATGCTCCATCTCGCCTCGGAGGTGACCGCTATCCCGTGCGCCAGTGCTCTCGAGGCGCACGTTCGCGAGATTCGACTCATCGGCGAGCACCGCCCGCCATTCAATCGCCGGTCTCGCAATCCGCAACGCCAGCAGTGGCTCGCCCTATCCCACGGATCGGATGCCCGCCTGACGGTTACGTCGAAACTCTCGCAGCGACATCGGACCGCCATCGGTCCCTACCCGCACCGTGCCGAGGCGCTTCAGGCGGCCGAGTCCCTACGGGTACTCGCCGAAGCCTGCGGCGATGGCCCCAGCGCCAATGCGGCTGCCGATGCGATCGCTGCGGCGATGGCCGGCGACACACGGTCTCTCATCGCTGCGATCGGCGAACGTATCCGACCCCTGACCGAAGCAACCCGGTTCGAGCGAGCCCGGGAGTGGCGTGATCGCCTCGAGGCGGCGCTTCGGGGGATCGAGCGGGCCGCCGTCTTCCATGCGCTGGTGCGGGCGGGAACGATCGGCGCGGCCCGTCTGGACGACCGCACCTGGACGCTGCATGTGATCCGCGAGGGCCGTTTAGTGGCAGCCGGTGTCGCCGAACCGGGCCAGGATCCGCGCGAGGTTCTCACGGCGCTCTATGCCGTCGCCGAGGACTCACCTGCGGCCCCTCGGGTTCCCATCGCGCGACCGAGTGGTCTGGTCGAGGAATCGCACCTGGTGTGGCGATGGCTCACCGAGCCGGGAACCCGATTGGCGCACAGCGACTCGCCCTTGCATCTACCGGTCCACCTCGGCGGTGATGTGCTGTCCACGGTCCGCACGATCCGCGCGCAGGTACGTGCCGGGCTCACATCCGACGACGCGCAACCGCGAACGCGACACCGGTCACAGGCCAGACGTCGTCACTCCACCATCTCGCGAGCCCGCTGAATCCACCGGTTCAACAACTGCCCCGCCGAACCCGACGCAACAGCATCGTGCGCACGCGGCACCTGGGCCGCAATGCGCTCCCGCCAGGTCGAGTCCGCTCGAGGCACTGCTCGCCCGCTGCTGTCATTGGCCAAGTCCGCCGCCGCTGCGGCTGCCAGGGCTGCAGCAGCGTTAGCCACGGCGACAGCCGTTACCGCGGCGGGATCAGCATGGATCGATTCCTCCGGGTGCACTCGCGGCAACCCCAGGGCGATGCGCATGACCTCACCATTGTGGCGAGCATCCCCACCGGTCAGGTCGGCTCCACTGATCCCCTCCAGACCGACATCCGCCGGGGTGAGCATGGATTCGGACACCGTGCCGCGCTCGCTGATCCACATGCGCGTGGTCGTTTGCGGAGTAATCTCATCCCAGCCATCATCTCCACGCACAACGATCATGAGATCGCCGCGCTCGGCGAACACCTCGGCCATCACCGGGGCCAGACGCGCATCGGCGCATCCGATGAGCCCGGCTGCCGGTGCCGCGGGATTCGTGAGCGGGCCGAGGATATTGAACACGGTGGGAACCCCCAGGTCCCTGCGCACTGGCGCTGCATGACGCATCGCGGGATGGAACACGGGAGCGTAGGCGAAGCCCAACCCGATCTCGTCAGCGACGGCAGCCGCGACATCCGGGGAAGCGTCGAGGGGTAGACCGAGGCTCTCGAGCACATCGGCTGCTCCACTGGCCGAACTCGCCGCTCGATTGCCGTGCTTGACGACCCGGACTCCGCACGCCGCCGCGATGACGGCAGCGAGGGTGGAGATGTTGACCGTGCCGGAGTTGTCGCCGCCGGTGCCGACGATGTCGATGCACCCACCCTGCCCGGGCCAGACACGGGCCGCTTGACGCATCGCCTCGGCGGCAGCCGCTACCTCCGATGCCGTCTCGCCCTTGGCCCGCAGGCCGATGAGCAATCCTGCGATCCGGGCCGGACCCACCCGGCCGCCCATGATGTCCGACATCGCCGCTACTGCCTGATCACGTGGAAGATCCTCGCCTCGGAGCAAAGCGGCGAGCAAACCCGGCCACGCCGCCACCGGCTGCTCAGGTTCACAAGAGGTCACGGCGCAGCCGATGTCGGTCAGGCGGTATCGATGCCGGCGAGGCGTCGACGCAGCAGCCCCGCAGCACGCTCGGCCAGCACCCTCGGGTCGAGCGGCTGGGGGACGACGGCATCGGCCCGCGACCAGGTCGCCAGCCAGGCATCCGCAGCGCGGCCGATGATGACGAGTACGGGGGGTGCGTGGAAGATCTCGTCCTTGATCTGTCGGCAGATCCCCATGCCACCGACAGGCACCGCCTCCCCGTCGAGAATCGCCAGGTCGATGCCACCGGCGTCCAGGGTGCGCACTACATAGGCCTCGGTGGCAACCTCGGTGATCTCGATGGCCGGAAGCTCCGGGGCGGGGCGGCGGCCCAGGGCCATGACGATGCTGCGGCGGGTGTTGCGGTCGTCGCTATAGACCAGAACGCGCAGGGCACGGGGTTCAGGGCTCGTCACGCCGCTCATGCTAACGCCCCCCACCCCTACCGTCTTGGTTGCCTGTTTGGTCGTCGACCCCGCTCAATTAGCGACCAAACGGGTAACTAAGACGGCAACCCCAGGAGACCGATCCGGGGGTGGATATGAGATGGGCAACATTCGGGGGTCATACGCGCGCCCACGCTCAGAATCTGACAAGATGCCTTCGTGGCTGCTGCGACTTCGACCGCTGGCGAGGCCTTCGTCCACGCCCCCGCCAATCGCCCCAACATGACCGCTGTGGGCACCATCGTGTGGCTGTCCAGCGAGTTGATGTTCTTCGCCGGGCTCTTCGCGATGTACTTCACACTGCGAGCGGTCAATCCGGAGTTGTGGGAGCAGGAGACTCAGCTGCTCAACGTCCCCTTCGCCAGCGTCAACACCACCATCCTGGTGCTGTCCAGTGTGACCTGCCAGCTGGGTGTCTTCGCCGCTGAGCGAGGCGATGTCAAGGGGCTTCGCCGGTGGTTCATCATCACGTTCCTCATGGGCAGTGTCTTCATCGGCGGTCAGATCTTCGAATACGCCGAGCTAGTCCACAAGGGCCTGACCCTGTCCTCCAATGCTTACGGATCGGCGTTCTACCTCACCACCGGATTCCATGGCCTGCACGTAACCGGCGGACTCATCGCCTTCCTGCTGGTTCTGGCCACGACCTACGTCGCCAAGCGATTCACCCACCAGCAGGCCACCCGGGCCATCGTGACCTCGTACTACTGGCACTTCGTCGATGTGGTCTGGATCGCCCTGTTCTTCATGATCTACATCCTGAGGTAGCCCGCGTCCCAGTCCTGTCCGCCGCCGCCCGATAGACCCGAAACCACGCCGAAGAGAGAAGGTAGGCCCCACCCCATGAAGGCCCTCGCAGCGCACCGCAGGCACCCCCTGATGGCCCTGGCCTTGCTGCTGATCGCCCTGGGTGTGGTCGGCGGTGCATATGGCGTGGTGACAACCCAGCCCACCGCAGCCGACACCGTCATGGTGGGCGACCAGACCCAGATCGAGGAAGGCCGACGGCTCTACCTCGAAGGCTGCTCCTCCTGCCACGGCCTGAACGCCGAGGGTACGAGTGCGGGACCAACCCTCATCGGAGTGGGGGCAGCCGCTGTGCACTTCCAGGTGGCCACCGGGCGGATGCCGCTGGCGGCTCCTGGCGCCCAGGCTCCGGTCAAGAAGCCCGACTACACCGCCGAGGAAACCCTCGCCATGGCGGCCTACATCGCATCCTTGGCTCCCGGGCCTGCTATCCCGACAGCCGAACAGGTGGACTACACCAACGCCGACGTGGCCGAGGGTGGAATCCTGTTCCGCATCAACTGCGCCCAGTGTCATCAGGCCGCCGGCCAAGGTGGGGCCCTCACCCAGGGGAAGTACGCACCCTCCCTGATGAACTCCACGCCGACGCAGATCTACGAGGCCATGCTGACCGGCCCCCAGAACATGCCGATCTTCTCCGATCAGACCCTGCCGACCGAGGACAAGCAGGCGATCATCGCCTACGTCATGGAGTTGCAGCAGGCCCCGAGCCCCGGCGGCATGTCACTGGGTCGCCTGGGCCCGGTCGTCGAGGGTCTGTTCCTGTGGACCGCCGTTCTCGCCGCGTTCCTCGCCGCGGCCGTCTGGATTGGGATCCGAGCACGATGAGCGATCTGACCACACGAGGTAGCGATAACTCCGGCGATCAGCCCCTGCCCGAGAAGCCCCACGGGATACTCGCCCGGCCCGAATACGAGGGCCCCGGCGCCCTGACGGTGGCCGACGTCGAGCATCGCCCCCGCCGCAGTGACCTCGATCCGAAGGCTGCCCGCCGTGTCGAGCGGCAGATCACCCTCATGTTCTTGCTGTCGATGGTCATGGTGGTGCTGTTCGTCATCGCTTATGTCTCACTGAACTCCACCCAGACGGTCTACATCCCCGTCCTCGGCCTCATCGGCGCCCAGAACCTCGCCCTGGGGGTTACCTTCGGCGCGGCGATCTTCTTCATCGGAGCCGGCGCTATCCAGTGGGCAAAGAAGCTCATGCCCGACGTCGAAGTCGTTCAAGACCGCCACCGACTGGCCTCCACCCCCGATCAGGATGCCGCGGCCGCCGCCCAGTACGAACGCGGCAAGGAGGAGTCCGGCTTCGCCGCCTACCGCATCCTGCGGCGCACCCTGATCGGCGCACTCGCACTGTTCCCGATCCCCCTGGTCGTGCTCGTCCGGGATATGTGGACGAATACCGATCCCGCCCTCGAGGGCCTCTCGCCGGCTGAGATCCTCAGCGAAACCGCCTGGACCGAGGGCCTTCCCATCGTCGTGGACGGCACCTATCAGCCGATCCGGCCCGAGGACATCCCCGTGGGAGGCCTCGTCTCGGCGCTGCCGGAGAACATCCTCGAGATCCAGAAGGAGTTCCACAACCTCAATGAGCGCGGCAAGTCCGCGATCATCCTCGTGCGGATGGATCCGGGTGAGATCCGCTCCCAGCAGGGTGACGGCTGGGATTATCAGGGCATCCTCGCGTTCTCCAAGATCTGCACCCACGTCGGCTGCCCGATCGCACTCTATGAGCATCGCACCCACCACCTGCTGTGCCCGTGCCACCAGTCGACCTTCGACCTCGCCGATTCCGGCAACGTCATCTTCGGACCCGCAGCACGGCGCATGCCGCAGTTGCCGATCGGCGTGAATGAGGAAGGATTCCTCATAGCACGTTCGGACTTCCAAGAACCAGTCGGACCTAGCTTCTGGGAGCGTGGATGAGCACGACGGAGAAGGCCGGGGGCGCCACAGCGCAGTACCTCGATGAGCGCCTGGGCTCGAACAAGTGGTTGGGCAAGAACCTGAAGAAGGTCTTCCCCGACCACTGGTCGTTCATGCTGGGCGAGATCATCCTCTACAGCTTCATCGTCGTCTTGATCACCGGCGTGTTCCTTACGCTGTTCTACAAGCCGAGTCTGGTCGAGGTGATCTACGAGGGCTCGTACGTGCCCCTCAAGGGTGTGGAGATGACCGAGGCCTACGCCTCGACCCTGCAGATCTCCTTCGATATCCGCGGCGGCCTGCTCATCCGACAGATGCATCACTGGGCCGCGCTGATCTTCGTCGCGGCCATCGCGGTGCACGCCTTCCGGGTGTTCTTCACCGGTGCCTTCCGCAAGCCGCGCGAGCTGAACTGGGTGATCGGCGTCGGCCTCATCGTGTTGGCCCTGGGTGCGGGCTTCACCGGCTACTCCCTGCCTGACGATCTGCTCTCGGGTACCGGCTTGCAGATCGCTCGCGGCATCGTCCAGGCCATCCCGATCGTGGGCACCTGGGCAGCATTCCTGCTCTTCGACGGCGAGTTCCCCGGTGTGGACTTCATGTCCCGCCTCTACATGGCCCACATCCTGCTGATCCCGGGCCTCATCCTCGCTCTGGTCACCGTCCACCTGATGCTGGTGTGGTACCAAAAGCACACCCAGTTCCCCGGCCAGGGCCGCACCAACGAGAACGTCGTCGGCTACCCGCTGATGCCGATCTACATGGCCAAGGCCGGTGGCTTCTTCTTCATCGTGTTCGGCATCATCGCCTTGCTGTCGGGGCTGGTGAATATCAACCCGGTGTGGATATTCGGGCCCTACACACCTGATCAAGTCACCGCCGGCACTCAGCCGGACTGGTACATCGGCTGGTTGGATGGCGCCCTGCGCGTGATGCCCAACTGGGAGACGGTCGCCTTCGGCTACACCATCTCGTGGAACATCCTGATACCCGCGGTCATCGTGCCCGGGCTCATCTTCACCGCGATGGCGCTGTACCCGTTCCTCGAAGCCTGGGCCACCGGTGACAAGCGCGAGCATCACCTGCTGGAGCGCCCGCGCAATGCACCTGTTCGTACCGGCATCGGTGTCATGGCCATCGTGTTCTACAGCCTGCTGTGGCTCGGTGGCGGCAATGACCTCGTGGCGACCACCTTCGACTTATCCATCAACGCGATCACCTGGTTCCTGCGGATCGGATTGATCGTGCTGCCGCCTCTGGCGTTCATCATCACCAAGCGGATCTGCCTGGGCCTGCAGCGCAAGGATCGCGAGAAACTGCTCCACGGCTACGAGTCCGGTCGCATCCTGCGCTTGCCGCACGGTGAGTTCATCGAGGTGCACGAGCCGCTCCCCAAGGCTCAGCAGGCCGTGCTCGCCTCGATGATCGAGTCGCACAACACCCCGCTCCCGGCACCGGCGAAGACCGATGCCAACGGGGTGCGCAATAAGCGCTACCGGATCGATAAACTGCGCTCGAGGTTGTCCAACTTCTACTACCGCGATGCGGTCGCTCCCCCGACGATGGCTGAGATCGAGGCCGGTCAGGCCCATGTCGCGCATGAAGCCGAGCTCGAGGCTCCCCTGCACGAGTACGAGGAGAGCAACTACGTCACGGTGCCCTTCCACGGCGGTGTGCTGCACGAGCAGGGCGAGCCGATGACGAATGCCGAAGCACTCGAGGCAGATAAGGGAAGCGAGCGGGGATCGGACTAGACCGGCTCCCCTCCCGATCGATGCGAGGGCCGTTCACCCAATCAGTGGGTGGGCGGCCCTCAGCCATTCCCCTCCGGGGAACGTCTGAGTTACCTGAATGGTCGCTAACTCACCGAGTTAGCGACCATTCAGGTAACTCAGACGGCTGGCGTTGGGGGTGGTGGGGGGCTCAGTGCCGTACTCGGCTCAATCGCAGCGCGAAGACGCTATCCAGAACCAGCAGGAAGCCTCCCTGGATGATGATCGCCGCACCATCCCCGCGCCCCATCCCCCAGTAGGTCTGCGACATCGAGGCGTCCTCGAAGTCCTGTGTCGACGGATGTGCTGCTCCCGTTCGCGCCCACACACGCGCTCCTCCGGCCACATAGGCCACGTCGGCGATCCCGTTGACCACCAGGGTGATCAGCAATGTCCGAGCCTTCGCGTCGACCTCCGCTTGATCCAGTTCACCCCGCCGACGACGAGCACGAGAACCGGCCAGGGCGATGGCGGAGTCAGTGGCTCCCCACAGAGCGGTCTGGCGACCGAAACGGAGCAGCTCTGTGCGCCTCGACCGCCAGCCGGCCGCCCACAGCACCGACCCCAGCACGGTGCTCGCAGCACCCCAGCCCAGCAGGATCGAGGTCAGGCGCCCTTCGACGGCTTCGAGGTCTCGCTGTTCCATCCCCTCACCCTGCCATGGCGCCTCGGGGACTGCAGGGAGGGTTCGGCGTCGCCGTCCATGACATCGCCCGTCACAGCACCCAAGGCGGTAGTTCGACAGTCATGTCTCGTTCGCGGAGTGCCTAACTGACCAGGCCCAGGTCTGTCCGACCGCGCCCGCCCCGCGTTGTGCCCCGGGAACGAGACCACCATCATGGCCCATTACTCCACCCGGGCGACAACCGCCGGAACCACGCGATGAGCCGGCTCAGGCATCCAGGCTGTGCGATCGCGATCTGTGTTGAGATGCGACCGGCGCATCCCCTAGTGGGCGAATTCGCGGCGGTAGTACTCGAACAGCCAACCGATGATCGACAGCATGAGCACCGAAACACCGAGGACGAGCAGCCACACGGCGAAGATCAGCCCGAAGGTCGTGATCATCGCACCGATACCGACCGCCAACGGCCACCAGCTGTGCGGGCTGAAGAAGCCGTACTCCGGATCGGCCTCGTCGACCTCGGCATCGTCGCGATCCTCCGGCCGTGGGTAGACCCGCTTGGCCGTGTAGAGAATGTAGAACGCCACGAGGAAGGCCAGCCCACCGGTCATGACCAGCGCAGTGGTGCCGATCTCATCGCGGCTGAGGTACCAGTACACACCGGAGATGAAGAAGTAGAAGATCGCGCCTACACCGAAGATCCACCCTTCGATCTTCACTGCGCATCTCCTCGACCCTGCGCCTTATCGTCCCGCGCCTGGATATCCGCCTTCGTCGGCGACGGGCCATCACCAGCAAGCACCCGGGTGAAGACACCGACCGCACCGGGCGTGACCTGAGGTGCGGCCAACTCCGGGTGATGCAGGTCGAAAGCGGGACGCTCGGATCGGATCCGCGGCAGTGAGGTGAAATTGTGCCGGGGCGGCGGACAGGACGTCGCCCATTCCAAGGAGCCGCCCCAACCCCAGGGATCGTCGACGGTGACCTTCGGGGCACTACGCCATGTCTTGATCACATTCCAGATGAAGAACACCGTGGAGAACCCGACGATGAACGATCCGATCGTCGACACCGTGTTGAGCGTAGTGAATCCGTCACTTTCGAGGTAGTCCCCGTAACGGCGCGGCATGCCCTGCACACCCAGCCAATGCTGAACGAGGAACGTGACCTGGAAACCGATGAACACCAACCAGAAGTGCACCTTGCCTAATCGTTCGTCGAGCATCCGGCCGGTCATCTTCGGCCACCAGAAGTAGAACCCGGCGAACATGAGGAACACGACGGTCCCGAAGACCACGTAGTGGAAGTGCGCCACGACGAAGTAGGAATCAGAGACGTGGAAGTCCAGCGGCGGGCTGGACAGGATGATGCCGGTCAAGCCACCGAACAAGAAGGTGATGAGGAAGCCCATCGTCCACAGCATGGGAGTGTCGAAGGATATGGAGCCCCGCCACATCGTGCCGATCCAGTTGAAGAACTTCACCCCTGTCGGGACGGCGATGAGCATCGTCATCAGCGCGAAGAACGGCAGATAGACAGAGCCGGTGACGTACATGTGGTGCGCCCATACGGCCACCGAAAGGGCGCCGATCGCCATGGTGGCGACGACGAGACCCTTGTAGCCGAAGATCGGCTTGCGGGAGAACACCGGGATGATCTCGCTGGCGATACCGAAGAACGGCAGAGCGATGATGTAGACCTCGGGATGACCAAAGAACCAGAACAGGTGCTGCCACAGGATGGCGCCACCGTTTTCAGGGTCGAACACCACCGTGCCGTATTGGCGGTCGATGAACGCGACCACGAGGGCGGCAGCCAGGATCGGGAAGGCGATGAGCACCAGCACGGCGGTGACCAGGATGGTCCACACGAAGATGGGCAGTCGGAACATCGTCATGCCCGGCGCGCGCATCGCGAAGATCGTGGTGATGAAGTTGACCGAACCCAAGATGGTGCCCAGGCCACCGAGGGCGAGGCCGAGGAACCACAGGTCGGCGCCGGCACCCGGGGAATACAGGGCGTTGCTGAGCGGCTGATACGCGAACCAGCCGAAGGATGCTGGACCGCCGGGGGTGAGGAAGCCGGCCATCACGATGATGCCGCCGAAGAGGAACATCCAGTAGCCGAGCATGTTCAGCCGCGGGAACGCGACGTCCGGGGCACCGATCTGCAGGGGCACGATCACGTTGCCGAAGCCGACGTACAACGGTGTGGCGAACAGGAACAGCATGATCGTTCCATGCATCGTGAACAACTGGTTGTACTGCTCCAAGCTCACGAACTGCAGACCGGGAACGGCGAGCTCGGCGCGGATCACCAGCGCCATGGCACCGGCGATGATGAAGAAGGCGAATGAGGTGATCAGGTAGAGGTAGCCGATCGTCTTATGGTCGGTCGAGGTGATCCACTTGACAATGGTGCGACCCAGATGCTCGCGCCGCTGCTCCTTGGGTGTGAGGGTCGGGGCCGGCGCGGTGGGTGCGGCTGCCGGGGGCTCATTCAGGATGGTCACAGGTTGATCCTCTCCGAGTCTCGTTCACCCTCGTAATTCACGCGCTCGCTTTCGAGTTTGCCCGTTTGGCCCTTGTCCCGCAGCGCCTGCATCTGGGCTTCGTACTCCGCTCGTGTGACGACGGTGACGTTGAAGATCATGCGAGCATGATCGACGCCGCACAGCTCAGCGCATCGGCCCACGAATGTGCCGGTCTCGTTGGGCGTGACCTCGAAGACATTCACCTTGCCGGGGATGACGTCCATCTTGAACAGCCAGTTGGGCACCCAGAAGGAGTGGATGACATCCGGGGAGGACAGTTCGAAGCGGATCTTCTCGTCCACCGGGAGATACAGCGTCGGCGGGATCGAGGCTGTCCCGACGTCGTAGACATCCTCGTCGAGGTAGTTGAAGGCCCAGCTCCAGCGGAACCCGACGACGTTGACGGTCTCGTCCTGGTCGTTGTCGACGGCGACCAACTCAGCCTGATCGCGGGCGGTGAAGAAGAACAGTCCCAGGATCATGATCAGCGGGACGACGGTGTAGAGCGTCTCCAGCGGGATGTTGTATTTGGTCTGCTCGGGGATGCCGGCGTTCTTGCGGCGGCGATAGGCCACCGCCGCCCAGATCATCAGGGCCCAGGTGACGATGCCCACGCCCCAGGCCGCGATCCAGGCACCATTCCACAGGTTCTGTGTGATGGGCGCTTCCTCGGTGGCCGGTGAGGGCAGATCGAAGAAGAACGCCTCGTTGGCCGTGCATCCGGAGGCGACCAGGGCCACCCCCACGATTCCCGCGATGACACCCGCCCTGCGTGTCATCCGTGACCGGCTGTGACCCACCACGCACCCTTCGTCGTCGCTCGCCCGCTGTCCGGCGAAAACCATGTCCTGCGAAACAGACTGGGCGCCCGCCAGGACGACCGGGTTCACCCCGGCCCTCTCCTCACGAACTCCTCTAGGGCGAGACTAGCGCACGATCCCCCACCGGACACCCCTCGCCAGCAGATGCGAGTGTGGTGTTCGCCTCACCCGATGGTGGCGTCCATCGAGCCTGTCGGCCTAGGTACCGTTCCCCCATGGCCGGGGTCGCATCAGCAGCGGCATCGAACGCCGCGTGGCCATCCCCGGGCTTCTGCGATGCCCTTGCCGGGGCTGGTCTGAACCCCGGCGGCGCCGCAGCCATCGCTGCTGCATTCGATCGCGGTTGGGCCGATCCGGCCCGGCGCTACCGAGATGGCCGGGTGGCCTCGATGCTCCTCGAAGCGTCCCGGGAGTCGATCGCCCAGGCCATGGGGCTGCGCTCCCCCGAGGTCTCGTTCACAGCCTCCGCGACCGATGCCATGCATCGGGCGATCATCGGGCGTCTGGCTGCACGACCGGGGACCGTCGTAGTCAGCGCCGTCGAGCACAGCGCGATCCTGCGCGCCTGCGATGTCCTCGAGCGGATGGGTACCCCCATCACGGTGATCGAGGTCGATGCGACCGGTCGAGTGGATGACGAGGCCTTCGCATCGGCAGTCCAAGCCACGGGTGTGTCCCTGGCCTGCCTGCAGGCCTTCAACCACGAGGTGGGAACCGCCCAACCCGTCTCGGACATCCACATGGCCTGCCGCGACGCCGGCGTTCCCCTGCTCGTCGATGCCACCACCGCCATCGGCCGGGTGGTCCCCCCACCACCGGGTGACCTCCTCATCGCCTCCGCGCTCACCTGGGGCGGGCCGGCGGGAGTCGGAGTCCTGGGAATCCGATCCCC
Source organism: uncultured Actinomycetales bacterium (assembly GCA_913063435.1). Lineage (GTDB taxonomy): Bacteria > Actinomycetota > Actinomycetes > S36-B12 > S36-B12 > M55B157. Next base: position 65,008 of record CAJXYI010000001.1, on the reverse strand, counting down.
GGTGGCCTGGGCTCCCCCGGGACCGGTGGATGAACGGGAATCAGGACGGGTGCCCGGCACCCCGGCGGTGGCCCTGATCGCGGTGGCCGCCCGAGCCCTGGAGTGGGCCCTCGACCGGGTGCGATCCCATGCTGACGGGCAGGTGTGCCGGATGCTCCTCGACGACGTCCAGGCTGACGTCCGCGACCGGATAGCCGGTGTCAGCGTGCTGGGCAGCCCGGACCTGCCCTATCTGCTGGCCCTGTCGTGCCTGTACACCTCCGCCGATGCGCTCGTCGACGGGTTGGATGCCGCCGGATTCGCCGTATCCAGCGGCTCCTCCTGCGTCGCCGACACCCGCCGCCCCAGCCACGTCCTCGAAGCCATGGGAGCGCTCACTCAGGGAAATCTGCGGCTGACTCTGCCGGTGGGTGCGAACGAGTCCAGCGTGGCCGGATTCGTCGATGCGCTCGCCGAGGTCATCGCCGCCGACCGTGCGGCCCTCGGGGCTCCGGAGATCGACTGACTCTGGCGTGTCGTGACCGCGTGGAGCTTTTTGCGGTTATCGGTCGATTGGCGCCGCCAGGAGCGGCGGAATCTCCAACGCGATGGCCAACCTTTCCAGATAGACCCGTCGAGGTATCGCGATCGCACCAAGCGACGCCAGGTGATCGGTCACCCACTGGACATCGAGCAGGCGCTCACCGCGCCCGGCGGCGAGCAACTGTGATCGGTCCTGCACCAGGCGATCGACGAGCGCGACCAGAGCGACCTTGGAGGCATCACGTTCCCGGTGGAACATCGACTCCCCTGCGAACAGCCCCCCGACCTCGATGCCGTAGAGACCCCCTACAAGATCACCGGCAGGGTTCCACACCTCGACCGAGTGCGCCCATCCCAACCGATGAAGCCGGGAGTAGGCATCGATGAAGTCGGCGGTGATCCAGCCATGATCGCGACGTTCATCAGCGCAGGCATGCATCACATCGGTGAAACAGGTATCCACGCTGATGTCGAAACGACGTACCGACCGGCGCAGCGAACGCGAGATCCGCAAACCCGTCAGGGGGAGCACTCCGCGAGGATCGGGCGACCACCACCCCAACGGCCCTCCCCGCTCGACATCCATCGGGAACAGTCCCCGCCGATACGCGCTGAGGATGGTTCCCGGTACAAGATCGGCCCCGATTCCGATGACATCGGTTCCCGGTGGCGCCTCGCTCGGGTCGGGCAGCGCCCAGGCTGTGGGCTCCGGCTCGACGGGATGCATCACCACCAGATTGTGACGCTCGCGGCTGGAAACGGCTGCAGGAGTGTCCGGAAACTGGGTTCGAGGAGTTGAGGCTCCCACGTGACGTTCGCTGTGTCAGACGTCGACGCCGTCCTGTAACGACAGATGCTGCACAAGCTCCTGTGCCGCGTCGAGGCCATAGGTCTGCTCGAGTCGAGACCGGACATGATCGGTTCGCAGCCGGTATTCCTGGGTGCCAACCGTCTCGATCACATACGTCGCCAGGGTCGACCCGAGTTGGGCGCAGCGCTCATCGGATAGCCCGAACGCGAGACCGGCAAGGAATCCGGCGCGGAACGCATCACCGACACCGGTCGGATCGACCACGGAGTCTTCCTGCGGGCAGCCGACTTCAACCACCGGATGTCCGTTACGCTCCACGCGTGCACCCTGGGCACCGAGGGTCGTAATACGACAGTGCACCCGATCGGCGATTTCCGTTGCACTCCAGCCTGTTTTCTGCTCGGTCAGTGCGGCTTCGTACTCATTGGTGAACAGATATGTCGCACCATCGATGAGTCGCCGGATCTGCGGGCCATCCATGCGGGCCAGCTGCTGGGACGGATCGGCGGCGAAGGCGAACCCTCGCTGTCGACATTCATCGGTGTGGCGCAGCATTCCCTCGGGGTCGTTCGGACCGACCACCACCAGGTCGATCGAGCCGAGCCGGTCGGCGACTGGTAGCAGTTCGATGTCACGCGCCTCGCTCATCGCACCGGAATAGAACGATGCGATTTGGTTCGCTTCCTCATCGGTCGTACAGACGAACCTCGCCGTCTGGTGCACCTGCGAAGTGTGGATGCTGTCGATGTCGACACCGTGGCGGGCCAGCCAGGAGCCGTAATCGGCGAAGTCCGGGCCCACCGCGCCGACGAGGACGGGCCGAAGGCCCAGATAGCCCATCCCGAAGGCGATGTTCGCTGCCACACCTCCGCGACGCACCTCGAGCGCATCGACGAGGAAGGACAGCGAGACCCGATCGAGTTTGTCGGCAACGAGAGAGTCGGCGAATCGACCCGGGAAGGTCATCAGATGATCGGTGGCGATCGAACCTGTTACGACGATGTTCACCCGCGCGAGGCTACCGGTGCCGGTCGCGCGACCGATACCAACCGGGCTGCAGGCTCAGAATGCGCTTCGTCGGTCAGTGGAACGAATCGCCGCAGGCGCACGAACCGCCCGCATTGGGGTTGTCGATGGTGAACCCCTGCTTTTCGATCGTGTCCACGAAGTCGATGACGGCACCGCTGAGATACGGCGCGCTCATCCGGTCGGTGACGACACCAACCCCGCTGAAGTCCTTGACGATGTCGCCGTCGAGGGAGCGGTCATCGAAGAACAATTGATAGCGCAGGCCTGAGCAACCGCCGGGCTGGACGGCGATGCGCAGCGCGAGGTCTTCGCGACCCTCGGCTTCCAGCAGGGTCTTGACCTTGCTCGCAGCGGTGTCGGTGAGGACGATGCCATCGGTCGACGTCTCAGCGGTCATGTGTGTCATTCCTCCTGATTGCGCGGGACGAGTGGTTGCGCGGGGCGAGCCGCGTGCGACAAGGCTCACCCTTGAATTATGCACCCCAGTGTGTCGTATTTCGAGCCCGGGCGCCCGCGATGGCGGTTCAGGTCGCCCCACTCCCCCACTGGGCGGCGATCCGGGCGGCGGCATCGGCGAGCGCCTGGTGGGCGGAGATCATCGACCGGGCCAGCCCTCCCGGCTGCTCGGCAAGCGACCACGCCTCGACGATTCCGAGGCCGGCGAGTTCCCGGGCTCCGAGATCGACTCGGCCTGCGACCGCCACGACCGGGATCCCGCGGGCGCTGGCCCGTTCGGCCACACCGGAGATGACCTTGCCGCGACGGGACTGCCAATCCAAGCGGCCCTCTCCGGTGATGACCACATCCACCCCATCGAGCAGGTCGTGCAGTCCCACCGTGGCCGCGACGATGTCGATTCCTGGAACGACGGTGGCACCCAGGCACTGCAGCGCCCAGCCGATACCCCCGGCCGCCCCCGAACCGGCTCTGTTGGTGAGGTCTGGAGTGTCGAGATGACCGTGCACCAGGCCGACGAATCGCGCGATCGACTCCTCGAGATCGCCGAGTTGCGCAGCGGTCACCGCCGCCGGGTCGGGGAACTTCTGAGCACCGAATCCACGGGCGGCCCCCTGCGGTCCGGTCAGGGGCACATCGACGTCGACCGCGGCGATGACGTCAACCCCGACCCAGTCCTGCACGGCGGGCATGATGTCGACGCGTGCCACATCCGCAAATCCCGATGGTCCGCAACGCAATTGATCGGATGCTTCTCGACCTTCCCCGTCCCACGCGTGCGCACCCATCGCGGCGAGCAACCCCGCCCCCGCGTCGATGGTTCCGGTCCCGCCGAGTCCGACGACGATGCGGTCGACGCCGGCGTCGCGAGCGTGGTCGAGCACCAGCCCCAGGCCCGCACTCGTGGACGTCCATGGATCCCGTGCGTCTCGGGCAACCAGGTGCAGGCCGCAGGCTTGGGCCGACTCGATGTAGGCGGTGTGCTCCTGTACCACGATCATGGCCGGGACCTGCTGTCCACGGGGCCCGGGCACGGTGGCCATCAGCGTCTGGGATTCGACACCGCGCGCATCGAACCCGGCGACGATCACGTCGAGCATTCCCGGTCCCCCATCCGAGAGGGGGACGCTGACGATCTCACTCGCCTGCGCTGCGCGACGCCAACCGGCTGCGATGGCCTCGGCCGCTTCGACAGCGGACATGGTGCCCCCAAAGGAATCCGGGGCGATCAGGACGCGCACATCGGCGACGCTATCGCTCCCCTGCGCCCCGCTCATAGGTCGAATCGGGTCGGCAGCATGAGACGGTGTGTGCGGGGGTTGGCAACCGGTGTCACACTTATCGGATGGCGCAGTCCTTCGTCGAACCCGATAAGACACCGCTGGCACTGCTGCTGCTCGGCCAGGACGCCGATCCCGACAGCGAGCGCGGGGTGGAATGCCCCGGTGATCTCCCGCCGGCAAGCGATCCCGACCTCGTCGCTCGCGCCGCGGCTGCGAAGGCTGCACTGGGAGACCGGGTGTTCATCCTCGGCCACCACTATCAGCGTGACGAAGTCATCCAGTTCGCCGACGTGACGGGTGATTCATTCAAGCTCTCCCAGCAGGCAGCTGCCCGACCCGAGGCGGAGTTCGTCGTATTCGCCGGTGTGCACTTCATGGCCGAAAGCGCCGATATCCTCACCGCCGACCATCAGCAGGTGATCCTGCCCGATCTGGCCGCCGGCTGCTCCATGGCCGATATGGCCGCGATGCATCAGGTGGATGAGGCCTGGCAGACCCTCACCCGTTGGGACTTGGCGGACAGCACGATTCCGATCACCTACATGAACTCCTCGGCCGACATCAAGGCATTCACCGGTCGCAACGGGGGCTCGATCTGCACCTCGAGCAATGCGAGGCGGTCGTTGGAATGGGCTTTCGAACGAGGTGAGCGCGTGCTGTTCCTGCCCGACCAGCATCTGGGCCGCAACACCGCAGTACGCGATCTGGGAATGTCCCTCGAGGACTGCGTCGTATGGGATCCGCACAAGCCCGATGGCGGGCTGACCATCGAGCAGGCGCGGTCGGCGCGCATGCTGCTGTGGAAGGGCCACTGCTCCGTGCACGGCAGGTTCACCGCAGAGTCCGTCGATGATGTGCGCGATCGCATGCCCGGGATCACCGTGCTCGTCCACCCCGAATGCCGTCACGAGGTCATCAACAAGGCCGACCTGGTCGGTTCGACCGAATTCATCATCGCCACCATCGATGCCGCTCCCGCGGGCTCGGCGTTCGCCGTGGGTACGGAACTGAATCTGGTCCGCCGACTGGCATTGCGCCACCCGGACAAGACGGTGGTGTTCCTCGACAAAGCGGTGTGCTTCTGCTCGACGATGAACCGCATCGATCTCCCGCACCTGGTGTGGTCACTGGAGAATCTGGTCGAGGGTCGCGTTGTCAATCAGATCACCGTCGATCCCGACACCGCGCACTGGGCTCGCGTCGCGCTCGATCGGATGCTGGCGCTTCCGGGGGTCGCAACCTCGACCGCTCCGGTCGACTGATACCCGGCGTTGGTCGCCCGAAGGGTCGCCCTTTGCCCCACTAATCGCCGAAAAGGCGACCACCTCAGCGACTAAGGCTGCTATCCGGTGCAGGTTGTGGATGGATTCTGCAGGGTGACCGCTTTTTGGGCGACGCTGCCCCCATGGCTCCTCAGGACACTGCACGCCACCTGCTCGCCATCAGTCATGGTCGGCCCACTTCCGTCCATGACGCCCTCTCCGCTGGCCTGACACGAGGGCAATTGCGTGCCGCTGTGGCTGCCGGCACGATCACCCGCGTCTCCCACGGCGTGGTCACCGTGACGCATGTCGATGGCCTGTCGGCACGGGAGGCGCACCTCGACGCCATCTCCGCCATGGCCACCACTCATGACGATCTGGTGTTCAGCCACGACACCGCAGCCTTTCTCCTCGGCATCCCGTTGCTCGCAGGGATCCCTCGCGATATCCACGGCTACCACGCAGCGCCTCGACGCCATCCCGGGCTGTTTCGACATCGCGGCACGGTGACGGCAGATGACGTCGTCACCGTCGACGGACTGATGACCACGTCGCCCTGGCGTACCGCCTGCGATCTAGCTCGTCGATCCTCGCTGCCCATCGGCCTGATGGCGCTCGATCACGTCATGAGACAGCGCGTGCTCGCCCTCGCCGGGCGCCCGGACCTCCCCGATCACGAGGTAGTCGAGTTTTCCGAGCCGATGGCATGGGCGATGGCCGAGTTGAGCGAGCAGGTCCGCAGCGCCAAGCGGCGCCACGGGGTCGCGCGCTTGAGGCACGCTGCAGCGGCGACTTCCCCTCTGGCCGAATCCCCCGCTGAATCATTCGCGCGCGGACATTTCCTGTCAGCGGGCATCCCCATCCGTGGCCTCCAATGGCGTGTGATCGATTCCGACGGCACAGCCCGTCGCCTTGACTTCCTCTTCGATGACTACCTCGCCGGCGAATGCGATGGACTGTTGAAGTACGAAGGCGCCGATGGGGCACAGGCTCTGCGGAAGGAGAAGCGTCGCGACCTCGCACTCGCCGGCGTGGGGATCGACACGGTGCGATGGGCGGCAGGTCAGTTCTTCACCGACCCTCGGTCGGTGATCTCGGCCATCAGAGCCCGGCGCCGCTCACGCTGGCGATAGCGCTTCGGCTTTGGTCGCTGGAAGGGTCGCCCTTTGCCTCACTAATCGCCGAAAGGGCGACCATCTCAGCGACTAACCCGGGGGCAGCGGGTGCAGTCGGGCAGCGGGAGCAGCGGGGACAGCAGGGACGGGGCTCAGTTGCCGAGAGTCGGAGCACCCCAGACCGGGAACCACCGGGACAGATCCGCTTCCCAGGGCAATTCACCGGTCAGCAGATCACGCACCTTCAATTCAGTGATGTTGTCGCGCCGCTCCTCACTACCGACCTCGGGGACGAACGGATAGAACGTCCCCCGCTTGTATAGGTAGACCAGGGCGAGCGTGGCGCCCTCAGGATCGCGGAACGGCACGATCGAGCACAGCAGCTGCGGGGCGAATCCGTGGTCGGCAAGTGTGCTGTTCACCGCATGCAGGTCGGTGACGATCGCCGAGACATCGGGTTCGGGTTCAGACACGATCAGCCACGTGTACCCGAACGAATCGGTCGTCAACCGGACGGGCGGGCCGCCATCGGCATTGAGCAACTCGGTGATCTCCGCCTCAACATCGGCCATAGCGCGTCCTTCGACGGAGCGGAAGGCAACCGCGCCCTGACCTGTCGATACGAAGTCCATGCTCACCTGCAATGTGATCGCGGCAGAGGGCACCGCGAACAACGCATCGAGGTTCGGACGCACGGGCTTGCGGCGCCCCAGAAGTCCGTCTAGGAATCCCATGCGGGCGCCTCAGCGTTCACCGAGTTCGGTGGAGATCTTCGCCAACTGCGCCAGGCGCTTCTCCAATGATGGGTGGGTGGACATCAAGGACTCCAGGCCGAGTCCACCGCGACCGCGCGAGAACGCCGGTGCGAACGCGAACGAACTCACCGGTTCCATCTTGCGCAGATCCTGAGTGGGAATCGCGGCCATGTCGCCACTGATCTTCTGCAGGGCTCGCGCCAGCGCCGATGGACGACCTGTCACGTAGGCCGCTCCTCGATCGGCCCCGAGTTCGCGGTACCGAGAAAGGGCACGGATGAGGATGTAGGAGATCGCATAGACCAGGATGCTGACCAGCATCACCGCGAAGAACAGCAAGGCCGTGTTCTGATCGCGCCGATCCCGCATCATCGAACCCCACATCGCCGAACGCACGAGGAAGCCGGCAAGGATCGCGGTGAAAGACGCGATGGTCATCACGAGGACATCACGATGAGCGACGTGCGACAACTCGTGCGCGACCACCCCCTCGAGTTCATCTCGATCGAGGCGTCGCAGCAGGCCCGTGGTCACGACCACAACTGATCGCTTCGGCGTCCTACCGGTCGCGAAGGCATTGGGGACATCGGTGTCTGCGATCGCGATACGCGGCTTGTCCATGTCGGCCATCGCACAGAGCCGATCGACGAGAGCATGCAGTTGCGGTGCCTGCTCAGGTGAGACTTCGTGGGCCCGCATCGCACCGAGTGCGAGGGAGTCGGAGAACCACCACTGCCCGAAGATCAGGGCTCCCATGATGGCGAGGACGAAGATCGCGCCGACGCCGAGGGCGAGCAGGACACCACCCAGAATGACGTAGAGGAGACCGAGACCGAACATGGTCGCGAACATACGGGCCGTCAGGCCCCTGTCGATGCCGAAGCGGGTGCGGGCCATCGCTGGTGGTCGTCAACTCCCTCGCAAGGTCGGTGTGCGTTGATCGTTCGAACGGTGGATCTGTCGGCGTTCCGCCCGATGAGGTGCCGGTCAGCCCTTATCCGATTCGATCGCCGGCTTCTCCGGCGCAGACGACAACTCAGCGCGCAGCGCGGCCAGGTCGTCGTCCACCTGTGACGCACTTGCCATGCGCTCCAGTTCCAGCGTCAGGCTGTCCTTGCTCGTTCCCGAAACATCATCGAGAGCCCCAGAAGCCACGAGTTCATCGATCGCCCCGGCTCGCGCCTGCATCTGCGAGGTCTTGTCCTCGGCCCGCTGGACGGCCAGCCCCACATCACCCAGCTCATCGGAAATCCCGGTGACGGCTTCGCTGACCTTCGTCTGCGCCTCAGCCGCTGTGTAGGTGGCCTTGATCGTCTCCTTGCGGGTTCGGAAAGCATCGACGCGGGCCTGCAGTTGCTGGGAGGCTTGCACCAATTTCTCCTCTTGGTCCTGCAACTGCGCCAACTGATCGGTGAGGTCGGCGACCTGCTGCTGCAGGCCGCTCTTGCGGGTGAGCGCTTCTCGGGCCAGGTCCTCGCGGCCGGCTCCTAGCGCGGCTTTGGCCTGATCCTGCAATTTATCGGCCTGCTTGGCCAGATTGGTGATCTGCAGCTCGATGCGCTTGCGGCTGGTGGCGACGTCAGCCACGCCCCGGCGCACCTTCTGCAGCAACTCCAGCTGCTTCTCGTAGGAGTAATCCAGCGTCTCGCGAGGATCCTCCGCCTTGTCCAAGGCTTTGCTCGCCTTGGCCTTGAAGATCATGGTGAAGCGCTGCCACAAGCCCATCGATGCCTCCCGAACTGGCCGACCTGCCCCGTCACTACGGGGGCATTGCCTTCCAGACTATGCGCTGCTGCCCCAAGTGCGCTCCCCGACGCCGATCTGAGCGAGCTGAGCCTGCGACCGCTACCCTGGCATTCATCATGTTCTCCCGCCGCCAACGCCCCGACGCCGCCGTCCCCGACGACGATGCACCCATCGACGACACCCCCCGCGGCAAGGGTCGCCCCACCCCCACCCGCAAGGAGGCCGAACAGGCCCGCAAGGAGGCGCTGCGGTCTGCGGGCGATGCTCGGTCGGCCCGTCGTGCAGCGCGGGCCCGTGAGCGACAGGCCCGCATGCAGAACCGGGCCGCACTCCTCGCAGGCGACGAGAGTCGCATGCCCGCACGCGACCGCGGACCGGTCCGACGGTTCACTCGGGATTTCGTCGACTCCCGATTCACCGTCGCGGAGTACTTCATCTTCATCGCACTCGCGGTCTTGATCCTGGGATTCATCCCCAACCAGGTGGTTCAGTCGATCGTGTCCCTCGCGTGGTTCGTGCTGATCGCGATCATCCTGGTCGATTCCACGATCCTGGTTCTGCGGCTGAAGGCACAGTTGAAGGAACGGTTCCCCGAGAAGTCCGAGCGCAAGGGCGCGGTGTTCTACGCGATCATGCGGACCCTGCAGTTGCGCAGGCTCCGCCTCCCTCCACCGAGGGTCAAGCGGGGCGGTGAACCCAACGGCTCTCAAGGTCCTTCAGGTTCGCGCGGTCCGGCTACTCGGAAGGGGAACTGATTCCCATGCAGCATCGCCGACTCGGCGCAAGTGGCCTGCGCGTCAGCGAGATCATCCTCGGCAACTGGATCACTCACGGATCGCAGATCGACGATCAAACGGCGATCGATTGCGTTCATGCCGCTCTCGATGCCGGTATCACCACCTTCGACACCGCCGACGTCTACGCCGGCACGGCCGCCGAGTCGGTTTTGGGGCGGGCCCTGCGCGATCAGCGTCGCGAGGGGCTGGAGATCGCCACCAAGGTGTACTGGCCGACAGGTCCCGGACCCAATGATCGCGGCTTGTCCCGCAAGCACATCCGCGAATCGCTCCACGCATCCCTGCGCCGGCTCGAAACCGACTACGTCGATCTCTATCAGGCCCATCGATTCGACTATGAAACTCCGCTCGAGGAGACCCTTCACACCTTCCACGATCTGGTGTGCGAAGGAAAAGTCCTGTACCTGGGAGTCTCAGAGTGGCGCGCCGAGGAAATCGAGGCCGCCACGCAGATCATCGAACGCGACAACCTGACACCGCTGGTGTCGAATCAGCCGCAGTATTCGATGCTGTGGCGGGTCATCGAAGCCGAGGTCGTGCCGACCAGCGAGCGTCACGGCATCGGCCAGATCGTGTGGTCACCCATCGCCCAGGGTGTACTGAGCGGAAAGTATGTGCCTGGCACGGACATTCCCGCGGGTAGTCGTGCCAGCGGTGGAGAGGGCGCTGGTTTCATCAGCCGGTTCATGGATGACTCCATCCTGGAGGCCGTCCAGCGGCTGCGCCCGATCGCGGAATCCGCAGGTGTGACGATGTCGCAACTGGCCGTCGCCTGGGTGCTCGCTCAACCGGGGATTTCCGCGGCGATCATCGGCGCATCCCGGCCCGAGCAGGTGGCCGAGAACGTCGCGGCCTCAGGAGTGACATTGGATGCGCAGACTCTCGCTGCCATCGATACGGCACTCGGTGACGTGGTTGTTCGCGACCCCGCACTCACCCAGTCACCCAACCCCCGCCCCTGAGCATCAACCTGAGTTATCGGGGTGCAGGCTCATCGGGCCGTAGACCAACCGGTCGCCCTCGTACAGGCTCACCGCGTCCACACCAGAGTCGAGCAAGCCTCGCCACGATTCTCCGAACCAGGCTTCGGCTTCCGACTGTGACGGGAACCCCGATGTGACCGCCCCGGCCGGCAATGGCTCGACCGGTCGGCCATCAGCCTGCTGATAGATCCAGATCCATGCACCCGTCGCGTTCATGCCGATCAGCCTAGAACGTGCGCTAGGGTGCGAGGTGTTGAATAACTGAATACGAATACGCGCCCGACGTCCAGGGGAAGCCGGTGAGAATCCGGCGCTGACCCGCAACCGTGAGCGACCGACCGAGCCATCGGCATCGGCGAGTCGACAAGTCGGAGCACCTGGCGGGCGCGAGCGGCTTGATATTCCGTCGAGGTCTACGGGACGGCGCGCGCACTCTCTCCCCGATCCAGTGGAGCCTGAATGCAGGTTCTGCGGAGCCGGTGAGGTGGTCGGCTCGCATCGTCGTGTGGGTCGCTCACCTGAGAGGTCACAGCAACGTGCTTTCCCTACGCTTTTCCACTGAACCATTTCCGCGCGCATCCTCATCCGCTGGCTCCCGGCGATTTACCGTCCTTCGTTCACTGCTGGTGATCGGCGCAGGTGGCGCCCTTGCGGTGTCGCTTCTGGGTGCATCCGCCACAGCAGCACCCGATCAGGTCGGCGCCGCAGAGGACACGGTCTCCCCAGCCGCCGACGACGGCCTCTTCGGCGCCGCCGACCCCACCTTCGACGGCGTGTTCCGTCAGTCCTTCGCGATTCTGGGGCTGCAGGCGACGGGTTCGCGAGTTCCTGCGGACGCCATCGAATGGCTCATCGACCAGCAGTGCCCGGACGGGTCGTTCACGTCCTATCGCGCCGACACCTCAGCCCCCTGCCCTGAACCTGACCTCGAGGCGTTCACCGGACCCGACACCAATTCGACATCGCTGGCCGCACTCGCTCTCGACGCAGTCGGGGCACACGACGCCTCCGCTGCTGCCGCAGCCTGGTTGCTCGACGGTCAAACCCGCGGGGGTGGATGGCCCTATCTGGCTGGCGGCTCACCCGACACGAACTCCACCGGATTGGCACTGGCCGCTATCGACGCGCTGAATCCGCGAGGGCACAAGCGCAGCGTGCGCATCGCCACTAATTTCCTTCGTCGTGCGCAGGTGCCCTGCGGAACGGAGCGCGACGACCGCTTCGGAATGCCGTACCAGGCTGGACTCAACCCGGACACGTTCTCCTCCTCCCAGTCGCTCCTCGGACTCAGCGGTGCCTTCCCGGTCCGCGAGAGGAATCAGCGACGCGCGGTGGCGAGCGTCGAATGTCGTCCTGATGATCGTGTCGTCGATCCCGCCGCCGGAGTGGCTCGATGGATTTCCCGGCTGCTGAACACCAACGATGGAGCGTTACCCAACACCTTCGATCCCAGCGCCATCGACTGGAACTCCACCGCCGTGTCGATACTCGGCCTCGTCGCGACGCGCACCTCGGGGATCGCCACTGACCGCGCCGTCGCGGCCCTGGCCGACAACATCGAGGAGTACATCGGCTCGGATTCCGGCGATCGGCCCGCGGCGCTCGGAGTCAGTCTCCTGGTCACCGAGGCGACCGGATCCGACCCGCGCGACTTCGGTGGCGCGGATCTCACCGCACGGCTCCTCTCAACACGGCAGGGCTGATCGATCATGCCGAGATGGTCTCGACTCGCCACCGCGGGTGCGCTAGCCGGCGTGCTCATCGTCGGTGGCACGCCGACGTTCGCCCCGGCGGCCGAGGCTGCCTCCTTCCGGTACTGGAGCTACTGGCTGGGCGGTGATTCCGGTTGGACGTATTCGTCCTGGGGACCGGCATCCCTGCGGCCGGCCGACGGGAGCGTCGAAGGGTGGCGCTTCGGAGTGGGTCAGGGCACCGGAGGCGCCGGACTCGCGCCCCGCATCGCTGCCGATTTCGACCAGGTCTGCGGTGGGACGCAACCGGCACCGGACACCAAGCGGGTTGCGATCATCATCGATCCCGGACTCGCTGAGCATGCGCCTCCGGGGGAATCCCCTCGTGGGACGTGGGCGATGTGCGTGACCGCACCACCGTCTGCCACCGGTTTCGACATTCTGCGGGCTGCCGCGTCCGTCCGAACGCAGTCAGGCATGGTGTGCGGACTCGCCGGATATCCTGCACGCGAATGCGCGGTCGTCGTGTCCTCTCCTACACCGTCGCCCACCCCGTCTCCTGCTCCGTCCCGGGACTCCACCCCCTCACGCCAGCCGACTCCCGTGGCTGAACCCACGTCGCAGTCGGCACCGACACCGCAGTCAACGAATCGACCGGATCGCCCGAATAGCCCCGCACCATCTCCGACTACAGGCGTGAGCAGCGATAGGCAAGCTTCATCGGCGTCGCCTGTCGGATCATCTGCGACTGCGGATGAGCCATCCCCGGATGCGATCCTCTCCCAAGAGTCGATCGGACGCGAGAGGGATTCGACTTCGATCGGTTCCGCGGCGGATTCCGAAGTCCAGGCCGCTTCGCCCGATCCTGCCGCTCGCTCGAACCCCGTGGCCGATGATCGACTCACCGGCCCCGATCCGCAGATCACCATCGTCTCCGCCCCTGTCACCGACACCACCGGCGGACCCGGACCAACCGCAGCCGTTATCGGTGCGATCGCGATAGCGCTGCTGGCTGCCCTGGCCTATCTGCGTCGTCGAACGGCACGGGGAAGCATGTCACCGGATGCCTGATCGAATGGCCAGAACAGCGACCACGGGAGCAGCGACTTCGGGGACCGCGGTGTCCGCGACCGAGGCGGGCGCCTGTGCTGCGGCTTCGACTGACCCAGGTCCGCTGCGAAACCTCCGATGGGTACATCCGGGTGCATGGTGGGTCTGGGCGCTTGGCCTTGCCGTCGCTGCATCGCGCACGACCAATCCGCTCCTGCTCGGTCTCATCGTGGCCGTTGCGGCCGTCGTCGTGTCAGCACGCCGACCCCATGCTCCCTGGGGGCGGACCTTCTCGGCATTCCTCGTCCTCGGCGCGATCATCATCGTCATTCGCGTGATGTTCCAGATCCTGCTCGGCGTCCCGATCGGATCAACGGTGCTCTTCGTGCTGCCGACCATGGACCTGCCCGACGTGTTCGCCGGGATACGTGTCGGTGGCGAGGTTACCGGTGAGGAGATTCTCGCCGGCGCCTACGACGGCCTGCGACTGGCCACGATCCTGGCCTGTGTCGGAGCAGCCAACTCACTGGCGTCACCGGCTCGACTCCTGGCGAGCGTGCCGGGTGCCCTCTACGAGGCTGGTGTCGCCGTGGTGATCGCGGTGACCTTCGCCCCGCAGTTGATCACCGACCTGCGGCGCGTTCGAGCCGCACGGAGGCTCCGGGGGCGACCCGTGCGCGGACTGCGTGGCATCGCAGGCTCGGCGATTCCGGTCCTCGAAGGCGCCCTGGAACGATCCGTTCATCTCGCAGCAGCGATGGATTCCCGCGGCTACGGGCGCATCGCGAACCGCACAACGCGTCAGCGACGCGTCGCTGCGACAGCACTCCTGGGTTCACTCGCCCTCGGACTCATCGGGGTTTACGCGATGCTCGACGCATCGGCAACCACGATCGTCGGTGTGATCCTCCTCGCGTCAGCAGCCGCAGTCGCGATCGTCGGCGTGCGGATGGCCGGAGCGCGATCACCACGATCCCGATATCGACCCGATCCGTGGGGCGGACCCGAGTGGATCACCGCGGCCAGCGGACTCATAGCAGCGGCAGCCTTCATCGCAGCAGCGATATGGATGGTTCCCGGAATGACGACGCCGGTCGACCCAGCCCAATGGCCCCGATTGCCCCTCCTCGCCGTGGCATCCCTTGCCATCGCACTCCTGCCGGCGTGGGTAACTCCGCAGCCACCCGATCGGCGGTCCCTATGAGCCTGCCACCGGTGAGCCCGACACCCGTCAACCCGACGCCCATGATCCGCTGGGAATCCGTCACCGTCACCTATCACGATGCGACTCGACCCACGATCGAGGACATCGACCTGACGATCAATGAGGGTGAACTCGCTCTCGTCATCGGCCCCACCGGCAGCGGGAAGTCGACCCTGCTGCGCACCATCAACGGCCTGGTTCCGCATTTCACCGGGGGCACCCTGCGCGGTCGAGTTGTCGTCGACGGGCGCGATACCGAAGGCCATCCCCCTCGCGAACTCGCTGATGTCGTCGGATACGTCGCCCAGGATCCACGGTCAGGCTTCGTCACCGACACCGTCGAGGAAGAACTCGCATACACGATGGAATCCCTCGGGATCGCACCCGTGGTGATGCGTCGTCGGGTGGAGGAGACCCTCGACCTGCTCGGCCTCACTGATCTGCGATCGCGCCCCCTCGGCATGCTGTCCGGCGGTCAACGCCAACGTGTCGCCATCGGTTCGGTGTTGACCGCCGCCCCCCGCGTCCTGGTGCTCGACGAGCCGACATCGGCCCTCGATCCCGGTGCGGCAGAGGAGGTTCTCGCCGCTGTCCAACGCCTCGTGCACGATCTGGGCATCACCGTCGTGCTTGCCGAACACCGGCTGGAACGGGTCGTGGAATATGCCGACCGGGTCATCGTCGTTCCCGGTGGCGGCCGTCCTCTCATCGTCGGCGAACCGACGGTGGTCATGGAGACCGCGCCTATCGCACCGCCGGTCGTGCGCCTAGGACGCATCGCCGGCTGGTCTCCGATACCGCTGTCGGTACGCGATGCTCGGCGAGTGGCGGGGGATCTTCGAGCGCAACTGCACGCGGTCGACGCACAACACGCATCGAGCACTCACCCGACGCCACCCGAGGCCGCCGACCGATCGGCGCTATCGGTCACCCGAGATCTGTTTGTTGCGCATGGCTCGCACTTCGCGATCAAGGGAGTGTCGTGGCAGTTGCACGCCGGAGAGGTGGTCGCTCTGATGGGGCGCAACGGTGCCGGCAAGTCGACGTTCCTGGGGTCACTCGTCGGACTGCACGCGGCCACTCGAGGGCAGGTCGACGTCGCGGGATCCGATCCGCGCAGCCTCCGGGGAGCCGAACTCGTGCGCACCATCGGCCTAGTGCCCCAGGAGTTCACCGATCTGCTGACTCGTTCGACGGTCGCCGACGAATGCCATGACGCCGATCATGATGCTCGGGTACCGCAGGGCACAACCGCGGCGATCCTGTCCGATCTCGCACCCGATATCGATCCGGCTACACACCCCCGGGACCTTTCCGAGGGCCAGCGATTGTCCCTCGCCCTCGCCGTCGTGCTCAGTGGTCGACCACCGGTGATCTGCCTCGACGAACCCACCCGTGGCCTCGACTACGACACCAAGGAACGCCTCGTGACGATCTTGCGCCGCATCCAACATGAGGGCCACGCGATCGTGGTCGCCACTCACGACGTCGAACTCGTCGCCGAACTCGCCACCCGCGTCGTGATCCTGGCCGACGGGGAGATCGTGGCCGACGGGCCGACCGCCGACGTCGTCGTCAGTTCACCGTTGTTCGCCCCGCAAGCCGCGAAGATCCTCTCGACCCCGGATGCTCCCGCACGCTGGCTGACTCCCTCCGCCGTCATGAGCGCTCTCGGGGACGCGTCATGACATCGACAACGGCGGTGCGGCTGGGGCCGCGGTCATGGGCCGCGATCGGACTCGCCACGGTGATCGGGCTGGCCGCGTTCTTCTGGCCTTTCATCGCCGAACCAGGTTCGACCGCCGTCGCCCATTCGACGGACGCACCATGGGTGTTCGCTGCGATCATCCCCCTCGTTCTGCTGGTCGTCGTGGCGCAGATCCTCGACGGCGGCATGGACGCTAAGGCTGTCGCCCTCCTCGGAGTCCTCGCGGCGGTCATCGCGATCCTGCGGCCGCTCGGCGCAGGCATCGCCGGCATCGAGCCGATCTGGGTCGTCCTCATCCTCGGTGCTCGTGTCTTCGGTCCCGGATTCGGTTTCTCACTCGGTGCGCTCTCCCTGGTGGCCTCGGGCCTGCTCACCGGTGGCGTCGGTCCCTGGTTGCCGTTCCAGATGCTGGCCGCTGCGTGGATGGGTCTGGGTGCGGGCCTTCTCCCCCGGGTGCGAGGGCGTCGAGAGATCGCGCTGCTGGCCGGTTTCGGATTCATCGCGGCCTTCGCCTACGGACTCCTGCTGAACCTGTGGTTCTGGCCGTTCATCGCCGACGGCACCCAGATCGCATTCGCTCCCGGTGCGGCGATCACAGAGAACCTCGCACGCTGGTTCGCTTTCACGGCTTCAACATCGCTGGCGTTCGATCTACCTCGTGCCGTGCTCACCGCGGGCCTGATCGTGCTTCTCGGCCATCCCGTCCTATCGGCCCTGCGTCGCAGCGCCCGCAGGGCAGCCTTCGAGGCGCCGGTGGCCTTCGCGGCTGTCAACACTGAACTCGTTCCCGCTTTTCCCGAGCCTGCGATGAATCCGGCACCCGCGGCCCCCGCGACACCGCCTCCGGATCCAGGTCTTCCCGGCACCGCACGTGCCACCTGAGGTGTTCAGCCCCGACAATGGCGTCATGGACGAGGTGCCCGCGGGTGGCAATGCCGAGCCCATCGACGCGGCCCATGCGGAACAGGCGCGCACCCGGTGGTCGCAACTGTCGGGTGTCGGTGGCGGTTTCGGCCGGCTGGAGGATCTCGGGACCTGGATCGCGGCGGTGCAGGGAAACTGCCCGCCCCGAGCCATCACCCGTCCGGTCGCCATCATCGTCGGGGGCGATCATGGGATCGCACGCACGAGGCGGATATCGGCCAGCAAGCCAGAGCGAACTGCGGAGACGATGCGACGCATCAGCGTCGATGAGGCCGCGATCTGCGCGGTCGCGCGGGTCGTGAACGTCACCGTTCGTCTCATCGACGTCGCTGTCGATGCCCCATCCGACTATCTCGACGATATCGATCCACGGATCGCGCGCTCGCGGATCCGCAGGGGCACCCAGCCGATGGACGTCGAAGACGCCATGGGTTACGACGAGGCAGCGGCAGCGGTGGAACTCGGCCGCACGATCGTCGATGACGAGATCGACTCCGGAGCGGATCTCATCGTCGCGGGAAACGTCGGTGTCGGGGCGACAACCCCGGCGTCGAGTGTGATCGCATCACTGACAGTCAGAGATCCGATTTCGGTTACCGGACGCGGTTCCGGCATCGATGACGTCGGCTGGATGGACAAAGTAGCGGCGATCCGAGATGCGGTGCATCGCGCCAAGGATGCACGAGGTGACATGATCGGGCTCCTCGCACGGATCGGCGGCCCCGATATCGCCGCCCTGACCGGAATGCTCCTGCAGGCTGCGGCTCGTCGAACTCCCGTGATCCTCGACGGTCTCGTCGTCGCCAGTGCCGCACTCGTCACCCACCGCCTCGATTTTCGGTCGCCGCAATGGTGGGTCGCTGGCCAAGACAGTGGCGAACCCGCGCATTCCATTGCCCTGGAACGGCTGGATCTACGCCCGATTCTCGACCTCACGATGCCCCACGAGGAGGGCATCGGAGGCCTGCTCGCCGTACCGATCGTGCGATCTGCGATTGCGGTGCTCTCAGAGACATCGCCACCACTGCGCGAATGACCCACGAGCACATCAGCGAACGACTGACGCTTCGGCCAGAATCCGGCTCTGCCGGGGCTATTCGTGCGATCGAGCGCTACCGTCCCTTCCATGGACACCGCATCGCAGGCCGACCCACTCCGCCGAACTCCCCTGCACGATCGTCATGCAGGTCTCGGCGCCACGGTGGCGGATTTCGGTGGTTGGGACATGCCGATCGAATACACCGGGACGGTGGCTGAGCACACGACCGTGCGGCAATCCGTGGGAATATTCGATGTCTCCCACATGGGCAAAGTGGCGATTTTCGGGTCAGGGGCAGCGGAGTTCGTCAATACGATGCTCGCGAACGATCTAGATCGCATCGGCGACGGACAAGCGCAATACTCGTTGCTGTGCAATGCCGACGGCGGTGTGATCGATGATGTCATCGTCTACCGGTGGAACGACGACGGCATCTACATCGTGCCCAATGCTGCGAACTCATCCACCGTCGTCGAGATCCTGCAGCATGCAGCCCCGGACGGGATAACCATCGACGACCAACAACTCACGCACGGCATCATCGCTGTGCAGGGTCCCAGGTCGCGGGCTGTCCTCGATGATCTCGAACTACCGACCGCTATGGACTACATGGCGTTCACGATGTGTGAATGGCGGGGCACGCCCGTCACGGTGTGCCGGTCCGGATACACCGGTGAACTCGGTTTCGAGCTCATCGCCCCGAACACAGTCCTCACCGACCTGTGGGACGCACTACTCGCTGCGGCCGAATCCCACGGCGGCGGACCCGCAGGACTAGGAGCGCGCGACACGTTGCGCACCGAGATGGGCTATCCCTTGCACGGCCACGAACTCGCACCGGACATCACGCCGATTCAGGCGCGCCTCGGCTGGGCTATCGGCTGGGACAAGCCAGACTTCATGGGTGCGCAAGCATTGCGCGCCGAGCGGGAGCAGGGACCGAGTCGAATCCTGCGCGGACTGCTCGCAACCGGACGGGGAATCCCACGGGCGCAGATGACCGTGCGCGACGCGCATGGGCAGATAGTCGGCGAGACCACGAGCGGGACCTTCTCACCCACCCTCCGGCAGGGCATCGCCCTCGCCCTGCTGGACCCATCGGTGGCAGAGGGCGACACGGTGTCCATCGATGTGCGCGGACGCGAACTGCCGTGCGTGGTGACGAAACCACCCTTCGTCGATTCGCACGTGCGATAGCCGAGCCCACCATCCCCTAGGCTTCGTCACCATGCCTCGAACAAAGCCCGCCAAGACTGCCGCAACGACGCCCGATACAGCCATGCTCTTCGTCACGAGCGCACCGAGCCTGACCGTGTCCTCGGCGAAACCCGTCTCCGCAGCCGTCGACGCACTGGTCATTCCGGTGCGCCCCGCGAAAGGCCGCCGCTCCGGCGTCGTCGCACCCGCACACCTGCCGGCTGCCGCTCGTCGCAAGGTCGAGCAGGCGGCCGCCGCACTGGGTGCGACAGGCAAGGTAAACGAGATCACGACTCTCCCGGGAACCGGTGTCGCCAGGGCCGGGCAACTCGTGCTCGTCGGATTGGGTACGGCGAATCCGGACACTACGACCGAGGCCGGCGCCGAGCAATTACGTCGCGCCACCGGAGCGGCGACCCGTGCAGCGATCCGTTCTCGTCGTATCGCCATCGTGCTCGAAGACACCGATGCTGACAGTGTCGAAGCGGTGGGACTTGGAGCCTTGCTCGGCGCATACGCGTTCACGGCATTCCGGGGTGCCGGGACACCAAACACCGCCCCGACGGTCCGCACCATCTCGCTCCTCGCCGATTCCCGCGACGCCCAGGTGAAGGATGCTGCGACACGGGCCGCAGTCATCGCCGAAGCGGTGTATGCGGCTCGCGACCTCGTCAACACTCCCCCGTCGGCACTCGCTCCCGAGGGCATCGCCCAGGCCGCCAAAGACGCGGTGAGCGGAACCAGCGTCACCGTCGAGGTTCTCGACGAGGAGGATCTGATCGTCGGGGGCTACGGCGGCATCACCGCGGTGGGGCAGGGTTCGGCGAATCCGCCCCGCCTGGTGACGATGCGTTACGAACCCGACGATGCGCTCGCACACCTTGCTTTCGTCGGCAAGGGCATCACATTCGATTCCGGCGGTCTATCGCTGAAACCACCGAAGTCCATGGAAACGATGAAGTGCGACATGAGCGGTGCCGCAGCCGTTATCGCCGCCGTGTCCGCCATTGCCCGACTGCAATTGCCGATCGCTGTGACCGGCTGGTTGCCGACGGCCGAGAACATGCCCAGCGGACATGCTCAGCGTCCCGGGGATGTCATCACGATCTACGGTGGTCGAACCGTGGAGGTCCTCAACACAGACGCCGAAGGCCGACTCGTCCTGGCCGATGCGCTCGTTCGCGCGGCGGAGGAATCACCCGACCTCATCGTCGACGCAGCCACTCTCACCGGTGCAGCGGTCGTCGCACTCGGAGACCGCACATCGGGGATCATGGCCAATGACGACGACGTCCGCGTCGCAGTGTGGGAGGCCTCCCAACGCTCCGGTGAGACGATGTGGCATCTGCCGATTCCCGAGGAATCCCGGGCCACCCTCGACTCTGCGATCGCCGACATCAAGAACATCGGCGACGGCAAGGGCGGCATGCTGTCCGCGGCGGCATTCCTCCGCGACTTCATCCCCTCCGGCGTGCGCTGGGCACATCTGGACATCGCCGGCCCGGCCTTCAACGAAGGCGGGCCGTTCGGCTACACGCCCAAGGGTGGAACGGGAGCCGCGGTGCGGACGTTCATCCAACTGGCCGTCGATGCCGCAGAGGGCACGCTGCCCTGACGCACCTCGCGGCGGGGTGGGGGTGCCCTGCGACAAGGCCGGTGGAAGGATGTGACAGAACGCATCCGACACGGCATCGACGAGGAGCCCATGACCAGCGCCGAGACCACCAGCGCCGACATCGTCATCCTTGGTGGGGGAAGCGGGGGTTACGCCTGCGCCCTGCGTGCGTCGCAACTGGGCCTGTCGGTGATCCTCATCGAATCGGACAAACTCGGCGGTACCTGCCTGCATCGCGGCTGCATCCCCACCAAGGCCCTCCTGCATGCTGCCGAGGTCGCAGATGCCGCTCGAGACAGCGCACACTTCGGTGTGAAGGCGAGCCTCGAGGGCATCGACATGCCGGCGGTGAACTCCTATCGCGACGGCGTCGTCGGTCGTTTGTACAAGGGCCTGCAAGGCCTGGTGAAAAGTCGCAACGTCACATTCGTCGCCGGCTATGGCCGACTGACATCACCGACGACTGTTGAGGTCGACGGCACGACCTACACCGGTCGCCACATCGTGCTCGCCACCGGCTCCTACGCCCGCTCGCTTCCCGGCCTGGACATCGGCGGCCGCGTGATGACCTCCGATCAGGCATTGAACCTCGATTACGTTCCCGAGCGCGTCATCGTCCTCGGTGGCGGAGTGATCGGAGTGGAGTTCGCCAGCGTCTGGCGTTCCTTCGGCTCCGAGGTGCACATCGTCGAAGGTCTGCCGCGACTGGTGCCCGCCGAAGACGAGGCACTGTCGAAGGCCTTCGAACGCGCCTACCGCAAGCGGGGCATCTCGTTCACGACCGGTGTGCGCTTCGCCTCGGCAACCCAGGACGACGGCGGCGTCCACGTGACCCTAGAGGATGGATCGACCCACGACGCCGATCTGCTCCTCGTCGCCGTCGGACGCGGACCTCGCACCGAGGGGTTGGGATACGAACAGGCCGGGGTCGCCATGGACCGCGGCTGGGTGCTCGTCGACGACTATCTGCAAACGAACGTCCCGGGGGTGTACGCGGTCGGTGACATCACACCGGGACTGCAACTGGCGCATCGTGGCTTCGCACACGGCATCTTCGTCGCCGAGCACATCGCCGGCACGAATCCACGACCCATCGACGATGTGACCATTCCGCGCGTGACGTATTCCGAGCCGGAGATCGGCTCTGTCGGACTCACCGAGGCTGCCGCCCGCGAACAGCATGGGGCCGACAGCATCGAGGTGTACGAATACAACCTCGGGGGCAACGGCAAGAGTCAGATCCTCGCCACGACCGGATTCATCAAACTGGTCCAACTCAAAGACGGACCCGTCATCGGGGTGCACATGATCGGGGCTCGCATCGGTGAGCAGATCGGCGAAGCCCAGGCCATCGTGAACTGGGAGGCCTACCCCGAAGACGTGGCGGCACTGATCCATGCGCACCCCACGCAGAACGAGGCTATGGGTGAGGCACACCTCGCCCTAGCCGGTAAACCCCTCCACGCCCACGCCTGAACCACTCGCTGCACCGCCACACCCGCGAAGGAGACCCCATGTCGGTACCGGTCACGATGCCCCAGCTCGGGGAGAGCGTCACCGAAGGGACGGTCACTCGCTGGCTGAAGGCCGTCGGCGACACCGTGTTGGCCGACGAGCCGCTGCTGGAGGTCTCCACCGACAAGGTCGACACCGAGATCCCCGCACCCGCCAGCGGCGTCCTCCTGTCGATCGACGCGCCCGAGGACGCCACCGTCGAGGTCGGTGGACAGCTCGGCGTCATCGGTGCCGCCGGTGCTTCCACCCCCGCACCTGCAGCCACGGCACCAGCGCCTGCCGCTGCCGCCCCGACTCCACCATCGGCTCCCACACCACCGGCTCCCACACCGCCGGCTCCGACACCACCGGCACCCGCACCATCAGCACCGACTCCTCCACCAGCTGCGGCTGCTGCGGCTGCACCGGCATCCCCGCAGGCGGCGACGACCACCTCGCCCGGCTCGGCGGATGCGGAGCCCTACGTCACTCCGCTGGTGCGCAAACTCGCCACCCAGAACGGGGTCGACCTGTCCCAGGTCACCGGAACCGGGGTGGGCGGGCGCATCCGCAAAGCCGACGTCCTCGCCGCAGCGCAGGCTGCTCAGGCTGCTCAGGCCACCGCCGCGTCCAGCACCACGGCCGCGTCGTCCGCAGCGACGTCCGCCCCGGCCGCCCCCGCGACGAGTGCACCGGTAGCCGCCTCGCCACAGGCTGCCGCGCTGCGGGGCACCACCGCACCCATGACCCGGCTGCGCCGGGTGATCGCCGAGCGGATGACCGAATCGCTGCAGGTATCCGCCCAACTGACCACCGTGGTCGAGGTGGATGTCACACGCGTCGCTGCTCTGCGCGATCGCATGAAGGTCGATTTCGAGCGCCGCGAGGGCGTGAAGCTGACCTTCCTGCCCTTCTTCGCCATCGCAGCGGTCGAGGCCCTCGCCGCGTACCCGCAGGTCAATGCCTCCTTGGACATGGCCGCGGGCACCATCACCTATCACGGCGATGTCAATCTCGGTGTCGCCGTCGACACCGATCGCGGATTGCTCGTTCCGGTGGTCCGCGGCGCAGGCGACCTCAATGTGGCGGGAATGGCCCGACGCATCGCAGACGTCGCCGAGCGCACCCGCACGAACAAGGTCGCTCCCGATGAATTGTCAGGCGGCACGTTCACCGTCACCAATACCGGTAGTCGTGGCGCACTGTTCGACACCCCGATCATCAATCAGCCCCAGGTGGCGATCCTGGGCACCGGGTCGGTCGTCAAGCGACCGGTCGTCGTCGCTGACGAGACCGGCGGCGATGTCATCGCCGTGCGCTCCATGGTGTACCTGGCACTCACCTACGACCATCGCCTCGTGGATGGTGCTGACGCTGCGCGCTTCCTCACCGCGATCAAGACCCGACTCGAAGAAGCCGCCTTCACCGACCTGGGGGCATGATGCGCGTCGGCGTCACCGGTGCCTCCGGCCTGATCGGCTCCGCACTCGTTCCGGTTCTCAAGGATCGAGGGCACGACGTGGTGCGTCTGGTTCGCCGAGCACCCAGCGCACCGGATGAGATCCGCTGGGATCCCGAGACCGGCGAGGTCGATCTCGCCGCGCTGAACGGAGTCGAGGGGATCATCCATCTGGCCGGAGCCGGGGTCGGTGACAAGAGATGGACGCCTGCCTACAAGCGCATGATCCTGCTGTCACGCGTGAACGGAACCGACACGATCGCCCGGGCGATGGCACACCTCGAACCCAAGCCGCGCGTCCTCGTGAGTGGTTCGGCGATCGGGTACTACGGCGACACCGGTGACCGGGAGGTCACCGAGACCTCACCCCAGGGTGCAGGATTCCTCGCCGATGTCGTCGCCCAGTGGGAAGCCGCTGCCGCACCCGCCCAGGACGCCGGAATCCGAGTCGCTTTCGCCCGCACGGGACTGGTGGTCAGTGACCAGGGCGGAGCGTGGAAACGACTCCTACCCATCTTCCGACTCGGCCTGGGCGGCAAGATCGGATCAGGACATCAGTATTGGTCGTTCATCTCCCTGCGTGATGAAGTGAACGCGTTGATCACCCTTCTCGAAGACGAGGCGTACTCCGGCCCGGTGAACCTCACCGCACCCGCACCGGTGACCAATGCCGAGGTCACCGCTGCGATGGGTCGCGTTCTTGGGCGCCCCACGGTTCTGCCCGTTCCGGCGTTCGCCCTCAAGATCGCCCTCGGCGAGTTCTCCGACGATGTCCTCGGCAGCCAGCGGGTGATCCCCACGGTGCTCGAACGCCAGGATTTCGCCTGGTCCGATCCCAGCATCGACGAGGCGATCCGCGCGACGCTGTAATCCACTCATCGCACCTCACGTCGGGGATCACATGACGACTGAAGCGATCAGCCAGGTCACCACGGAGGATCCGGCGGCAGCCGACACCAGCGGCCACGGCACCGATCGGGCTCGGCGCGCACGATGTTCGCCACGATGACCCTGGCGGTGTGGGAGGTTCCCGCGCATCCGCCTGATCGGGTCGATGACCTCAGGTGCTCCGGCACTACCGATGATCGATTCCGGCACCGGCACACCGGATGCGTCAACCAGCCGCCGACGCGCGGGCGGTGAATCCACCCGTCGCGACGACACAGGCACGACACCGCGCCCGAGCCTGGACAGCACCTGGGCGAGGTCGACCATGGTGGGTGTCCGGTGCGGATCCCTATCCACCGCCCGCGTCAACACCGCGGCCGCCTGTCCATCGATGCTGCCGGTGGGCAGGTGATCGAGGATGAGCGTTGCGACATCTGCCACGTCGTCATCCATTCGTGCCTGCGGATCGAAGCCCACGAGGACACCGCGGCCATCGCTGCGACTGTGGACAGCCGACATGGTGATGCCGCCATGGGCCAATCCCGCATCGTGCAGGAGGCACAGGGATTCCACGATCGGGGTCAGCAGCCGCTGCAAGCCATCGACTGACAGTTGTCCGGCGAACAGCCGACCACTGACATCACCCGCACCCACCTCGTCAAGGTGTCGTGCATCCGCAGGTACGAGCAGATCGACGCCGACACCCCCGGACATGGGTCGGGCGTCGACGACAGCACATATTCCCTCACCGACATGAAGGCGGTCCGCGCCACGACGAAGCGCGAGCGAGATCACACGTTGGACCTGCCAAGCATGATCACTCGTAGGCACCACGATCGTCTCGATCCGAGCTGCCGCCTCCGGTCGCATCCATCCGACCGTGGGTATCGGTCCTGTCGGTGCATCGGCATCGCACCTCGCCGCTCTCGGTGACTGATGATCATCCATGCCGACATTCTGCGAGGAATCGCAGCGGCACGCGTTCGTCATCCACAGCCCCCGATCGCGATAGCGTCGCCACCATGGCAATCCCGGACGCTACGCCACTGCCCCGTCGCGCCGACGTCGTCATCGTGGGTGCCGGACTCGCCGGATTGGCCGCTGCTCGCCGCCTAGGTGCCACCGACCTCGACATCTGCGTCGTGGAAGCCTCCGATGATGTCGGCGGTCGGATTCGCACCGATCTCGTCGACGGGTTCCGCCTCGATCGAGGTTTCCAGCTGTACAACCCCGCCTATCCTGAAGGCCGGCGTGTGCTCGATCACGCTGCACTGGACCTGCGGGCCTTCACCGCCGGAGCACAGGTTTCCCTCGGAGCTCGGACGTACCGGATAGCCGATCCGAGGCGGCAGCCGAGGTGGCTTTGGAGCACGATGACCGCACCGCTGGGCGGTCTCGCCGGTGAACTGCGTTTCGCGGTCTATGCACTCAGCAGATCGCTACGCTCTGCGGCCGCGTTACGCGCCGAGCCGGATATGACGACGGAGGAGGCACTGCGATCCGCCGGCGTCGATGACCGCCTGATGCAGCGCCTCGTTCGCCCGTTCCTGTCCGGAGTCTTCCTGGAGTCCGAACTGGGCACATCACGACGATTCGCCGATTTGGTCCTGCGGTCGTTCATCCGCGGCACACCGTCGGTTCCCGCGACCGGTATGGCTGCTATCCCACAGCAGTTGACCGCCGCTCTCCCGGTGCCGGTCCACCTGCACACCACGGTGACCGAGGTCGGAGAGAACAGCGTGCGCACATCACGTGGCCGCATCGATTGCCGTGCGGTCATCATCGCCACGGATCCGACGACCGCCAGCCGCCTGGCACCGTCGATCACGCCTCCGCAGGCTCGCGCGGTGACGACGTGGTACTACCGACCCGATGTTGCGGGATCGACATTGACCGATGGGAGCGGGGTCCTCGTGCTCGACGGTCTCGGTCGCGGACCCCTGGTCAACGCCGTCGTGCTGAGCAACGCCGCACCGGAGTATGCACCCTCGGGAGAGGCACTGGTGTCGTGCTCCGCCCTAGGCGTGCACACCGATCCCGCGGCCCAATCCGCTGCCCGCCAGCATCTGGGCCGACTCCTCGATGCCGACACCCGACGGTGGGACCACCTGGCCACCTATCCCATCCCATACGCGCTGCCCGCCATGAACGTCCCTCTCGATGTCCGTCAACCGGTGCGGGTGCGTGATGGGATCTACGTCGCCGGTGATCATCGGGATACGGCGAGCATCCAGGGAGCATTGGTCAGCGGCCGTCGTGCAGCTGAGGCTGTCTTGACCGATGTGCGCGCGACCAGCTCGACCTACCACGATCATGAAGGAGTCTCATGACCACCCGTCGCATCCTGGCCACCAGCGCTGGTTTCCTGCCCACCGATCGGTGGGGTGTGATGAAACCTGGACCCATGCTTGTCGATGCACTGCGACGAACCGGAGCGCAGCGACCTCGCGTGTGCCTGGTGATGACGGCGAGCGGAGACGATGCGTCGTATCTGTCCCGCTCCTATGCAGCGCTGGCATCCGTGGGCTGCGATGTCGATCACCTCGCACTGTTCACGATGCCCAATCGAGATCCCGAGGAGATCCTGGCTCGCAGCGACCTGGTGTGGGTCGGCGGCGGAAGCGTGGCGAATCTGCTCTCCCTGTGGCGTCTGCACGGGGTGGACACCGCGATGCGTGCGGCAGCAGAACGCGGCACGATCCTGGCCGGAGTGAGCGCGGGCTCGATCTGCTGGCACGTCGGAGGACCGACCGATTCCTTCGGTCCCACGCTGGAAGTGGTGACCGATGCACTGGGCATGCTGCCCTTCGGCAACGGAGTGCACTACGACAGCGAGGAGCAACGACGCCCGCTCCTGCAGCGCAGCGTCGCCGAGGGAACACTCCCCACGTCGTATGCCACGGATGATCGCGTGGGCATCTGGTACGAGGGCGATGAGGCCGTCGAGGTCGTCAGTGACATCCCCGATGCCGATCCCGACGATGGGCCCGCGGCCTACCGGGTGGAGTCCGTCGGCGGTACGGCGGTGGAAACCCGGCTACCGATAGGCCCCGTGAACTGAGCCCCGCTGTCGAACTGGTTCAGTTCGACAGCGGCCCCGTCTTGGCCTCGGGGAAGTAGTTCTGTCCGATGCCGGTCTCTCGCTTGGGGATCATGACCGAGCGGGTCCAGGACACGATCTCGTCACCATCCTGGTTGAGGCCGCGGGTCTTCATCGTGATGATGCCCATTCCCTCTCGCGAGGAGCTCTCACGCTTATCCGTGCAGATGCTCTCTGCATACAGCGTGTCACCGATATAGACCGGGTGCGTCAGCTTGATGTCGGTCCATCCCAGGTTCGCCACCGCATTCTGGCTCATGTCGATCACCGACAGGCCCAGGACGAGCGCCACCGTGAAACCCGAGTTGACGATGACCCGGCCGCCGGTTATGGGGTTGCTCTGCGCCAGGTGGGCGTTGAAGTGGTTCTGGTTGGTGTTGCACGTCAATTGGGTGAACCAGGTGGAATCTGCCTCTGAGATCGTCCGACCGAAGGGGTGCTGGTAGACATCGCCGACGGTGTAATCCTCGAAGAAGCGGCCGAGCTCGGCCGGATGCACGGTTGTCATAGGGATGATCCTGTCGCATTCCTTCCGCACCCAGCGCCCCGGGGTGGCGTGCCATACGCGCTCGGGTGACAATCAAGGGTGACCTCGACATCGACGCCGGCACCCGCAGCGCTCGCCGTGGACCAGGTCACCCAGATCGGTCGATCGGTGTCCGGGGTGATCTCAGGCAAGCCCGATGCCGTCCGCACCGCCCTGATCGTGCTGCTCGCCGGGGGGCACCTCCTGATCGAGGATGTGCCCGGTGTCGGCAAGACCATGCTGGCCAAATCCCTCGCTCGCAGCCTCGGCTGTTCGGTGCGCCGCATCCAGTTCACCCCCGACCTGCTCCCCAGCGATGTCGTCGGGGTGAGCGTGTTCAATGCCGACACACGTGATTTTGAATTCAAGCCAGGAGCCGTGTTCGCTCACATCGTCATCGGCGATGAGATCAATCGAGCATCACCGAAAACACAATCGGCCCTCCTGGAGTGCATGGAGGAGGGTCAGGTCACCGTCGACGGAACGACCTACCTGCTGGCTCAGCCGTTCATGGTCATCGCCACGCAGAACCCCGCGGAGATGGAAGGCACCTATCCACTGCCCGAAGCCCAGCGCGACCGATTCATGGCGCGCATCACGATGGGATACCCCGACGCGGAATCAGAGATGGCGATGCTGACCGGTCACGGCAGCAGCGATCCCCTCGCCGACATCTCACCGGTCGCCGATGCGGCCGATGTCCAGGCCATGGTCGACGCCGTCCGCGGGGTCCACGTATCCCCTGCCGTCCAACGCTACGTGGTGGATCTCGTGCACGCGACGAGAACCGATCCACGGGTTCGACTCGGTGCTTCACCACGCGCTTCACTGCACCTGGTGCGCGCGGCGCGAGCTCAGGCGGCCCTGTCCCAGCGCGATTACGTCCTTCCCGATGACGTGCAGAAACTCGCCGCACCGGTTCTGGCGCATCGGCTGATCACGACGACCGACGCGCAGGTGTCGCGCATCGACTCCACCCAGGTCATCTCCTCGCTCCTGCAAACCGTGCCGGTGCCGGCCGGATAGATGTTGCGCGCGCGCGTCCTCGTCAACAGCCTGACCCTGCGAGGTAAGGGCCTCATCGCGGTGGGCCTGGGCTTGGGTATGGGCGCTGTTCTGTCTGGTCAACGCGACTTGCTCAGCGTAGGCCTCGTCGCCATCCTCCTGCCACTGGTGTCCCTGGCACTCGTCGCACGCACGGGTTTCGCCCTGGGCTGCACCCGTGAGGTAACCGACCGGAATATCTGCGTCGGTGACCAGGCCGAACTGATCCTCACGATCGAGAACGTCGGTCACCGGCGCACATCGACCCTGCTGCTCGCCGATGCGATCCCTGCCTCCATGGGTCAGACCACGCGCCGCATCACCCCGGCTCTCGCCCCCGGCGAACAGCGTCGGATCGTGACGACTGTGCACCCACAACGTCGCGGTGCCTTCACCATCGGCCCTCTCTCGGTGATCGCTCCCGACCCCCTCGGCCTCGTTCGCCTGCGTCGATCATTTCGAGGTGTCGATGCCGTCCTGGTCACGCCACGGGTGGTGCCCCTGACAGCGGGAAGTCCCCATGCGGAGCATCTCGGACGAGGCGATGCATCCCTGGCAGCACTCGCAGCCCGCGGGGACGACGACGTCGTTCCACGCGAATACCGCGTGGGCGATGACCTGCGCCGCGTGCACTGGCGAGCGAGCGCACGCGCGGGGCAGATGATGGTGCGACGAGAAGAGCAACCCTGGACTCGACAGGCTGTCATCATCATCGACGACCGGCGCAGCGCTCATGCCGGCACAGGGCCCCACGCGTCGTTTGAGAACGCACTGAGCGCGGCCGCCAGTGTCGGTGTACACCTTCTGAATTCGGGATTCGACATCAGTGTGGTCGGCCTCGATGGCAAACCGCTCACATCTCGCCTGAGCGGCTGGGAGGGACAGGCATTGCTCCTGGACACTCTGGCTGTCATCGACACGCGAGACAATCTCACCGGCCAGCAGGCGACGACGCAGACGTGGAACGCCGATTTTGTCGTCGCTATCGTGGCGGCGACCGGGGACATCGAGAGCCTGCTGTCCACCCAGCACCCACGGCGCAGTGCCGATCTGGGTGTCGCCTTGGTGATCGATCCGGCCGAATGGTCCGGCGAGGAAAGCAGCATCGCGAGCGCGCTGCAGGCGGCGCGCACGGGACGATGGCAGGCCGCCGCGCTCCCCCGATTCGAGGCTGCGAACTCAGACGTCGTGTCGCACGCCTGGGCGGATTGCCTGCGGGAGATCACCACCGATGCCATGGCCGGGCGCCGATGACTCCCCCTGCCACCGCTTCCACCCCACGATGGCGTCGAGCCCGGCTGGGGTCGTCCTTGGCCGCAGCACTCGCCACGATGACCGCATCCTTGACGCTGCTTCCCCTCTTCGACAGCGCCTCGTTCCTCATCCCGGTCCTGCTGGTCGTTGCCGCCATCACCGCAACCGGCGTCCTGCTTCGGTTCCTCGGCCTTCCCGCGGTCGCTCATCCGGTGGCTGCCGCACTGGCGTGGGTGACGATGCTCACCTGGCTGTTCGTCCTTCCCTCAGCAACATGGTGGGTACTGCCCGGCCCCACCGCCATCGATGCCCTGCGGTCCTTGGCGCAGGCCGGTATCAGCGAGGCCGAGGTCCTCATCCCCCCGGTTCCCACGAGTCCCGAACTCATGCTCCTCGCTGCGGGCGGGGTCGGGGTCATCGCTATCGCCGTGGACGCCCTGGGCGTCACCCTGCGGCTGCCCGCCATCGCCGCGGCGCCGTTGCTCGTGCTGGCCTCCCTACCGATCGCGATCCTTCCCAACGGGCTGCCGTGGTGGCTGCTTCCGATCGGTGCGAGCGGATGGCTGACCCTGCTTCTCGTCGATGCCCGGGCCACCATCCTGTCCTGGGGGCCGTTCGCCTCGCGTACCTCGACTGCATCCCGTCGCTTCGCTGGTCCGCAGGCACATCAACGACCGGCTCGATCCCTGGGTTTCGATCCACGCGTGATCGCCGCCGCTGGTGCGGCTATCGCCATCGCCGTGGTGGCTCCGCTGGCTGTCCCCGGGCTCAGCGAACCGGTCTGGGGTACCGGTCGCGGCGCTGCCATCGCCGGCGGAACCGCGAGCGGTGACGGACCGGTGAGCCTGGATCCCTTCGTGTCCTTGCGCCGCAGCCTGGTCAACAACTCCAGCCAGGAGGTCGTGCGCTACACCACAGATGACGACGATCCCGGTTATCTGCGCATGGTGACGTTGACGGAGTTCGATGGGGTCACCTGGCGCTCGAGCGAGTCCGCCGTCAGGCTGCCCCTCACTCAACCGCTGCCGCCTCCGGTCCGAGACGAGGGCACTGATGTCTCCGTACACAGCTACACCCTCTCGGTCGCAGACCTGACGAATCGACAACTTCCCGTTCCCTTCGCCGCCACGAGCGTGCGAGGTGATCTCAGTGACCAGTGGGCCTGGGACCCAGCGACTCGGACCGTGAGCAGTCAGGATGTCTCGGCTGCCGGCGCCACCTACACCGTGTCGGCGTACGACATCCGACCCACCCGCGCCCAGCTGCGCTCGGCAACCGGTCCACCGCCGGCTGAACTCGCGGCCTTGACCGAGCTGCCCGCTGATCTGTCGCCCATGGTCGCCGACCTGGCTCGACAGGTGACCGCAGGGGAAGCATCGCCCTACCGTCAGGCCCTGGCACTGGAGAAGTGGTTCACCGTCGACGGTGGTTTCGCGTACAGCACCAGTCTCGACGCTGGCGGCGGTGACAACCCGGTATCGGCTTTCCTCACCGAGCGGATCGGATACTGCGAACAGTTCGCCGCCTCGATGGCGCTCATGGCCCGCAGCCTGGGGATTCCCGCTCGGGTGAACGTCGGCTTCACCTCTGGCACCCGCAATGCCGACGGCACGTGGTCGGTGCGGGGACGCAACGCTCACGCGTGGCCGGAACTGTGGTTCGACGGCCTGGGATGGGTGTGGTTCGAACCAACCCCGCGTAGCGATGGAACGGATGCGGGAGTAGTCGCACCGTCGTATTCCGATGTTCCCGATCGCACTCCCCAGTCCGATCCGCAGCCGACAGCACCACCGATTCCACCACCGGTGGATATCGATCCGGGTGCGAATGCCGCGCCGTCGGCGTCGTTGCCTCCGGTGTGGCCGCTCATCGCCATCATCGTCCTCACCGGTGCTATTGCCGGCCCCTTCGTCCTGCGCTGGTTGCGTCGTCGCCGTCGCACTCACGCACCTGTCCCCGCTGAACGGATCGAGGGTGCATGGCAGGAGGTCAACGACACCGCACGTCGTTTCGGGATCGGCTCCTCCCAGGAGTTCACTCCCCGGGATTATGCGGGATGGCTGCGTCGAGAGGTCGCCTTCGATCAGGCCGGCTGGGAATCCCTGCTGCGGCTGCTGTGGTGGTTGGAGCACTCCCGGTACGCCCCGACTCTGACACCGGCCGACACACCCTCGCCGTCGCACCTGAATGACGCGTTGTCTCGAGTGCAGCGGTCGATCAGCAGGTCGCAGCCCCCACTACAGCGTCTCGCTTCGTGGTGGAAGCTGGGAGGCGTTCCGTCGACAAGGGGGCTGTTGCGCAAGGCAACCGCAGATGTCACAGATCCTGGCCGGGTCCCTGTTCGCGTCGGCGCTGCCAGCGATCTTCCAGACGGTCCATGAACCCACCGGCCGGCTTGGATTTGCTCGGTCGGCCCGGGGCTTGCCCGCCGGGGGCAGCATCGCCTGTCGGCTCGGCTTCTGTTTGCGCCACCGCCGGACCGGGCCGCAGACCGAGATAGGCCAAGAGCGCGCCGAGAACCATGATGGCGAAGCCCGCGACCCCGAGAGGGATCAGCGGGATGATGGCACCACCGAGCAGGGTGGCTACACCGACGAGAAAGACGATGACGCCGAGTGCTGCTCGGCCTCGACTCGCCCGACCACTGGAATTGCTGCGCAGCGAGGTCGCGAACTTCGGATCCTCGGCATACAGCGCCTGCTCCATCTGCTCTAGCAGTCGCTGCTCATGCTCCGAAAGCGGCATGGCGTCCTCCTCGTGGCGACTCGGCTGTCCGTGGCGACTCGTCTGTGCTGGCAGGGTAACCCACGCCGGGCAGCCCTGAGGTCAGTGCACGTCTAACAGTACCTGCCGTTCAGCCCTCACGCGAGGCGCCGTCGCGGTGATCGTGACCATCCGGTGACCCGTGCCTGCCGCCTGGGCGGTCGGACTGCCCGTGAGGAGGCAGCAACCGGGCCGGACGAGGGGCGGCCGGGCCGAATCTGGCCCTCAGCCCGTCGGCGGCGGTTTCAGCTGCCCGCCAGTCGGCCGGATCGACCTCGGCATCGGGCAGCAGGCTGAGTTGATCGATCCGATCCCCCGCCGGGACCAGACCCTCCAGGCGAACCCCGACGAGGCGGATGCGGACCCGCTGCAATCCGAGTGCGGCATACAGATCCTGGGCTACGGCATGGATCTCATGTCCGATATCGGTGGCGGTGGTCAGGGTCCGTGACCGGGTGATGGTGGTGAAATCCGCGAACCGGATCTTGATGGCCACCGTCCGCCCAGCCAGACCACGTGCGCGCGCGCGTGCAGCGACTTTCTCGGCTAATCGGAGCAGTTCGGCTCCGATGAGGACGGGATCGTCGATGTCGCGGGCGAAGGTCTCCTCATTCCCGATGCTCTTCTCGGGTGAATCGGGAACGACTCGCCGGTCGTCACGGCCCCAGGCGAGATCGAATAGCCGCTCCCCCGAAGCGGCACCCAGCGCCCGGGTCAAGGTGTCCACCGGTGTCTGCGCGATATCCCCGACGGTGCGCAATCCCAGCGCGATCAAGCGTTCCTCGGTCCGGTCACCGACTCCCCACAGTGCGCTCACGGGGAGCGGATGCAAGAAGTCCAATGTCGCGTCCCTGGGAACGACGAGGAGCCCATCGGGCTTGATCGCGGTGGAGGCGAGTTTGGCAATGAATTTCGTATGCGCGACGCCGACACTGCAGGTGATGCGTGCTTCATCGTGCACCCGGGTGCGGATCAGTTCCGCGATGCGCGTGGGTGCCCCCAGGCGTCGACGCGCACCGGCGATATCGAGGAACGCTTCGTCGAGACTGAGTGGCTCGACCAGCGGACTGATGGACGCGAAGATATCCATCACCTGGGCACTGACCTCGGCGTAGCGCTCGTGATGCGGGGTGATGACGAGCGCATCGGGAGCAACCCTGCGGGCGCGGGACATCGGCATCGCAGAGTGCACACCGAGCGCTCGTGCTTCATAGGTCGCCGACAGCACGACCCCGCGTTCACCGCCACCGACGATGACAGCCCGGCCGTGCAGATCCGGGCGATCGATCAATTCGACGGAGGCGTAGAACGCATCCATGTCGACGTGCAAGATCGTGCAGTCGGTGTCGTCGTCCCCCAGGTTCGCTGCGGCCGCGGGGCGACCGAGTTGCCGGCGACTCATCAGCGAGAACCTGGGAGCAGATAGGGATGACGCACAACCCCATTGTGCGCCACACCGCGATGATCGCTGCGATCATCATTGCGACCCTCGCCGAGCAGCATGCGCACACCAGCGAGGCCCGCGTCACGCCAGACGCGCTGCACCTCATCGAGATCCCAGCAGGCAGTGGCGCGGATGGAGATCCCCCGAGGTCCGGTACGTCGGGTAATGCCGCGCACGAGCAGCATGTCAGCGGTGAGGACCGTCGTGGCACAGGCGTGCTGCACATCGTCGAAGAACGCGATGTCGATCGGACCGGTCGCGTCGTCGAGAGTGGTGAAGATGACACGACGTCCGCTGCGCACCGGTGGGGTCTGATTCATGATCACGGTCCCGGCGACGAGCACGGTGGAACGTGTGCGACATCCCAGCAGGTCGCGGGAGCGGGTCACTGCAAGGTGATCGAGTAGTTCGGCGTGGAAGTCCACGACGTGACGGGTGACGTCGAGTCCGAGGATCTGCAATTCCGCTTCGACGCGTTCGGCGTCGGTCACCTCCGGCAGTCCGGTCGATGCGGGGGCCCGTGCGGGGGCCTGTACAGGGGCCTGTGCAGATTCGGTCATCGCGACTGAGCTGGCTGCTTGGAGGGAATCGAAACTGAGCTGTTCGACGGATCCCCTCGGTTCGAGTTGCGCTTGCCTGTGCTCACCACGATGGGATCCCCGAGCCAGGTCGGCAGCCTGCAGCAGCAGATCGCGGTGCGTGATCCCAGTGGCACCGCGCGGGGCTGACGCTCGCCTCAACCCATACACATCGTCGAAGGCTCCGGCACGGATGAGTTTCTCGGTCATGGCTAACGGCAATCCAACACGGTGCTGGAAATCGGGCAGATCGGCATAGGGCCGGTTCGCCACGATGCGATCGACGTATTCGGCCGACATGCCCGATACATCGAGTAGTGACAGACGAATACCGAAACCGCTCGGCACCCGCTCCACGCGATAGCAATCATCACTGACATTGATGTCGAGTCCGAGGATCGTGATCTTGAAGTTGCGTGCGTCGTCGAGGATGAGCCGCTTGGGATACATGCCGGGATCGTGGGTCAGAACTCCAGCGAGGAACGCCGCCGGGTGATGTGCTTTGAACCATGCCGATTGATAGGTCGGTAGTGCGAACGCGGCGGCATGGGCTTTGCAGAAGCCGAAGGAGGCGAACCCTTCGAGTACCTCCCACACTGCATCGACGGTCGCGTCGTCGTATCCACGATGACGTGCGGTGGGAACGAACCACTGCTGGATCTCGGCACGCACATCGGGGGTCTTCATACTGCGTCGGGTTTCATCAGCCTCGGCCAGGGAGCATCCGGTCATCGTGGCGATGATGCGTAGGACCTGTTCGTGGAACACCACGACGCCGTAGGTCTCGGCGAGGATCGGGCGCAGGTCGTCGTGCAGATACGACGGTTCGCGCCAACCGTGTCGGGCGTCGAGGAACGGGGTGATCATGTCCGAGGAGATCGGACCGGGGCGGAACAGCGAGATGTCGACGATGAGATCGTGGAACGTCTCGGGGGCGAACTTGCCGATGAGTTCCCGCTGACCGGGCGATTCGATCTGGAAGCATCCCAAGGTGCGTGTGGATTGCACGAGCGCGAAGGCACGATCATCGTCTTGGGGAATCGCATCGAGATCGATGCGTTCACCGTCGATGCGAGCGACTTCGTCTACGGCGTACGCGAGTGCCGATTGCATCCGCACCCCGAGCACATCGAGTTTGAGCAGACCGAGGTGTTCGACGTCGTCCTTATCGAAAGAAGACATCGGATAGCCGGCGCCGCTGGGTTCGACCGGCGTGCGATCGAGCAGGCTCGCATCGGAGATGACCACCCCGCACGGGTGCATCGCAAGGTGGCGGGGCAGACCATCGAGTCCCTCGACGAGATCGAGCACCATGTCCAACTCGCCGCGAGCGGCGAGGCGACCGAGACCGGAGTTGCGCAGTTCGGGTAATTCGGCGAGCACCGCGCGCACCTGCCGGGCCCGCACCCGCGGGAATGCCTTGGCGATCATGTCGATCTCACCGGGCGGCCAGCCCAGTGCCGCACCGACGTCTCGAATGGCGTGGCGGACCCGATAGGTCTCGGGCATCGATACGCAGGCGACCCGGTCGGTGCCGAAACGTTCGAGGATCGCGTCGTAGACCTCGGTGCGTCGTGCTGATTCGACATCGATGTCGATATCGGGCAGCTCGCGGCGCAGCGGGGTGCAGAAACGTTCCATGAGCAGCCCGTGCTCGATCGGGTCGACCCCGCTGATGCCGAGCAGATGCACGACGAGGCTGCCGGCTCCTGAGCCGCGGGCGGCGACGCGGATGCCCCGGGCCCGGGCCAGGTCGACGACCTCGGTGACGGTGAGGAAGTACGTGGCGAAACCCATCGTGGTGATCGTGCGCAGTTCGGCATCGAGGCGAGTGGTGGCTTCGCGAGCCTGGGCTCCGGTGTATCGAGGCAGACCTGCGACACAGCGTGCCCGCAGAATCGCATCGGCATCGTGCACACCGGCTGGCAGCACGAGGGAATCCTCGGGCACGAACACCTCGCCGATGCCCAGATCGGCAGGGGGGAGCGCGCACTGCTCGGCGAGTTCGGCCGCATCCGTGAGCAGGCCTCGCGCGACATCGCCGCCTGCACCAGCTGCCCGGGCGATCTCACCGGCGAGGTCGGTCATGAAGGTGGTGTCGGCGAGGAATCCTTGCGCGTTGACTCGTTCGCGATGGCGGACATCGAGGGGAACCAGACGCCGGGCCGCATCGAGGATGTCACTGATGCGCGCCTGTTCCGGATCGGCGAACCGCACCGCGTGGGCGAGCACCGTGGCCAGGCCACGCTCGCGCGCCCAACCGAGGGTGCGGGCGGCGGTTGCGGTGGACAGGGCCCCGCGTTCGTGGCGATGAGAGGTGATCTGGATGCGCAGGTGCGCACCGAAGATCTCCCGCCAGGGCGCGACGGCCTGCTCGGCGAGATCGAAACGGCGGGCGTCGATCGCGGCGACGACATCGCTGCGTGGGCCGAGCAGCACGAATAATCCCTCGTGACGATCGGCGAGATCATCGAGGGTGAGTGCTGCCGGTTCGCGGGTGTAGGCGGTGCTGAGCAGCCGACACAGTGACGCCCACCCGCGCCGGTCGCGGGCGAGAAGAACCACCCGCTGGGTGGGCACATCACGCCAGGTCCCTCCGCGCACCGGAGTGCGCCGCCCACCCGTGCTCACTTCTTGAGACCGGTGGGGTGTGGCCGGCGCGATGCGCACCTCGGCACCAAGCACGCTGGGCAGTCCGACCGCGGCCGCCGCGCGCACGAACCGCACGGCACCGCGCACCCCATCACGGTCGGTCACCGCGAGCGCGGACTGACCGTGCTGCACCGCACGTGCAACGAGATCCTCCGGTGAAGTGACGCCGTACTGCATCGAGAAGGACGAGGCGACATGCAGATGCGCGAACGGCAGCCCCCCTGTCGACTTAGCGGGCACCGCTCATCCTGTCGCCGGCAGAACCGCCTGCCCCGGGACCGTGGAGGCCACGAGGTCGCAGAAGGCCTGCGCATCGCGCAACAGGTCGTCGGCCTCGCGCATGCTCACCACCGCGACACCCGCACCGGCCAGGGATCGTTTGGCTGATCCGGCGGCGAAGAACTGGGCCCACTCGGTGAGTTCGGGAGCCACGCGCGGCAGCAGCAGCCAGACGCTGCGCGGGCCAGACCGGCGCCCGTTCGGTCGAGCCCGCGCAGCGAGGACTGCGGCAGCAGCGCGCAGCGCGGCTAGGTGGGCGGCGGCGTAGCGGGCAGCCGCGGTGTCGGCGAGGGTCGCTTCGAGCAATCCGCGCCGGGCCGCGATGAGCAGGTCGGTCGGGGCGCTCATCGGGCACCTCCCACGCGGGTGAGCTGCCAGTGGCTGCCGGTAGCCCGCAGTTCGACCACGCGGCCGGAGCCGCGGGAACCTCGCGGGGAGTCGGCAGCGACCGTCACCCGCCAGGTGTGGGTGTCGACGTCCTGGCCGGTCAACCACCACGGGGTGCCGGTGACCCAGTGCCCGTGCACCTCGGTCACCACGTAGTGTCGGCCCCCCGCGCGATACTGCTGGGGCGCGCCATCGGATGCGCATCGCTCGACGATCGCGTGCTGACCGCTCGAATGCTGAGCCGTCGAATGCTGACGGGTGGCGGCGGGAGCAGCCATGGCGACCTCCGGTGGATCGGACGGGGTGACCCGTGATGCTTATCGTACAGATGTTCGATAGATGCATCACGGTACCTCCCCGGTCCGACACCGGTCAACCCCCGCAATCACGCCTAGGCTGGCTGCATGTCCGACGAACGAACCACCACCGCCCGCCGGAGCGCCGACCGGAACGACCCACTCACCATCCAGCAGAGGTGGGCGCAGGATCTGGCGGCCTGGGCGATCCCGGACGAGATCATGGCCCAGGCCCCGGCAAACCCCTGGATCCATCCCGTCGCGCAGTTCCTCGCCCCCGACGGCCCCGTTCCCGACTCCCCGTCGCACTCCGCAGCGCGCGACGCGCTACTCGAAGGTGGCCCAGAAAACGGCAGCGTGCTCGACGTCGGTTGCGGTGGCGGCCGGGCTGCCTTCGCCCTCGTCCCCCCGGCCGGTTCGGTGATCGGAGTCGATCATCAGCAGGGCATGCTCGAGGCCTTCGCCGCCACCGCAGACCAGCGCGGTGTCGTCCACACCGAGATCCTGGGTGACTGGCCCGAGGCGGCCCCACGCACGCCGATCGCCGATGTCGTCGTGTGCCACCACGTCGCCTACAACGTGCCCGACCTGGCCGGATTCGTCCAGGCCCTGAGCGAGCACGCTCACCGCCGCGTCGTCCTCGAGCTCCCCACGCGCCACCCCCTGACCTGGATGAACCCACTGTGGAAGCAGTTCTGGGACCTCGACCGCCCCACGTCACCCACCGCCGATGACGCCCTGGCGATCATCCGCGAGGCCGGCTATGACGCACACCTGATCGAATTCGATGACGTCACCGAGCGGACCGCCCTCGATCCCCGCGCACAGGCCGAGGCCACCTGCGTCCGCCTGTGCCTGCCGGTCGACCGCGCAGACGAGATCGCTGAGGCGGTCACGGCCGCCGATCGCGGCACTCTCCGACGCCTGGCCACGATCTGGTGGGACCTGGAGGGGGCGAAGGAAAAAACTTCGTCCCGGGTGCATCCGTAGGGGCACCTCCGACCGAAGAAGCAGATAGAGAGTCGATCGATTCGCGATCGATCCCTATCGGAAGGTACATCCATGACCCGAAACATCCGCCGCGCCGGCGTGATCGCCGCCGCCGCGACCCTCCCCCTCGGCTTCGCCCTGGCCATCACCCCGGCCTCCGCCGCCGACGAGGCGACCGTCTCGGTCCTGCATGGCATCCCCGAGGGTGCTGGCGCTGACGTGGTCGACGTGTATGCCAATGGCAACCTGCTCATCGACGACTTCACCCCGGGCACGCTGGAGACCATGATGGTCCCGGCCGGCAGCTACGACCTGGCCGTCTACGCCGATGGCACCACCCCCGATGACGCTGACCCGGTCCTGTCCGCTGATGGTGTCGAGGTGCCCGCGGGCATCAACGCCACCGTCACCGCGAACCTGGATGCTGATGGCGCACCGGCGCTGAACGTCTTCGTCAACGACATCGAGCCGATCGCCGCGGGCGAAGCTCGTCTGACCGTGCGCCACGTCGCCGCGGCCCCGGCCGTCGATGTGCTCGCCGATGGTGCGGTGCTCTTCGCCAACCTGACCAACCCCAACCAGGATCTGGCCACCGTTCCTGCGGGCGACTACGAGGCCGCGGTGAACCTCGCCGGAACCGACACCACCGCGATCGGCCCGGCGCCGGTGAGCCTGGCTGAGGGCGCCAACACGATCGTGTACGCGTGGGGTTCGGCCGAAGAGGGCAACCTCGCTCTGGCCACCCAGGTCATCACCGGTCTCGGTGCAGGCCCGGATGTCGTGCCCGCCGGCGGCGGCTCCACCACCGGCACCCCCATGTGGGCACTGGCTCTGGCCGGCGTCGCCGCGATCGGCCTCGTTGGTGCGGGCGTGCGCCTGTCGGCCAGCCGCAACTGAGCACGCACCACATCCTGGTAACGAGTTAGTGGACCAAGTAAAGGAAACGTGACCCGATGACCCGACCCCGCCCCGCGATCGTGGTGGCTGTGCTCAGCGCAATCGCGCTGATCGCCGGCCTCGCCGTGATCGTGTCGGCGGGGTCGGGTTCATCGGTCGCGTCGCAGGGCACCCGCCCCGCGGCAAGTTCGGACACCGACCAGTCCGATACCGCACCGCAGACGTCGCCGGAATCAGTCGACGCTCCCCCGGTTCTACCTGAGGGTGTCCGCCGGTTGGGCGATCGCGTCGACGCCACCGAGATTCCCCTGCGTGACCAGTCGGCGATCCCGCGTCAGATCACCATCCCCAGCCTCGGTGTCGATGCCCCTGTCGACATCGTGGGTCTGATCGGTGACGGCAAAGTCGAGGTACCCACCGATGTCCTGCGCACCGGCTGGTACCAGTACAGCCAGGTCGCCGGTGCCAGCACCGGATCCACCGTCGTCGTGGGTCACAAGGATGGCGTCCGTCAGGGAGCCGGGGCGTTCTACAACCTCGGTGACCTTCAACTCGGCGATCGCATCGTCGTAACGACCGAGGACGGTCAGCGGCTGCGCTACGAGGTCGTCGCCCGTGAGTCCTTCGACAAGGAGGTCGTGCCGCTCGCCGACCTGTTCTCCGGGGCCGGCCCTCACCGACTGACCCTGATCACCTGCGGTGGTCCCTTCGATGCGACCACCCTGGGATACACCGATAACGTGGTCATCACGGCGGTTGCCATGAGCGATCGACGGGGTGACACATGACCTCATCTCAGGCGTTGGCCACCGTGACCTCGCTGGACTCCCGCCGAACGATCCGGCTCGACGACCGTCGAGTCGAACGTCTGCGGCAGGCAGGAGGTGCGGGTGTGAGCGCCCAACCCGAGCGTCGTCGCGAGCTCGATGACTCAGCGAGCGGACGGGACTTCGCCTCGGCCTTGGCGAACGGGGACGGTGACGTCGCCTTCGAGGAGGTCTACCGTCGCTGGTCGCCGCTGGTCTACAGCGTTGCGAGGCGGGCGCTCGGAGACGGGCACGAGGCCGACGACGTCACCCAACGCGTGTTTATCTCCGCCTGGCGCTCGCGGAACTCCTATGATCCTGCCGCAGGATCACTGCCGGGGTGGTTGATGACCATCACACGAAGGCGCATCGCCGATCGATGGGCCGAGCGGGCACGGGACAGATCCGTCCCCGATGGTGATCCACCCGAGGTTGGCTCGGCTGCCGGGCTCGATGGCGTCGTGGACCGGATGGTCATCGCCGACGAGCTCGCCCGGTTGGGTGAACCCCCGGGACAGATAATGCGCCTGGCCCTGTACGAGGAGTTGACCCACACCGAGATCGCTGAGCGACTCGACCTGCCGCTCGGCACTGTGAAAAGCCACATCCGACGTTCCCTGAACCGACTACGCACCCGTTGGGAGGTGATCCACGATGAGCCAGGAAACGACCCGCGGTGATCACACACACTGCGATCCCGAGGAACTCGCCCTCGCCGCCCTCGGTGAGCGCACCGACATCGACACCGATCACCTCGCCACCTGTGACACCTGCCAGGCCGATCTGGCCTCCCTGCGCCGCATCGTGCGTATCACCCGCAGCGGCGATGCCGCAGATGTCTCTTCCCCCGCTCCATGGGTGTGGGAGGAGATCAGCACGGAGATCAGTGCCGATGCGACCTCGCAGCGCCCACAGGACGCCCGTACACCGGTGTCAGCCGGTCAGCAGTCGCCCATAGCGGAATCGCCCACCACCGAACAAGGCCCGGCAGGCAGCGACGACACGGGTGTCGTCGTGCCGCTGCGGCGCCGCTCAGCGCCGTGGCTGGCCGCGGCTGCCGCCGTCGGCGTGCTGTTCGGAGCCATCGGCGGCGTCGTGTGGACCCAGGGATCGAACACCGAACCCACCGTCGTCGCGCAGGCATCCTTGGAACCGCTCCCGGGCTTCCCCTCCAGGGGCATCGCTCGGGTGCAGAGCACCGATGTCGGCGACAGCGTCACCGTCGATCTCCAAGGCCTGCCGGCCACCGAGGGTTACTACGAGGTGTGGCTGCTGACCGAGGATGCTTCCGCCATGGTGTCCCTCGGCGCTGTGGGTCCGGGTGAGACGAGCACCCTGCCGCTGCCCCCGGGGATCGCCTTGGATCGCTTCCGCATCGTGGATATCTCCGCCGAGGAGTTCGACGGTGATCCCACGCACAGCACCATCAGCGTCGCCCGCGGCGACCTCCAGGCCTGACCCCACCACCCACTCCTTGCGCGTCTGAGTTACCTGAATGGTCGCTAACTCATCGAGTTAGCGACCATTCAGGTAACTCAGACGCAGAACTGATGGGCGGGATTCGGACGGTGGGTGGGGGATGCGGGGTGGGGAAGGGTTGGGCTAGTGATCGCGGATGGCCCAGTGCTGGCCGTAGCCATCGGCGAGTAGGTCGAGGAACGGAACCGCATCGAAGGCCTCCGGCCCGACCACCCCTGCGCCCTGCCACGCACCGGTCGCGAGCAACTCCAATGCGATGAC
The DNA here is from genome assembly GCA_913063435.1 of uncultured Actinomycetales bacterium. Lineage (GTDB taxonomy): Bacteria > Actinomycetota > Actinomycetes > S36-B12 > S36-B12 > M55B157. Next base: position 21,224 of record CAJXYI010000001.1, on the reverse strand, counting down.
CGGGTTCATCGCGGTCTGCCACACCACGGCCTGGGTCCCGTATTCCCGCATCGTCCACTCGTTGTCGGCGACGTGATACAGGTACGCCTCGCGCGGTGCACCATCAACGCCGGTTCCGGTCACCCACGTGCCAGCGCACGTCAATCCGCTCATCCGGTCCCCCAGGCTCGCCGGATCGGGCAGGCACGCTGCGACGACATCGCGCGGACTCACTCGCGCACCACGCACATCCACCGGATCGGTGCGATCGAGTCCGAGTTTATGCAAGGTCTGCAGCACCTCGATGAACTCATCGCCGAGGCCGTATTTGAAGGTCACCCGATTGCAGTCGATCCAACGTGGCACGAGGAGCACCTCCTCGTGTTCGACGTTGACGCATTCCACCGGCCCGATTCCCTCGGGAAAGTCGAACACCTCCGGTTCGCTGAACGGAGCGGTGGTGAACCACCCGCGATCCTTCTCCCAGATGACCGGTGGATTCAGGCACTCTTCGATCGTGGTCCAGATGGAGAAACTCGGTGCGAAGTCGTATCCGCTGACCACCAGGTTCGCTCCGTCGCGCACTCCGATCTCGTCGATCTGCGAAAACAGGTGATCGGAGGCGTATCGGGCGAAAACATCAGCCAACCCCGGCTCCACTCCGATCCCGCATAACGCGAGGTGGCCCGACTCTTGCCATCGAGGTCCCTGATCGAACTGCTCGTCACCGAGCTTGACGAAGGCGAGTTCATGCGGATGTTGCGGATGCGGCTGGGACAGGCTCATCGCCGTGTCCAGATAGTCGCATCCCGCAGCGAACGCACCGCTGAAGATCGGCATGACGAAACGCGGATCGACGACGTTGAGCACATGCGTGATCCGGTGCTCCTGACACAGTGCCTGCACCGCATCGGCACTCGAGGCATCCACTCGAGCACTCGCGAATCGTGGATCACCGACACGATCAACGAGCTGGCGCGCCCTGATTTCATCGTAATCGGCGCACACCCAGGCTTCGAAGAAGTCGCGACGCGCAGCGATCAACGCCGCAGAGGTTCCGACGCCTCCGGACCCGATGGCCAGGACTCGCATGCCCATGGTCTTTCCTCTCTGGATCAGCTGTCGAATCCGGGTCAGCTGTCGAAGCCGAGCCCGATGCGATCCAGCGTTCGCAGCCACAGGTTGCGTTTACCGGAATTCTCATCGGCTCGGTTGATCGACCAGCGGGTGACACCGATCGCAGCATCGCGCAGCGGCCTCGGCGGGAATGGGATCGGCTTGGTGCGAGTCATCTGCAACCTGGTCCGCTCGGTGTCCTCACCCCAGAGCAGGTCGAGCATCACCTGGGCACCGAATCGCGATGCCCCCACACCGAGACCGGTGAAACCCAGGGAATACCCAATCCGCCCACCCATCGCCGTCCCCCAGAAGGCACTGAATCGCGAGCAGGTGTCGATGGCACCAGCCCATTTGTGCGTGAACTGCAATCCGGTCAGCTGGGGGAAGGTGGTGAAGAAGTGCTCGGCGAGTCGACCATAGGCATCAGGGTTGTTCTCTCGGTGCGGGCCCATATCTCCGTAGTACGACGCGTCGTAGCCACCCCACAGAATCCGCGCATCCTCGGTGATCCGGTAGTAGTGGAACTGGTTGCCCGAGTCCGCGAAACCCTCCCTGCCCTGCCAGCCGATGGACGCTCGCTGTTCGGCTGAAAGCGGTTCGCTCATGAGAACCGAGTCGTATACGGCGACGATGTAGTTGCCGAGTCGAGACAGCAGCGGCGGGTAAGCGCTCGTCGCCAGCGCAACCCTTCCGGCGCGCACTCGGCCATGGTCGGTACCGGCCAGCACTCCGGCACCGATGCGCCCGAGGGATCGCACGGGGGTGTTCTCGAAGATCCGCACCCCCCGGCGCTCGCACGCCGCCGCGAGACCCCAGGCCAATCGAGCCGGATCGACCATCGCGACGCCGTGAGCGTCGGCGACTCCCGCGAGATAGGTCGGCGAGTCGAGTCGCGCCCGCACCTGCTCGGCGCTCAACAGTTCGAGGTCGACACCGAGGCCGCGGGCTTGCTCGACCGTCTCGACAAGGTCATCGATCTGATAACCCTCGACGGCAACGGCGACTTCTCCACTGCGAATGAAGTCGCAGTCGATACCTTCAGCCGCCACCGTCGCGGCGATCGCGTCGAGGTTCTCCCGGCCGAGGCGCTCTAGTTCGGGCATCTCCTTCGGCCACCGGGCCATTCCCTTGGCCAGGCCATGAGTAAGCGATGCCGCGACGAAACCGCCATTGCGGCCGGATGCCGCATGCCCGACCTGTCCGCCATCGACGAGCACGATGTCGAGGTCGGGGTGGCGAACGGCGGCCTCATAGGCGGTCCACAGTCCGGAGAAGCCGGCACCCACCACCAGGAGGTCGGCGGTGATGGGAGCCTGGAGTCGAGGTCGGGGGTCGGGGCGATCGGGTCGGTCGAGCCAGTAGGGCCGCTGAACGGCGTCGGCGAAGGACGAACGTGCAGAATCGGAGATGACGTTGCTGAAGGCCACGATCGCACCGCCTAGGAGGCGGCGACGGCGGCTTCGAGCCGGCGTCGCCTACGGGCGTTGACACCCTGAACGACGAGGACGAGGACGAGAGAGAGGAAGAACACCAGCGTGGCCAGGGCATAGACCTGCACCGGGATCCCGCGCTGGGCCGCACCCCAGATGTAGACCGGGAAGGTCACCATGGTGCCCGCGTTGAAGAACGTGATGATGAAGTCATCGAAGCTCAGCGCGAATCCCAGCAGCGCGGCACCCAGGATGCCCGGCAGCACGAGGGGGAAGGTCACGTACCGGAAGGTCGCCCGTGGACTGGCGTAGAGATCACGCGAGGCCTCCTCGAGACGTGGATCCATCCCCTGCAGACGCGCCTTCACCGCGACCACGATGAAGCTGATGATGAACATGATGTGCGCGATCGTCACAGCCCAGAAGCCCAGCGGGAAGGTGATGTTCAAGAACAGCGCCAGCAGGCTCGATCCCAGAACGACCTCCGGGGTGGCCATGGGAAGGAAGATGAGCAGATTCGTCGTATCCCGTCCGCGGAAGCGATAGCGCACGAGTGCGAAGGCGATCATCGTGCCGAAGATCGTGGCGATCACCGTTGCGAGGAGACCGATTTGAATGCTGAGAGCAAACGATTCGCACACCCCCGGAACCCCGCACATATTCGCCCATGCCGATAGCGAGAACTCGTTGAAGGTGATGTTGTACTTGCCCTCAGGCTGGTTGAAACTCAGCACCGCCACGACCGCGATGGGCACGAAGAGATAGACCAGGACGAGGACCGCGATGATCCCGATGATGTTGCGTCGCAGCCAGCGCATCAGACCAGATCCTCCGTGCCCGCACGCCGGATGTAGGTGAACACCACGACGAGGATGAACGCCATGAGGATGAAGGACAGGGCACTGGCTATCGGATAGTCGCGGAACTGCAGGAAGTTCACCTGGATCGCGGTCCCGACCATGCTGTCACCTGGCGCACCGAGCAATCGTGCGTTGATGAAGTCACCGGCAGCGGGGATGAAGGTGAGGAGGGTGCCGGCCACGACTCCCGGGAGGCTCAGCGGGAACACCACCTTGCGGAACCCGGTGAATGGCCGGGCGTACAGGTCTCCCGATGCCTCGATCAATCGGGGATCGATCTTCTCCAGCGAGGCATACAGCGGCAGGATCATGAACGGCAGAAAATTGTAGGTCAGACCCAACACCACGGCAATGGACGTATTGAGAATGCGATCCTCGGGCAGCAGGTGCAGCGCATTCAACGCCGTGGTGATCGCGCCCTCGTCCGACAGGATGGTCCGCCAGGCATAGGTGCGCAGGAGGAACGAGGCGAAGAACGGCGCGACGACCAAGACGAGCATGATCGCGCGCCAACGACCCGCTTTGAAGGCGATGAAGTACGCCAGCGGGTAGGCGATGATCAGGGCGAGGATGGTGGCGATACCTGCATAGATGAACGACCGCACGAACTGCGGCCAGTAATCCCCGAGGGCCTGGGCGTAATTGCTGATCTGGAATGCCGCCTGATACACCCCGGATCGGCCTTCCACCGGTGCCTGCAGGCTGGTGAAGAACAGCGTCGCGATCGGGATGACGAAGAAGACACCGAGCCAACCCAGGCCGGGCAGGAGCAGCAGATACGCCGTGCGAGATCGCCGCTGCGACGAGCCCGCTGAAGCCGCGGGGGCGTCGGCTTTCGTCGTAGTCGTGGGAACGATGGCCGGCATGACTCAGGCCGACTCCGCCGCAGACCCGTCCACCGCGAGACCGAAGGTGTGCTCGGGTCGCCAGTGAACGGTGACCTCGTCCCCGGGGCGCAACGTCCCACCCAGGCTGCGGTTCTGCTCGAACACCATCCACTCCCCACCCCAGGACGTCATCACCAGATACTGGGTGGACACCCCGGTGAAGGAAGCGTCGGTGACCTTGCCGGTGACGTAGTTGACATCGTCACCGATGTCGCTGCCCTGTGCCGAGATCGACAGTTTCTCCGGCCGGACACCCACCAGAATGTCACCGGTGTCGACCGCCGATCGAGTGACGGGCAGAGTGAATCGCGACCCCGCACCTTCGATCAGCAGATCGCCTCCCGATGTTCCCGTCACCCGGCCGGACACCTCATTGGATTGGCCGAGGAAGGTCGCCACGAAGCGGGTGCGCGGCAGATCGTAGATATCCACCGGCGCACCCATCTGTTCGATGCGGCCCTGGTTCATCACCGCCACGGTGTCGGCCATGGTCATGGCTTCTTCCTGGTCGTGGGTGACGTGGACGAAACTCGTTCCCACCTCGGTCTGGATGCGTTTCAATTCCAGCTGCATCTGCCGCCGGAGCTTCAAATCCAATGCACCCAGGGGTTCATCGAGCAGTAGCACGCCGGGGTGGTTGATCAACGCGCGAGCGACTGCCACGCGCTGCTGCTGCCCGCCGGAGAGCTGCCCGGGCTTACGCCGAGCCAGATTGCCCAACTCGACCAACTCGAGCATGGCGGTGACCGCCGCCGAGACGTCCTTGATGCCTCGACGCCGCAGTCCGAAGGCGACGTTCTCGAACACGTCCAGGTGCGGGAACAGCGCATAGGACTGGAACACGGTGTTGACCGGCCGCTGATAGGCCTTCAATCGCGTGAGGTCATCCCCCCCGAGCAGGATCTGCCCCTCGGTCGGATCCTCCAAGCCGGCGACCATGCGCAGCGTCGTGGTCTTGCCGCAACCCGACGGCCCCAGCAGTGCGAAGAACGATCCTGCGGGAATCGTCAGGGTCAGGTCGTCGACAGCGACGAAATCGGCGAATCGCTTGGTGAGGTTGATCAGTTCCAGGTCCTTGACCTCGAACCCGAGGCTTGCCGACCCCGACGACATGCTCACCTACGTCCTCCTCGAGTCCGTACCAACCGGGATCACCCGTGCCTACCCGTGCTGAATCCCGCTGATCCCTGTCGGAAACTACAGGCCGACGGCCCGCTGGAACTCGCGCTGGTAGTTCTCGTCCTGCTCCAGGGTGAGGTCCATGAACACGTAGGCTTCGTCGAGCTCGGCGTCGGTCGGGAAGATCCACTGGCTGGTGGCGAGCTCAGGATCGATGGCCTCCATGGCCTCCTTCGCACCGCTGACCGGGCACAGGTAGTTGATGTAGGCCGCGACCTCGGCAGCGATGACGGGGTCGTAGTAGTAGTTCATCAACTGCTCGGCGTTCTTCTTGTGAGTCGCCGTCGACGGAATGAGCATGTTGTCCGTCCACAGCGTGCCGCCGCTCTCGGGCAGGGAGAAACCGAAGTCCTCGCCCAGTGCGAGCACGTCTCCGGACCAGCCGATGACGGCGATCACGTCGCCGGTCTCCAATGCTGCGAGATAGTCGTTACCGGCGACCTGGCGGATCTGGCCGTTGTCGATCTGCTCGGCCAGCGCCGCGATGGCCTGCTGGAACTGGTCATCGGTGAAGTTCGACGGGTCATTGCCCTGCCAGGCCATGATGCAGCCCATGGTGTCGCGCATCTCCGACAGCACCGTGATGCGACCGCGCAGCGCGGGATCGAACAACTGGTCCAGGCTCGTCAGGGAATCGACGCCGAGCGCGTCCTGGATACCGGGCACGTTGTAGCCCAATCCGGCGAAGCCACCCTGCCAGGGAAGGGTGTAATCACGCGGCCTGTCGAAGGACACGTCCTGCAGCCGCGGGATGAGGTTGGCCGAGTTCGGGATGAGACTCTTATCGAGCTTCTGCGCGAAGCCGTTGTTGATCCACAGACCGGCCATCCAGTCGGTCAGAACGACGATGTCGCGGTCGATCGACTGTCCCTGCTCGAGCTGGGCGCGCACCTTGGCATAGAACTCGTTGTTGTCGTTGATGTCCTCGTTGTAGCTGACCGAGATCCCCGTCTGCTCCTCGAATCGCTCGAGCGTCGGGTAGGCGCCGGTCTCCTCATCGACATCGAGGTATTCCACCCAGTTGGACCACAGCACGACCTTCTCGGCATCGGACTGATCCGCCGGAGCCGTCGGAGAGGGAGCCGCCGAGGTCGGATCATCCGCACCGCCACCGGCGCCGCAGGCTGCAGCAGCGGCAGCGACACCACCGATACCGGCGGCCTGGAGCAGGCGTCGCCGGGACAGGGCCGAGCGGGACATCCGCACGATGGCGGCAGCCTCAGGGCTCAACGGTCGCTTCGTCATGGTGGTCATCTCCTTCGTATGGTCATACGTACGGGTCATACGTATGCGTCCTGTCGGCCCGTCGCACCCGGTGGCTTCGGTTCCCGGGCGCATCATGCCACGATCATTCACATTCTGGTTGCCAAGGTGTCGCCTTGTCGTTTCACCATCCCGGTCGTTACCGATCCGTGCCCGACCGATCGGCGAAAACCGTCCGATGCCACTGCTTCCTGGGCTGGCCGGTGATGTCCCAGGAGACGTGCTTGACGATGGTGTAGTCCTCCAGTGAATACAGCGACATGTCCTTGCCGAAACCGGACTGTTTCATCCCCCCGTGGGGCATCTCGCTCACGATCGGGATGTGGTCGTTCAGCCACACGCATCCGGCCCGGATCTCGCGCTGGGCACGCTGGGCGCGGAACACGTCGGTGGTCCAGGCCGAAGCCGCGAGCCCGAAAGGCGTGTCATTCGCCAGAGCGATTCCCTCGTCATCGGAGTCGAACGGCAACACGACGAGGACCGGTCCGAAGACCTCCTCCTGCACGATCTGGGAGTCCTGAGCAGCATCGGTGATGACGGTTGCGGGATAGAACGCACCTGCCGAGAGTGCGCCACCGGGGACCTGCCCACCCACTCGCACCTTGGCGCCATCGGCGCGGGCCCGATCCACATACCCCGCCACGCGTTCGGCCTGACGTGTCGACACGAGCGATCCCATGTCGATATCCGGGTCACGCGGGTCGCCGATCCGGATCGAGGCGAACAGGTCACTGACCCCGGCGACGAACGCGTCATACAGCGGTCGCTGGACATAGGCCCGTGTCGCCGCAGTGCAGTCCTGTCCGGTGTTGATCAGCGCACCGGCGGCTGCACCGTGCACGGCCGCCTCGAGATCGGCGTCATCGAACACTACGAAGGGGGCCTTGCCACCGAGTTCCAGATGCACCCGAGCCGCTCGAGCCGAAGCGACCTCCATGACCCGCTTGCCGATGGGCGTCGAGCCGGTGAAGGACACCATGTCGACATCCGGGTGGCTGATGAGCGCCTCACCGGCGACAGGTCCGGTGCCCACCACCACATTGAGCACACCCTCGGGAATACCCGCTGCGAGCGCATCCTCGGCGAGCATCACCGAGGTCAACGGCGTGATCTCCGCCGGCTTCAACACGATCGTGTTTCCCGCGGCGATGGCGGGCAGGACCTTCCACATCGCCATCTGCAGCGGATAGTTCCACGGTGCCACTGAGCCGACGACACCCACGGGTTCGCGACGGATGACCGAGGTGTGATCGGGGTCGTACTCCGCCGAAGCTCGCCCTTCCAGAATGCGAGCCGCGCCGGCGAAGAAGACGACATTGTCGATGGACCCGGGCACATCGAACTCCGTCGCCATGCGCAATGTCTTGCCTGTTTGCCTCGATTCCACCATCGCGTACTCATCGGCCCGTGCACGCAGACGTTCGGCGAGTGCGAGCAGTGCATCACCACGTGCACCGGGTGACTGCCTCGACCAATCCGCGAAAGCTTCACGCGCCTTGCGCACCGCGGCATCCACCTGCTCTGGACCAGCGAGCTCGACCGTGGCAATCGGCGTCCCGACTGCCGGATCGATAACGTCTAGGGTGTCCACCTGTTCTCCCATCAATCAGTGACTGCCGTCAGCTCTCGAGACTGGCCATCACGTGCTTGATCCGCGTGTAGTCCTCGAACCCGTACATCGACAGATCCTTGCCATATCCGGAGTGCTTGAACCCACCATGGGGCATTTCGGCGACCAGTGGGATGTGGGTATTGATCCATACGCATCCGAAATCCAAGCCCTTCGCCATGCGCATCGCACGCCCGAAGTCCTTGGTCCACACCGACGACGCCAGTCCGTAGTGCACGCCGTTGGCCCAGCGCAATGCTTCGGCTTCGTCGGTGAACTGCTGGATCGTGATGACCGGACCGAAGATCTCGTTCTGGATCATCTCGTCATCCTGTTGCAGGCCGGACACGACCGTCGGCTCGACGAAGAATCCTCGGTCACCCTGTCGGTTGCCGCCCACGACGACCTCGGCATGGGCGGGCACCCGCTGCAAGAATCCGAGCACGCGCTCGAGTTGCGCGGCGTTATTGACCGGAGGTACCAGCGCTTCACCACCTGGGCCATCCTCGAATGTCGTCGCGGTACCACGGGCCTGCTCGGCCATCGCCGCGACGAAGTCGTCATGGATTCCCGGCGCCACGAGTATGCGGGTCGCAGCAGTGCAGTCCTGACCGGCGTTGAAATATCCCGCGACCGCAAGCCATTCGGCTGCAGCCTCGATATCCGCGTCATCGAAGATGACAACCGGAGCCTTGCCTCCGAGTTCGAGGTGGACGCGCTTGACGTCGCGGGCCGCTTCCCCGGCCACCTCCATGCCGGCGCGGACCGATCCGGTGATGGACACCATCTGGGGCGTGGGATGCGAGACGAGGCTGCGACCGGTCTCTCGATCCCCGCATACGACGTTGAACACACCCGGCGGCAGGATCTCGGCCTCGCTGATCAACTCCGCCATCCGCACAGTCGACGCAGGCGTGGTGTCCGACGGCTTCAACACGACGGCGTTACCCGCTGCGATCGCGGGAATGTACTTCCACACGGCCATCATCATCGGGTAGTTCCACGGCGTGACCTGACCGATCACTCCGACCGGCTCGCGACGGATCATCGAGGTGAAACCGGCCATGTACTCCCCGGCCGCGCGCCCCTCCAGCACGCGGGCTGCACCGGCGAAGAACCGGATCTGGTCCACCATGGGCGGGATCTCCTCGCTCATGGTCACCGCAACCGGCTTGCCGCAGTTCTCGCTTTCCAATGCGACGAGTTCCTCGGCGTGCTCCTCGAACAGATCGGCGATCGCCAGCAGCGCCTTCTGCCTCTCCCCGGGCACGGTGTCGCGCCAGCCCTCGAATGCGGTGGCAGCCGCCGCATAGGCACGGTCGATGTCCTGCGCACCCGACTGGGGTGCCGTAGCGAAGACCTGTCCGGTGGTCGGGTCGACCAGATCGATGGTCTGGCCCTCGGCAGCGGGGACGGATGCGCCGTTGATGACGTTTCGGATTTCGCGGGTGGCCACGGTGATCTCCTTCTCCCAGCGACGGTGCGGGTGGGTCGGGATGGAACGGATGAGTCTGGCGGGATCTGGTCGGTCCGGTCGACAGCCCGAACTACCGCCGACGCTATCGGGATTCCATGGACTTCGTCGAGAATCGCGGCAGAATTCGACGAAATCAGTCGTTGAATGATCATTTTGCCGCGGATTCACTTGCTTTCCCCTGATCGATACCGCATCCTGGTGGGGTGACCGCGGTTGCCCGACGTGCCATCAGGCCGACCCCTGCGCGCCTCGACGATGTCAGCAAGGCGATCATCGACCAGCTCCAGCAGGACGGGCGCCGGTCCTATGCGGCCATCGGCAAGGTCGTCGGGCTGTCCGAGGCGGCCGTGCGCCAACGCGTCCAGCGACTGATCGACACCGGCGTCATGCAGGTCGTCGCCGTCACCGACCCCCTGCAGGTCGGCTTCCCTCGCGCGGCCATGATCGGCATCCACATCGACGGGGACGTCGAGGCTGCCGCCGACGAGTTGGAGGACATGCCTGAGGTGGACTACCTCGTCATCTGCGCGGGAGGGTTCGATGTGATGGCCGAGGTCGTCGCCGAGGATGACGACCACCTGCTCGAGATCGTCAACCGCCGAATCCGAGCCGTTCCGGGAGTCCGCAACACCGAGACGTTCGTGTACTTGAAATTGCGTAAGCAGATCTATTCGTGGGGAACCCGCTGATGCCGACGACAGTGCCGGAAACCGAAGCACCGAAAACGAGGAAGAGAGCATGACCACCACTCCGCAGTATGTGACCGAGGGCAACGCAGACGCGCTTGCCGAGCGAGCTCGACGTCACCTATGGATGCACTTCACCCGCCACTCCGTCTACGAGGGCGGTGGTCATGTCCCGATCATCACGCGTGGCGAAGGGCCCTACATCTTCGATGACCAGGGCCGCCGCTATTTCGATGGTCTGGCCGGGTTGTTCGTCGTCCAGGTCGGCCATGGTCGCGCCGAACTCGCCGAGGCGATGGCCCGCCAGGCGCAGGAGCTGGAGTTCTTCCCGCTGTGGTCCTATGCGCATCCCAAAGCGATCGAACTCGCCGAGCGCCTCGCGTCCTACGCCCCCGGGGATCTCAACCGCGTGTTCTTCACCACCGGCGGTGGTGAGGCGGTCGAAAGCGCCTGGAAACTGGCCAAGCAGTACTTCAAGCTGACGGGAAAGCCGACCAAGCACAAGGTGATATCGCGGTCGGTTGCCTATCACGGCACGCCGCAGGGAGCCCTGAGCATCACCGGCATCCCCCCGGCGAAGATCCCCTTCGAACCCCTCGTCCCCGGCGGCGTGAAGGTCCCGAACACGAATTTCTATCGGGCTCCGGAGGAATACCGCTACGACGAGAAGGCATTCGGACTCTGGGCTGCCGATCGCATCGCCGAGGCCATCGAATTCGAGGGTGCCGATTCCGTTGCGGCGGTGTTCTTGGAGCCGGTGCAGAACTCCGGCGGCTGCTTCCCTCCCCCGCCCGGATATCTCGAGCGGGTCCGCGAGATCTGCGACGCCTACGACGTGCTGTTCGTCGCGGATGAGACCATCACGGCCTTCGGGCGTATCGGCGACATGTTCGCCATCAACCGATTCGGCGTCACCCCCGACATCATCACCTGCGCCAAAGGCATGACCTCCGGTTACGCGCCACTCGGTGCCATGATCGCCAGTGAGCGACTGTTCGAGCCGTTCAAGCACGGCACGAACGCGTTCCTGCATGGCTACACCTGGGGCGGTCATCCCGTGGCAGCTGCTGTCGCGATGGCCAATCTGGACATCTTCGAGCGCGAGGGCATCAACGACCACGTCAAGGAAAATGAGGGCGCATTCCGCCGCACCCTGGAGAAGCTACTCGACCTGCCGATCGTCGGTGACGTTCGCGGTGCGGGGTTCTTCTACGGGATCGAACTGGTCAAGGACACCGAGACTCGCGAGACGTTCAACGAGGAGGAATCCGAGCGGTTGCTGCGCGGGTTCTTGTCCAAGGCCCTATTCGACAACGGCCTGTACTGCCGCGCTGACGATCGCGGCGACCCGGTGATCCAACTCGCTCCGCCGCTCATCATCGACCAGTCGCATTTCAACGAGGTCGAGCAGATCCTGCGCCAGGTCCTCACCGAAGCGTCGAACATCCTGTGACGCAACCGGCTCCGGGCACCAGCCCACGCACGACGATCAAACGCGCCCCCGAGCGTGGCGTCACAGATCGCGAAACCCTCTACGCGATCTTGGACGCCGGCCTCGTCGCGCATGTCGCGGTCGTCGAGGACGGCCAGCCGTTCGTCGTGCCTGTCGGATACGCACGGCTCGGCGATGACGTCGTGTTCCACGGATCCAGTGCCTCGCGATTGTTCAAGCGTCTCGCCGAAGGACAACCCACCTGTGTGACGGTGACCTTGCTCGATGGGCTCGTGCTCGCGCGAAGCTCCTTCGAGTCGAGCATGAACTACCGCAGCGTGATGATCCTCGGCACCGCCCGCCGGCTCGAAGGCGATGAGGAATTGGCCGCGCTGCGGGCGATCAGCGATCACCTGCTGCCCGACCGGTGGGCCGACATCCGACCACCGGCGGCCCAGGAGCTCAAGGCCACGATGACCCTGTCGCTGCCGCTGGCCGAATGCTCGGTCAAGGTCCGCACCGGTGGTCCGGAGGATCTCGAGGAGGATCTCGCCGATCCGGTGTATTCGCGTGTATGGGCCGGTGTCGTGCCCCTCGTGGAATCCTTCGGGACACCCGAGCCCGACGATCTCAGCCGCGACGCCGACGTCCCGCAGTATCTGCGGAGGTGGACGCGGACATGACCTCCCTGTGGGAGGCGACCCTGCCCGAGCACCTCGGGCAGCCGCTCGGCACGCGGCTCGATGGCGACACCCACGCCGATGTCGCCATCGTCGGAGCCGGGTACACCGGGCTGTGGACCGCGTACTACCTGCAGCAGTTCGACCCCTCGCTCTCGATCGTCCTCGTCGAGGCCGAGCACGCGGGCTTCGGAGCCAGCGGCCGCAACGGCGGCTGGGCATCGGCGCTGTTCCCCGCATCGATGACGGCCATCGCCCGCCGATATGGACGCGATCAAGCCATCGCCCAGCAGCAGGCGATGCACGACACCGTGGACGACATCCTGGCCGCCAGTCGTCGCGAGGGCTGGGACATCCAGGCCGCCCACGCAGGGTCGATCGTGGCCGCCCGTACCCCGATTCAGGTCCAGCGGGCACGCGACGAGATCGACACGTGGCGATCCTTCGGATTCGGCGCGCAAGACTATGCATTCTGGGACGCCGATGCCGCCCGCGAACGGATAGGCGCTACCGATGTACTCGCGGCCACCTACACACCACACTGTGCAGCCATCCATCCCGCACGTTTGGTCCGGTCCCTGGCCGCAACCGTTGTCTCTCGGGGGGCCCGACTATTCGAGCACTCCCCGGCGCGCTCGCTGGAACCCGGCATCATCCGAACGGTAGCGGGAAGCGTTCGCGCACCTATCGTCGTGCGCGCAACCGAGGGCTATACCGCGAACCTGCCGGGGCACCGGCGCACCCTCGCCCCGGTCTACTCGCTCATGATCGCCACCGAGCCGCTCGACGATCCGACCTGGGCCAGCATCGGCCTGGCCGAGCGGGAGACGTTCGCCGATTATCGCCACCTCATCATCTACGGCCAGCGCACCGCGGACGGCCGCCTGGCATTCGGGGGGCGCGGTGCGCCCTATCACTTCGGCTCGGACATCAGCCCCGAGTACGACCGGGATACCGAGGTATTCCACGAGTTGTGGCGCACGTTGGTCGACCTGTTCCCTGCGATCGGCGGGTCGTCGGTCACCCACGCCTGGGGCGGACCCCTGGGCATCCCGCGGGACTGGTTCGCCTCATGCGGTCTGGACAGATCCACCGGACTTGCGTGGTCGGGCGGCTACGTGGGCGACGGCGTTGGCACCTCGCATCTAGGCGGGCGGACATTGGCCGAGCTGATCACCGAGCAGGACACCGAGCGCACGCGGCTGCCGTGGGTCAACCATTCCTCGCCGAGATGGGAACCCGAGCCGCTGCGCTGGGTCGGAGTCAACGCAGGCCTGCGCGCCATGACGAGCGCCGACGCGACCGAGGCGCGCACCGGTCGCGAATCACGCCGCGCCCGGTGGATGTCCCGCCTGCTCGGCTCCTAGCGGAAAGCCGGGATGCCCGTGAGCGCCTGGCCGATGACCAGGGTGTGCATCTCGTTCGTGCCCTCGTAGGTGAACACCGATTCGAGGTTGTTCATGTGCCGGATGATCGGGTATTCCAACGTGATGCCGTTGCCGCCGAGGATGCTGCGGCATTCCCGCGCGATCGCGAGTGACTCCCGGGCATTGTTGAGCTTGCCGACGCTGATCTGCTCGGCTGTGACCCGGTGCTCATCCTTGAGCCGGCCCAGGTGGATCGCCAGCAGCATGCCCTTGCCGAGTTCGACGGCCATGTCGGCGAGCTTGCGCTGGGTGAGTTGATATCCGGCGATCGGCTTGTCGAACTGCTCACGGTCGATCGAATACGAGATAGCGGTCTCCAGGCAGTCTCGAGCCGCACCCAGGGTGCCGTAGGCGATACCGAAGCGGGCCTCGTTCAAGCACGACAGCGGGCCCTTCAGACCCACGACATCCGGCAGGACCGCATCAGCTGGCAGCCGCACGCTATCGAAGACCAATTCCGCGGTTAACGAAGCGCGCAGGGACAACTTCTTGTGGATCTCATTCGCATGGAAACCCGGTGTATCGGTAGGCACGACGAACCCACGAATACCGTCATCGGTCTGTGCCCACACGATCGCGACATCGGCGACGGTGCCATTCGTGATCCACATCTTCGAGCCGTCGAGGATCCAGTCATCCCCGTCGCGCTTGGCCGCGGTGCGCATCCCCGATGGGTTCGAACCGAAATCGGCTTCGGTGAGTCCGAAGCAGCCGATCAGCTCTCCCTTCGCCATGCCGGGCAGCCACTGTTGTTTGTGCTCCTCCGATCCGAAGGCGTGGATCGCATACATCGCCAGCGACCCTTGCACGCTGACCAGCGAGCGAATTCCGGAGTCACCGGCTTCGAGTTCCATCGCGGCGAGGCCGTAGGACACTGCATTCGTTCCCGCACAGCCATAGCCCTCGAGGTGCATGCCGAGCACACCGAGGTCACCGAATTCGCGGGCCAACTCACGCGCGGGGATCGTTCCCGCCTCGAACCAGTCGGCGACCTCAGGCTTGATCCGGGTTTCGACGAAGTCACGCACGACATCACGCATCGCTCGCTCCTCCTCGGTGAGGAGGTGGTCGATATCGAGCAGGGCCAGCGGTGTAACGGGCGCCTTCGGCATGTGACGGACCTTTCCCTCGGGTGTGCTCCCAGGGTAGCCCGTCGCCTGCGTCTTCCCCTCATCAGTCGACCCCGCCGGGTCGGGCGGAGGGCTATTCGGTGGGCAGATCCGGAGGGCCGCTGCGGTAGGTCGCCGGTGTGGCGGAGAAGCCGATCGGATTCGTGATGCCGGGCACACCACCAGCGTCGACTACGGGCTGCAAACCCAGCCGCTGCGCCAGGTCGATCGCCTGCTCGATGTCGTTGATGGGACCGCATGGGACCCCGACGGCATGCAGTCGGTCCTGCCAGTGGTCGGCACCCGCGCCTTTCAGGCGCTGCTCGAGAAGCGCGGTCAACTCCTCGCGATGCGAAACGCGGGCGGGATTGGTCGCGAACCGATCATCGACGGCAAGTTCGGCTACCCCCAGTACGTCGACTAACGCGGCGAATTGCCGATCGTTGCCCACGGCGAGCACGATGGGGCGATCCGCGGTGCGATACACCGCATACGGCGTGATCGACGGGTGCTCATTGCCCATGATCTGCGGGACCACACCGGCGCCGACCACCGACGATGCCTGATTGACCAGTGCCGACAGCAGCGAGGTCAGCAGGCTGACCTCGACATGCTGCCCTTCGCCCGTCGCATCGCGGTGTCGAAGCGCAGCCAGGATGCCCACGGTGGCATGCAGGCCGGTGATGACGTCCACGACCGCGACGCCGGCTTTCGTGGGTTCGTCGGGGCCAGGGCCGGTGATGCTCATCAATCCGCCCATGGCCTGGACGAGGAGATCGTAGCCGGGCAGATCCGCGCCCCGGTCTGATCCGAATCCGGTGATGGAGCAGTAGATGAGTGACGGGAACCTGGCGTGCAGATCGGCGTAGCCCAAACCGAGCCGCTCGAGCGCTCCGGGCTTGTAGTTCTCGACGAGAACATCCGCTCGCTCGATGATCTGCCGCACCTTCTCCTGCCCCTCGACCGAGGTGAGATCGATCGCACGCGAGGTCTTATTCCGGTTGACGGCTTGGAAGTACGTGCTCTGGCCGTTGTCGGCGTACGGTGGACCCCAGGCTCGCGTGTCATCTCCTACGCCAGGGCGCTCGATCTTGATGACCTCCGCACCGAGATCGGCGAGCATCATGGTGGCGTACGGGCCGGCGAGCACACGGGACAGATCGGCGACGACGACTCCGGCGAGGGGTCCTGTCACTGCGTCGACCTCAACAGCGGCGCTATTCGCTCGAGGACCGCGGGATCTTCGATGGTCGAGGGGGCTGGTTCGTCTCGACCATCGGCGATCGCCCTCATGGTCCTACGCAGGATCTTCCCCGAGCGGGTCTTCGGCAAGGCCTGGACAGTGACGACATCCTTGAGCGAGGCGATCGCACCGATTCGCTCGCGAACGGCAGCCTTGATCTGGGAATGAATGGTCTCATCGTCCATCTCGACACCGGCTTTGCGCACGACGAAAGCGCGCGGCAACTGCCCTTTGAGGGGATCGTGCACACCGATCACCGCGCACTCGGCCACTGCTGGGTGCGATGCGACAACGGCTTCGATAGAGCCGGTGGACAACCGATGCCCGGCGACATTGATCACATCATCGGTTCGACCCATCACGAACAGATAGCCATCCTCGTCGCGGTAGCCGCCGTCTCCCGTGGTGTAGCAGCCGGGGAAAGTCGACAGGTAGGAGGCGACATACCTCTCGTCATCACCCCACAGGGTCGGTAGCGTTCCCGGTGGCAATGGCAGGTCGATGACGATGGCCCCGTCCACATTCTCCGGAACATCGACACCGGCGTCATCGACGATGCGCACAGCGAACCCGGGCACAGCGACCGTGGGCGATCCGGGCTTGATCGGCATGGGATCCAGCCCTCGCAGGTTCGCCGCGATCGGCCAACCGGTCTCGGTCTGCCACCAGTTGTCGACCACCGGGACATCGAGCATTCGGGTGGCCCAATAGTAGGTATCCGGATCGAGCCTCTCTCCCGCCAGGAACAGGGCCTCGAGACTGGACATGTCGTAATCGCCGAGCAACGCTCCCTGCGGATCCTCCTTCTTGATCGCGCGGATGGCGGTGGGCGCGGTGAACAGGCCCTTGACCCCGTGGTCGCTGATCACCCGCCAGAACGCACCCGCATCAGGCGTTCCCACGGGCTTGCCTTCGAACATCACCGTGGTGGCGCCGACGATCAACGGCGCATACACGATGTAGGAGTGACCCACTACCCACCCGACATCAGAGGCGGCCCACCACACGTCACCGGGGCCGATGTCGTACACATGGCGCATCGACCAGGCCAGTGCCACCGCATGGCCTCCGTTATCCCGCACGATGCCCTTGGGGCGCCCCGTCGTCCCGGAGGTGTACAGGATGTAGAGCGGATCCGTCGCACGTACCGTCACCGGAGCTATGTGTTGCGATGTCGACATCGCCTCGTGCCAGTCGATATCCCGATCGCCCATCTGCGCCTGCACCTGCGGGCGCTGCAAGACGATCGTCGATACGGGCTCATGCGAGGCTATCCGCAGCGCCTCGTCGACCATGGGTTTGTACTCGATGATGCGTCGACCCTCGATCCCGCACGATGCCGTGATGACGACATGCGGCTTCGCGTCGTCGATGCGTGCGGCGAGTTCTTCGGGAGCGAAACCACCGAAGACCACCGAGTGCACCGCTCCGATGCGCGCACACGCCAGCATCGCAATCATGGCCTCGGGAACCATCGGCAGATAGATGATCACCCGATCGCCAGCGCTGACACCCTGTGCCGAGAGAACACCGGCGAACAGTGACACCGCCTCGCGAAGCTCGGCATAGGTGAAGCGTGTGACCACACCGGTGACCGCACTGTCGTGAATCAGTGCGATGCGATCACCATGACCTGCATCAACGTGACGGTCCAGCGCATTCGCGCAGGTATTGAGCTCACCATCGGCGAACCACCGATAGAACGGTGGTCGCGCGTCATCGAGGACCACGCTCGGTGTCGTGGTCCAGTCGATCAATCCAGCAGCCTCGCCCCAGAATCCGCGCGGGTCAGCGATGCTGTGCCGATAGACCTCGTCGTAGGCGATCCCCATGGCAGGCGACGCTAGCGCATCGAGAACGACCCGAGGTCAGGACTTGGCAGCCAGCTGTCCGCAGGCACCGTCGATCTCGCGGCCCCGGGTGTCGCGCACCGTGGTCGAGATTCCTCCTTCACGAAGGATGCGTACGAATTCGCGTTCAACCTCGGGATCCGATGCGGTCCAGATGGATCCCGGCGTCGGATTCAACGGAATCAGGTTGACGTGCACGAGGTGCCCGCGCAGCAGATCCACGAGCATCCGCGCTCGTTCGGCCTGATCATTGATATCGCGAATCAGGGCGTATTCGATACTCACCCGGCGACCGGTGCTATGGGCATATCGCCACGCGGCATCGAGCACCTCGGAAACCCGCCATCGGGTATTGACCGGCACCAGCGTGTCCCGGAGTTCATCGTCTGGCGCGTGCAGGGAGACTGCGAGACGGACCGGAAGTCCCTCATCGGCGAGATCATCGATGCGAGGCACGAGGCCGACGGTCGACACGGTGATCCCGCGCGCGGACATCCCCAGGCCCTCGGGCGGTGCAGCGATCAGGCGGCGGATCGCTGCCACGACCGCCGCATAGTTCGCCAGTGGTTCTCCCATCCCCATGAACACCACATTCGACACCCGGGTGCGCGAATCCGGAAGATCGCGAACCCAGCGCGAGCCGACCAGAACCTGCTGGACGATCTCGGCGGTCGACAGATTCCGGGTCAGGCCGGCCTGCCCTGTCGCACAGAACGGGCAGTTCATCCCGCAGCCAGCCTGCGAGGACACGCACATGGTGACCCGATCGCCGTAGTCCATGAAGACGCTCTCCACCAGCGATCCATCATGCAGTCGCCACACGCTCTTGACCGTGGTGTCCTCATCGCAGGCCAGATGGTTCACCTCATCCATCAGGGGCGGAAGCAGTGCCTGTTCGATCAAGGTTCGATCGCCCGGGGAAACATCGGTCCAGTCCTCGGGATCGAAGGACAATCGAGACAGCCACTGCCGGGACACCTGATCAGCCCGGAAGGCCGCCAGCCCCAGTTCGCCGACCGCCTCGCGTCGACCCGTCAGATCCATGTCGAGCAGGTGCCGCGGGGGCTTACCACGTCGAGGCGCGCTGAACCTCAGTTCACCGGGGGCTGGCATACGCTCAGTGTCTCAGGTCGCACTGCTCCCTCGGCACTCCCTCGGCACTCCCTCGGTACCCGATCGATCACGACACACCTGCCTCGTCAGAACAGCGGCGGGCCGAGGAACACCGCGAACAACGCCCAGGCTGCGAAGGCATTGATCACCAGGGAGTCCAGTCGATCCATGATCCCGCCATGTCCGGGGAGCATCGTGCCCATGTCCTTCACGCCGAGGTCACGCTTGACGGCGCTTTCGGCGAGGTCGCCCGCCGTTGCCGTAACGGTGAGGCTCGCACCCATGATGAGTCCCTGCCACCACGGTGCGTCGAGTAACCAGATGAACAGGCCGATGCCCAGCAGCGACTGGACGACGAGGGATCCAGCGAAACCCTCCCATGACTTCTTCGGGCTGATCTGCGGCGCCATGGGATGGCGACCGAAGAGAACTCCGGTGGCATAGCCCCCGATGTCATTGCCGATCGTCAGCACGATGAATGTCACGATGCGTGCCGGACCGTCGTCTGCTGCGAGCATCAGCATCACGAACCCGGCCATCAACGGCAGATAGGCCAGAACGAAGACACTGGCGCTGGCATCGCGAACATAGCCATCGGTTCCTCGGCGCAGCCGCCAGAACAGGATCACGACGAATGCCAGACCGATGATGAACACAAGGGCGGTCGGGCCCCACAGGTAGGCCGCCGACATCGCCACGGGGATCGCGAGATACAGCGGAGTCCTCGCCAATCGGATATCCCGCTGCGCGAAAGCACCGACCAATTCCCGCAGAGCAATCAGGAGGACGATCCCGGCGAGGACACCGAACAGCCACTTGACCCACAGCAGGCTGACGAGGACGAGGACACCGAGAACGACCCCCGAGCCGATCGCTGCCGGAAGGTTGCGTCCGGCTCTATTGCGCGGGGCAGCGTCCTCGGTCATGTGATGTGTGAGCGAACTGGACTGGAGGCATCACACCTCGAGCAGTTCTTCTTCCTTGTGCTTCAAGATGTCATCGACATGCCCAACGTGGGCCGAGGTCACCTCGTCCAGATGCTTCTCCGCTCGACGTACCTCATCCTCACCGACCTCACCATCCTTCATGAACCGGTCGAGGGTGTCCTTGGCGTGGCGGCGGATGTTGCGGATCGAGACCTTCGCTTCCTCGGCCTTGTGCCGAGCGGCTTTGATGTATTCCTTGCGGCGCTCTTCGGTGAGTGTCGGCAGGACCACGCGGATCACCATGCCGTCGTTGGTGGGATTGACCCCGAGATCGGAATCCCGGATCGCCTTCTCCACGTCAGCGAGCGACCCCTTGTCATAGGGGGTGATGATGATCATGCGGGCCTCGGGTGTTGTGAATGACGCAAGTTGATTCACCGGGGTAGGCGTGCCGTAGTAGTCGATCATCACCTTGGCGAACATGCCCGGGTTCGCCCGGCCGGTGCGAATCGTGGCGAAATCCTCACGAGCAACCTCGATGGCCTTATCCATCTTCTCCTCGGCCTCGAGGATGACTTCGTCGGTGCTTTCACTCACGATGACTCCCGATGTGATGTCGACGCCGCCCCCGGGGCGTCGTCGGTGTGCTGGCTGGACCCGTCTCGAGTGACGAGTGTCCCGATCTTCTCACCTCGCACGGCGCGGGCGATGTTGCCCTCGACGAGCAGATCGAATACCAGGATCGGAAGATCGTTGTCCCGGCACAGGCTGATCGCCGTCGCATCGGCGACCTTCAGGTCGCGAGCCAGAACGTCATCGTGGGTGAGTCGATCGAATCGGCGGGCCTGCGGGTTGGTTCGCGGGTCGCTGTCATAGACCCCATCAACCGCCTTGGCCATCAAGACGACCTTCGCACCGACCTCGAGTGCGCGTTGCGCGGCGGTGGTGTCGGTGG